>JAYSPY010000001.1:0-8580 GCA_043721855.1 Pseudorhodobacter sp.
TTGCCGTAGCCGTGGGGCGGTTGGGGTTGGATTTACAGCAGCCAAAGTTACGGTGTGATCTGTTTGCACAGCCACCACGCAAAGGGGATCAGCTGGCGCTGTTTTGACGGGCCGATCTTCCGGCGCTGGCGCGGCGTTTTCACAGACCCAGCCCTATTCCGGGGGGCAGGTGCAGACGATTTCTGCGCAGAAATCGGGGCAGTTCTGCGCAGAATTTGACTAGCCCCGCCGCCCGCGCCGTTCGCGTTTGGGATCGCCGGATGTGTCGCCTGTGCCATCTGACGCGGATGAAAATCCACCCAAGGCTTCGGTGATCGCGTCCAGCGTCGGGATGTCGCCGCGGGGTCGTGTTTCCAGCGCATGGCGCATGGCGCGCAGATGCTCGGGCATGGTGCCACAGCACCCGCCGATGATACGCACGCCTGCATCGCGGGCCAGCACGGCGTAATCTGCCATCAATTCGGGCGTGCCATCATAATGGATATGCCCATCATGATACTTCGGGATGCCCGCGTTGCCTTTGGCAATAATAGGCCGGGTGGTGCCCTGCGCCACAAAGCCCAGAACGGTGCGCATCAGGTCCGACGCGCCAACCCCGCAATTTGCGCCAAATCCAATCGGCGGGTTTGGCAATTTCTCGACCATTTCGGCCATGGCCGCCGATGTGACGCCCATCATGGTGCGGCCAGCGGTATCAAAGCTCATCGTGCCGCACCACGGCATGCCAGCAAGGGCGGCTGCTTCGGCAGCGGCGCGGTATTCTTCGGGCGCGGAAATGGTTTCCATCCACAAAACATCTGCACCGCCGGCCTTCAGGCCTTCGGCCTGTTCATGGAACATTTCTACGGCCAAAGCATGCGTCAAAGCGCCAACCGGCACCATAATCTCACCCGTTGGGCCGACAGAGCCTGCAACCACAACCGGGCGGCCGGCGGCATCGGCGATTTCGCGGCCCAGACTGGCGGCGACACGGTTAAGCTCATGCACCCTATCCTGAAAGCCATGCAATTTCAGACGGCTGGCATTGCCACCAAAGGAATTGGTCAAAAACAGGTCTGAGCCTGCATCGACAGCGCCCTTGTAAAGCTTCCTTATGTTGTCAGGTTGTTCGATATTCCACATCTCGGGGGGTTCGCCCGATGACAGGCCCATATTGAACAAGTTGGTGCCCGTGGCCCCATCGGCAAGCAGCCAAGCGTTTTTGGCAAGAAGTTTTGACAGAAGATCGGTCGACATGGGCGTGCCTTTGGCTGGATCACGGGGGCGAGTGCCCCCCTGTGCCATGGCTAAGGGGCAGAGGCAATTTCATATTCTGCATGATCATGATGAGCGGCAGGTATCGCTGCTGGAGGGAAATGTATTTCGCGCGCGATCTCTGCCCCGGCAAGTGCCAGGGCTGGCCTGTTTGGGGCGGCCAGATACAGGGTTTGCCAATTTGGTACGAAAGACGATTTGAACTGCGCGAGGCCGATTTGGCGGCCACCCAGAACACGGTGCATCAAGCTTGCCAACCGCGCGGTCGGCGCCACCGTCAGGGCCGCAAGTGGCACTGCCGACAGCGACACGCGGGGCAACTGAAGGGTCGCAGCGTCGGCTATGGCGGCCGCAATCAGCGCCTGCATCGTGCCATCGGGCGCACAGGCGGCATGGCGCATAAGATCAAGCGTCCATTCGAATTTTCCGACATGAAAGCTGATGAAAGCGATTGGCATACTGCCCGCACAGGCCACATAGATGCGTTGGTTTTGCAAGTATTTGCGATCAAACCGGCCCATGGAAAAGCCGCGCTCGCCGCCGTGGCAAGCGGCCCATTCTGCGTTGATCCGGGCCAGGCCGACCCAATCTTGCGGGGAATTTGTAACGGTAATGCCTGCAGCCCGCGCCTTGCGCAACTTGCGGCGCAGCCCCGCGCGGGACGGAGTGGTCAGCGCAAAGCTGCGCGGGTCCAGCCATGCCTCGCGGGCAATGGGGCGCAGCTTAAGGCCCAGCTGGCGGGCCGCGATGGCGGTCCGGGCCGAGCATTTGTAAAGGACAGGCAAACGACTTTCGGTTCTGGCGGAATCTATCAGCGCGGTGATGGCGCGTTTCTGGTCAGACAGGCTTGTCCCCGATACAGAGTTCGTGGACATCGGGTCCAACAGTCCGACACGGCAATGCGCGGTGCGGCCCGACAGCCAAGTCTGATGATATCCGGCGGGAATAAGTCGTAGATGGCCTTGCGCCAGCAGGCCCGTCTCGGCGCGGCGGGCGTGATTGATCAGCGCAGCACCTGGGGCAACGGGGAACATCTGGCGCTTTTGGGTTGGGCCACGGATGGCCAGACCCGCACCGATCATGGCTGGGAGCGCAAAATAAACCGCGCGCCATGCCAGGATCGTGGCCAAAAGCGGGGCCTCTGGCACCATTGGCAACAAGCCCAGCAGAGTTATTTCAAACGCACCGATGCCGCCCGGCGCGCCGGAGATCAGGCCCGCGCCGAAGGCCAGCAAAAACGCGGGCAACAAGGTGGCCAAGGGCAGTGCAAGATCAGGCGGGCACAGCAGCCAAAGTGCCAGTGCGGCCGTCAGGGTGTCAATCGCTGTCAGGGCCAACAGGCGGCTGACGATGAAAAGATTTGGCCAATGGATATGCCGAATTCGGGGGGCGACCGCGCTGGTGATGACCAAAGTCGCACAAAGGGCAAGAACGACATAAGCCAATGGTTTGTAGGGCGCAAGCGGCAGGGTCGCCAGCACAACTGCTGTGACAAGCGCCCAACCGCACAGGAAAAACGCGGCGACCAAGGTGGTGATTTTGGTGGCTTGCCACAAAGTTTGGTCTGGCAACATGCGCCAGCGCAGAATGGCCCCGGTGATCACGCCAAGGCCAAGCGTTTGACTGACCGCAATGGCGGTAGCCCCGGCGCGGCGAGCATCAGCGGGGCGCGCGCCCGTGGCAAGATAGCGGTGGATCACAGCGTCATAGCGACCCACTGCCCAAAAGCTTGCGATCGTAGCAAGAACGGCTGTCAGCCATTGTCCGGGGGCGACAGCAAGAAAATGGCCACGGGTTTCATGAAGGGAAATATCGGACAGACGGTTAGCCAGCAGCCACAAAAACCCCGCAGCAACGAGGCATGCGAGCCCCGCTTTGCCTAGCAAACGGGGCCATTGCCCGGCTGGCAATGAGACGCGCGCTGCGCCAAAAGACGCCCGTTTGGCCTGTGCCATGCTGCTAAACCCTTTTCTGACCATAACCTTTAACGATCAGGCTTAGCGGATCAGGGTTCAGACGGCCTTAACGGATCAAATTGTCACTAAAGGAAAAGGCCGCCCCAAATGAGCGGCCCTTGCTTTGCCAAAGAGTTAATTTTTTACACTTCGTCCATCAGCTGCGATTTCGCTAGCGGCAAAAGATCGGCCAATTTGGCGCGGATATCGTCGGCGGTGGCGTGGCCGGCAAGGTCGGCGGCGACTTTGCGCACCACATCTTCAACGCCAGCCTCTTCGAAATCGGCCTGAACAACAGACATGGCGTAGGCGGCGGCATCATCGCCGGACTTACCCAAAAGGCCCGCGGCCCAAAGGCCCAGCAGTTTATTGCGCCGTGCCTCGGCGCGAAACTGCATGTCGGCGTCATGGGCAAATTTCGCTTCAAATGCGCGATCACGGTCGTCGAATGTGGTCATCGGCGGCTCCCTCTGAAAAATATCGTTGCTTGCATATGGCCTCGCGCATCCAATCGTGCAAGAGGGTGCGTGCGATTGCCTTGCAGGGCAGGCACGCTTGGCATAGAGGTTCTCGAAAGACTGATCAGGGGACTGATGCGGCCCTGATCGGCCATTGATCGGAGAATTCATGGCGCGGCGCAAGAAGGTTTACGAAGGCAAGGCCAAGATCTTGTATGAAGGCCCGGAACCGGGAACCCTTATTCAGTATTTCAAGGATGATGGCATTGCCACCGGGTCAGACGCCGCTGTCGCGGTAGACGGCAAGGGGGTTTTGAACAACCGCTTGTCTGAATTCTTTATGGCCGGGCTGAATAGCATCGGGGTGCCCACGCATTTCATCCGCCGGGTGAACATGCGCGAACAACTGGTGCGGATGGCTGAGATTCTGCCGCTGGAAATCGTGGTGCGCAATTTTGCGGCCGGTGAATTGTCCACGCGCTTGGGCATTCCGGAAGGCACAGCGCTACCCAGACCGATTGTGGAATATTATTTCAAGGATGACAAGCTGGGCTGCCCCTTGGTGGCCGAAGAGCATATCGTGGCGTTTGGTTGGGCCAATCAGCAAGATCTGGATGATGTGATAGCGCTTGCCTTGCGGGTCAATGACTTTTTATCCGGCGTGATGATGGGGGTTGGCGTTCGTTTGGCCGATTTCCGGATTGAGGTTGGCCGGGTTTGGGAAGGTGATTTCATGCGTCTGATCGTGGCGGATGAAATCAGCCCGGACAGTTGTCGCTTGTGGGATATGCGCGGCAACGAGGCCGCCGAGCGTGACGGTGTGGCCCGAGAGCCGGGACCATTGGCCGATGTCTATACCGAACTTGCGCGGCGTTTGGGGGTGTTGCCATCAAATGTGACGCATACCACCAAGCCTACATTGATCAACTGAAAGGACCAAGGCCGATGAGAGCGCGCGTGCATGTGATGTTGAAGGACGGTGTTCTGGACCCACAAGGCGAGGCGGTGCGCCATGCGCTGGGCACGCTTGGGTTTGCCGGCGTGTCGGGCGTCCGGCAGGGCAAGGTGTTAGAGCTGGATCTGGCAGGCAATGACCGGGTGGCGGCGCAGGACGAGGTGCGTGCGATGTGCGAGAAGCTGTTGGCCAATACGGTTATTGAGAAATTCAGCATCGAGATTGTCTGAAACGGCGGAGCTTTTGCGCAAGACAGAATTTTAAGTAAAATTCTGAGCAAAAATCTGTGCAGATTTTTACGGCGTGGGCAGTGCAGGGCTTTTATCTGTGTCAGGCAGGGGGCTGTCTGCCCCCGTCGCCATCGCCGCCGCGGCACCCCCCCGAGCATATTTGCGCCGTTGTGAATTGCAGGTTTGGGCGGCATGCACTATGCGGTTCTGACGCCGCATCACAGGACGATTGCCATGAAAGCCGCTGTCATTACTTTTCCGGGATCAAACTGTGACCGCGATCTGGTGGTTGCCTTTGAGACTGCGGGATTTGAGGTGGAACGAGTCTGGCACAAGGCGACGGCATTGCCGCCTCGGGTGGATGTTGTGGGTATTCCGGGCGGTTTTTCGTTTGGGGATTATCTGCGCTGCGGCGCGATTGCCGCGCGCTCACCGATTGCCGGGGCGCTTCATGCGCATGCGGCGCGCGGGGGGTATGTTCTGGGGATATGCAACGGATTTCAGATCTTGACCGAAACCGGACTTTTGCCCGGTGCATTGATGCGCAATGCAGGGCTGAAGTTTGTCTGCAAGGTCGTTGGATTGCGTGTAGATGCGGTAACTGACTTTACATCAGCTTACGGGCTTGGGGCAAAGATCGCTTTGCCGGTTGCACATCATGACGGGAATTACACCGCCGATACCGAAACAATCGCTCGTCTGGACGGCGAGGGGCGCGTGGCGTTTCGCTATACCGACAGCCCAAACGGCGCTATGGGCGATATTGCCGGGATCGTTTCAGATAACCGGCGTGTGTTGGGCTTGATGCCGCATCCCGAGCGTGCGGTGGATGCCCGGCTGGGCGGCACCGATGGTGCTGGTGTTTTCCAATCCTTGATGGGCGGGATGGCGCTGGCCTGAAGGGCTGGTGCTTGAGACGGGGCTTGACGGGGCTTAAAGTTGCTTCATGACGGAAGTGGACGCAGACGAATTGGGATCAGGGCTGCCGCAAGGCATGTCCTGGCGCGCAAAAGTGGTGATAGCGCTTTTGGCGCTGCTTGCGGTGGCCGTCGTGTTGACCACCAACCGTTGGCTTTCTGATCGCTTTACCGACACCACCCGCAACCGGGCAGAGCTGCGCTTGGCGCTGTATTCTGGGAATATGATCACGGAATTACAGCGCACGGCGGTGGTGCCGCTGCTGTTGGCGCGTGATCCGGAATTGATACGCGCGCTCAGTATCGGGGATTTTTCCGGGACATCATCGCGGTTGATATCGTTTCAAACCGAAATTGGCGCCGCGTCCATTCTGCTGTTGGACGGCGAGGGGCGGACGGTTGGTGCAACGGATCGGAATTTGCTGGGCTCAAACCATGCGCAAGACGGCGCGTTTGTGGAAGCTTTGCGCGCCAAGGAGACGGTTTTCACGGTGACCAAGGGCGAAACCGGGGCGCATTCGTTCACCTATTCGCGCGCGGTCCAGTCTGAAGGACAGGCGATTGGTGTGATCGTGGTTGCCGCCGATTTGATGAAATACGAACGTGCCTGGGCCGGATTGCAAGATGTTGTGTTGGTGACCGACAGCGAGGGTATGGTTCTGTTGTCGACAGAACTGCGGTGGCGCGGTCTGCCGCTTGATCAAGCCCTTGCCGAGACGAATGCGCCGACGGCGCTGGGGCGGGCGTTTCAGGTCACGGCAGACTGGGCGCAGCGCGCACCGGATGCGTATTTCTCTGGTGAAGCGGTGATGAAAACCGAGGCGAGGGTTCCGTTTCGCGGATGGCGCTTGATTACATTCACCGCCTACGATTCCGTGCGCGAACGGGTGAACGGCGTTTTGGCGCTGGAGATAATGGGCTTTGCGATTCTGGCGGCAATGACGTTCTATCTGCTGTCGCGCCGGGCATGGTCACAATCTTTGGGGTTTCAAAGGGAATCTGCCGAGTTGCGGCTTTTGAACGCCCGGTTGCAGCGTGAAGTGGCGCAGCGGGAAAAGGCGCAAAAGGATCTGGAAGTTGCTGAATTGACACTGGCGCAATCGTCCAAGCTGGCGGCGTTGGGCGAAATGTCGGCGGCGGTCAGCCACGAATTGAACCAGCCACTGGCCGCGATGAAAACCTATCTGGCAGGCGCGCGGCTGTTGTTACAGCGCAAGCGACCGGATGAGGCGTTGTCGTCGTTCCAGCGGATTGACGATTTGATTGAACGGATGGGGGCTATCACCCGGCAGTTGAAATCCTATGCCCGCAAGGGTGGCGAGGCATTCGAGCCGGTGGATTTGCGCGCCTGTGTGTCATCGGGTCTGGCGATGATGGAGCCGCAGTTGAAATTGCGCGTGGTGCGGATCACGCGGACCTTGCCGCGCACGCCGGTAATTGTGAACGCAGACCGCTTACGGCTGGAGCAGGTGATCATCAACCTGTTGCGCAACGCACTTGATGCCACCAAAGACAGCAAGGCGCCGCAAATTGATATCATCCTGACGGCTGGCGACGGCGCGGTTCTGTCGGTGCGCGACAATGGGCACGGGATTGTCGATCTCGATAACCTGTTCGAGCCGTTCTACACCACGAAAAAACCGGGCGAGGGGGTGGGGCTGGGCCTTGCCATATCGTCAGGCATTGTCACCGATCTGGGCGGGCGGCTGGTTGCGCGCAACGCAAGCGATGGTGGCGCGGTATTTGAAGTGCAGCTGCCCTTGATGGGCAAAAAAGCTGAGATGGGCAAAAAAGCTGAAGCAGCAGAATGAGGATTTTATGGCGCGAGCAATGAAAGTGGCGATTGTGGACGACGAGGCCGATATGCGCCAATCGATCAGCCAGTGGTTGGCTTTGTCGGGATTTGACACGGAAACCTATGCCTCGGCGGAGGATGCGTTAAAGGGCATTGGCGCGGAATTTGCCGGTGTTGTGGTCAGCGACATCAAGATGCCGGGAATGGACGGAATGGCGTTTTTGAAGCGCCTGATGAGCATGGACAGCGGCTTGCCGGTGATCATGATCACCGGTCACGGCGATGTGCCGATGGCGGTCGAGGCCATGCGCGTGGGCGCGTTTGATTTTCTGGAAAAGCCGTTCAATCCCGACCGGATGACCGAACTGGCCAAGAAAGCCACGCAGACGCGGCGGTTGACGCTGGACAACCGCGCACTTCGGCGGGAACTGTCTGACGGGTCGGTTTTGATGAAAAAACTTATCGGCGGGTCGCCGGAGATGGAGCGGCTGCGCGAGGATATCCTTGATCTGGGGCAGGCAGACGGCCATGTGCTGATCGACGGCGAAACCGGCACGGGCAAAACCTTGGTGGCGCATGCGTTGCATGCCGTTGGGTCGCGCGCGGGACGCAAGTTTGTGACGATTTCCTGTGCTGCATGGTCGGAAGATCAGTTGCAGGCGCGGCTGTTCGGGCCGGGGGAAGATGGCGCAATACCACTGGTTGAAGAGGCGCGGGGGGGGACTTTGTGTCTTGAGGATATCGAGGCGCTGAGCCATCCGTTGCAATCGCGGTTGCTGGCATTGATCAACGATCAGGGCACGCCGCCCGAAACCCGGATCATCGCAATTTGCAATCAGCACCAGCCCGATACGACGTTGGAAAATGTTCTGCGGCCAGATTTGTACTATCGCCTTGGCGCGTTGACGATTGTGCTGCCTCCGTTGCGCAATCGGGGGGAGGATATTCTGACGCTGTTTACCCGGATGTCGGAACAGTTTGCCGACGAATACGGCTGTGATGCGCCACAGGTGACA
>JAYSPY010000002.1:0-82653 GCA_043721855.1 Pseudorhodobacter sp.
TTCGATGGACCCAGCCGAGTTGCGGTTTCTGATCGACCGGTCCCGCGAGATTCACACCGCCCTGCACAACCCCAAACAGCGCACCGCACCCGAAGAAGCGGTCTACCGCTTTGCCCGCGCATCGGTGGTGGCCGACCGCGATCTGCCCGCAGGCCATGTGATAACCGAGGCGGATATCTGGGCACGCAGGCCGGGATCGGGCGAAATCGCGGGGTATGAGTTTGACCGCGTGCTGGGAATGCGCACGACGCGGGCTGTGACGCGGAACACGCAGTTGAAATGGGCGGATTTGGTGTGATCCCAAGTTGGAAGCTGCGGCGGGAGCTACTTCGCATAAAACAGAGATTTGGGGTGCTGCCTTACAAAATATTCGGCAAGAAAAAATCACGTACCTACGACAACGCCAGAAGGACAAATTTGAAGTACACAAATGGGCAATTTCATTTGACGGAAAAAATTGCTATTTTTTTAATTTATCAGCCCAAGGGTATTTCCGCTTCAACGATAGAAACATGTCGCGATCTTGTGAAAGATGGCTATTCCCCATTTATAGTATGCAACACACCCCTCAGCGATCATGACCGAGCGAGCCTTATTTTGCATGCTTGGAAAATCGTTGAGCGACCTAATTTCGGGTATGATTTCGGAGGATACCGGGACGCAATATTCCATCTTTGGGACGAAAAAATTAAGCCAGAAAAGTTAATGATTTTTAATGACAGTATTTGGTTCGTTCCAACCACAAAAGGAACCTTTCTGGATATTTTTTCTGAAACTGATGGAAAGGTTATGGGTGGAGCAGTAAGAACAAAAGGACAGAGAAATTGGATAGAGTCGTATTTTTTCAAAATGACTTTCAGCTCATTCTCCAACCAGAAATTTATCGAATTCTGGAGGAGATATATTCTTACAGACAATAAGTTTATTGTCATACGGACTGGCGAAAGAGACTTCGGAGTAGCATTGGAAAGTGGGGGTATCACGCTTGAAGGTATTGTAACGAAAAGAAATTTTTTGGAAACGCTAGCGCTGGAAAAGCCAGAGTTCTTGTATAAAACACTGATTTATGCAACCACAGCACCGAAACCGTTTCTTGTGAATGAACGGCAAGCACTTATTCAATCGTTTTCAGACGCTGATTCATGGAAGGCGTCGGCAATGAACCATATAAGAGTAACTCTTGAATTTTCAGTTCCGCATGTACAGTTCATTTTTCCTTGTGTGAAACTCTTAAATTTCCCGTTTATCAAAAAGAGCAACGACCCCTTGACTATGAGCACTCGATCGCAATATTTGAGAGCAGTAGCGGATGGTGATCTGCCCTGCCCAAGCTCGAGTGTTCTAAAAGAAATACAGGAGCGGCAAACACAGCCTGTTCGGAAGAATCCCCCTTGGATGAATGCGTAGGTTTGCTGTGAAGATTGCCGTACTCACAAGTCGACTCGATCAATTTTCTGGATCAGAAATTGTTGCACTAGAGGCAGCAACGCATTTTGCTTCTATCGGACATATTGTCACGGTCCAAGCAGACAAAATTTCTCCTGATATGTTTACGATAGCAGATAGCAAATATCATCTTCAGGTGCAACCATTGGAAATTTCAGAATATGATTTTGTGTGGAGTCAACATGGACAATTTCTTCATAACATCTCAGATCCGAAATTGCTGTTGAATTGGCGAGGTTCGCTCGTGTCTGTCCATTTGTCTTATTACCATCCAATCGAGACTCTTCACCATCCGATATCGAAAAGATTTGCGACAATGCGCCTGTTCAACGCAGATGTGACACGCGATACGCTGGAGGGGAAAGAAGAAACAGATAATATCTACGTGCTTAGGAACGCGGCGCCTTTACGGTTCCACCAAATGCCAAGCAAATCTTTTGAAACATTAAGAAATATTCTGATTGTCTCAAATCATCTTCCAAATGATTTACTTATTGCCGCAAAAAAACTTGAAGAACTAGGCTTTAAAATTAAAATTATTGGAAAAGGACATATTGTAAAAATTTTAGAACCAAGTGATTTTTTTGACATTCAAGCTGTTATATCAATTGGTAAGACCGTTCAGTATGCATTAGTTGCTGGCATACCAGTATTTTGTTACGATCACTTCGGTGGACCTGGATGGCTTTCTGAACTTAACATAAGAAAAGCAGAGTACCTAAACTTTAACGGCACTTGTAGTACTACAAGAGAGAGCCCTCACGAAATTGTTCAAGATATTATTAATGGTTATGAGGAAGCAAGTTCGTTTTCTAAATTGAATTGGCCTGCTCATTCTGATCGATACAATCTCAATCGTTGCCTCGATGAAGTACTTTTGATGAGCCATGGAAATAAAATTACTACGCCTTTCGATATCCTTCAGATTGAGATCGTAAAGAATTTCTCCTATGGGGGCAAAAAACTCAAACAGAGGCTGAAAGTCTTTCGCAAAGTAATTGCCCTTCTATTTATCTTATGTATTATTTTGCTTTCCTCACACTTCATATTATAAACTTAATACTTCGAGTTTTCAGATCTATGTAAAGACTTTGCAAACAAACCCGCAATCTGGTAGCACCACTTAACGGAATCATGGCGGCCGGATGTGCCACCCCCCCCTTGCAAAAAGCCGTAACCATGACCCGATCCCTTCTCTTCCTCACCGGCACGCGCGCGGATTTTGGCAAGCTGGAACCCTTGGCCATCGCCGCGCGGGACGCTGGCTTTGCCGTCAGTTTCTTTGTGACCGGCATGCATATGCTGGACCGCTACGGCCTCACCAAGAACGAGGTGCACCGCACCCCCGGCGTCATTGTTCAGGAATTTCTGAACCAGCGCCCCGGTGACGGACAGGATGTGATCCTGGCGAAAACCGTGATCGGATTTTCCGACTACATCGCAAACAGCCGCCCCGATCTGGTGGTGGTGCACGGCGACAGGGTCGAGGCATTGGCAGGCGCTTTGGTGGCCGCGACCAATTACATCCGCTCGGCGCATATCGAGGGCGGCGAGGTGTCTGGCACCATTGACGAGGTGTTTCGCCATTGCAACACAAAGCTGGCAAGCCAGCATTTCGTATCGTCCGACATTGCGGCCAAGCGCGTGATGGCGCTGGGGGAGCCTGTGGAAAGCGTGCATGTGATCGGATCACCCGAGCTGGATTTTCACGCAGCGCCGTCTGGTGTGACGATAGACGAGGTGCGCACGCGCTACGGCATTCCGTTTGCAGACTACGGCATTGGCGTGTTTCATCCCGTGACGTCTGAAGCTGCCTCCATGGGCGCGCAGGCCGAGGCGCTGTTTGGCGCGATGCAAGGGTCCGGACGGCAGTTTGTCTTGGTGGCCCCAAACAACGATCCGGGGTCGGACGCGATATTTCAGGTGATCAACCGCTTGCCCGCCGACCAATTCCGCGTGATCCCCTCGATGCGCTTTGCACATTTTTCCGAGCTGATGAAGAATGCCGCAGTGATGCTGGGCAATTCATCAGCGGGCGTGCGCGAGGCGCCGTTCATGGGTCTTGCGTCGCTGGACGTGGGCACGCGGCAGACCAACCGGGGCGTAGCTTCGTCAATCACCGCTTGTGCCGCGTCTGATGTTTCGGCGATTGCCGCGTTTTTGGCTGGCGAATGGGGCAAGAGCTATCCACGCCACACCGGGTTCGGGATCGGGCGCGCGGCAGATCGGTTTGTGGCCGTGCTGCAAGACCCGTCGTTCTGGGCGCAAAGCCTGCAAAAAGAGTTTCGGGATATTGGCTGATGGCAGCCGCCCTGTGCCGCGAACAGGTGCCTTGCTGCGGGCGTATCTGTTGGCCATGCACGGGTTCAAGCTGTTTTTGCCGGGCTATTTGCAACGCCGCTTGGCGCGTGGCCGCGAAGACCCGGCACGATGGCGTGAAAAGCTGGGGGAGGCGGGGTTACCGCGCCCCAACGGCCCGCTGGTCTGGTTTCACGCGGTGGGCCTGGGCGAGGTGATGGCGCTGCGTGGGGTGATCCGCACCATGGGCGATGCCCGGCCGGATGTGTCTTTTCTGGTAACATCGTCGGCGCGGTCGTCCGCGCTGGCCTTTGCCGGGAATATGCCGCAGCGCACCCGGCACCAGTTTTTGCCGCTTGATGCGCCGGGGCCGGTGTCGCAGTTTCTGGATCATTGGCGGCCCGATATCTCTGTCTGGGCAGAGCAGGATTTATGGCCGGGGATGGTGGTGGCGACGCATCGGCGTGGCATTCCTTTGGCGTTGATCAACGCCCGGATGAACACGCGGGCTTTTGCTGCGCGGGCGCGTGTGCGCAGCCTTTACCGCGATCTTTATGGCCGTTTTGCGCATATTTCAGCGCAAGATACGATGACGGCGAACCATCTGCGCCATCTTGGTGCAGTGGATGTGGGCGTTACCGGTTCGCTAAAGGCGGGGGCCGGGCCGTTGGCAGACCTGCCCGATGATCGCACGGTGTTGGCGATTCCGTTTGCGGGGCGCAGGCCGTGGCTGGCGGCATCGACCCATGCCAGCGACGAGGCGGTGGCCATTGCCGCGCAGGCACAGCTGTTTGCCAAAGACCCGGCTTGGCTGTTGATAATCGCCCCGCGTGACCCGGCCCGCCAGGGCGCGATTGTGACTGCTTGCAACTGTGCGGGGCTTGGCGTGGCAGTACGGTCTGGGCATGTGACGCCCGGCCTAACAGATGCGGTCTATCTGGCGGATACATTTGGGGAAATGGGGCTGTGGTACCGGCTGTGCCCTGCAGCGCTGGTAGGTGGCGGTTTCGGCGAAACCGGCGGGCATAATCCGTGGGAGGCCGCGCATTTGGGATGTGCGGTCTTGCACGGACCGAATGTGGCGAATTTCACGGGCGACTATGCGGACCTTCATGCGGCCGATGCGGTAACAGAGGTTGCAGACGTGGCCGGATTGTTGGCGGCGTTGCAAAACCCGGAACTGACACATCAGGCCGCTCGGGCAAAAACCTTGGCAGAAAACGGCACCGCTGGGGTGGTTCTGCTTTGCAGCACACTGCTGGCGCTGCTACCAAAAGGCCATAATGTCTGAACACCCGCCTTTTCCAAGCTTGCGCCTGCGTTTGGCTTTGACGGCCTATACGGCCTTGTGGGCGATCGGGCTGCCACTGGTGCTGTTTTACTTGTGGCGACGGGGGCGAAAAGACGCCCTGTATTTCAAACTTCTGCCGGAACGCTTTGGTCGCCACCGCCCGTTTCCGGCAGGGGCAATTTGGGTTCACGCGGTGTCTTTGGGTGAACTGCGGTCCGCCGTGCCATTGATCCGCGCGCTGATTGACCGGGGTGATACGGTGATAACAACGCATTTCACCCCCGCCGGGCGGCGAGAGGCGGAACGGGTGTTCGGCCCCGATATTGCCGCAGGGCGGTTGCGCGTGGCTTGGGTGCCGTTTGAATATGGCTTTGCGTATCGGCGCTTTTTCAAGACTTTCGCCCCCAGATGCGGGCTGGTGATGGAGATAGAGATTTGGCCGCGCATGATCATGGCGGCGCGCAGTGCAGGCGTGCCGCTTTACCTGTGCAACGCGCAGTATCCATCGAAAAGCTATGCGCGCGACGGGGGGCATGACAGGGGGCGGGACGGGGGGCACGACGGGGGGCGCAGCGGATTTCGTGCGCAGGTGATGCAGGGCTTTGCCGGGGCTTTGGTGAAATCCGGTTTGCAAGCCGCGCGTTTTGCATCGGTCAATGTGCCAAACATCCACGTCACGGGTGAATTGCGCTTTGATCAGCCTATTGCGCCGCATTTGTTGGCGGCAGGGATCGACGCTCGCGCTTGGCTTGGCGCCAAAGACCGGCGGGTGATCACCGTTGCCAGTGCGGTTGAGGGCGAGGATACCGTCTATATCAATGCAGTCCATGCCGTTTTGGCCAATGACAAGGCCGTTGGGCGCAACCAGACCCTGACCGTCTATGTGCCGCGCAAACCGGAACGGTTTGACGAGGTTGCAGCGATGCTGACGGCGGCGGGGTTAACGGTTGGGCGGCGGTCGGTTTTGTTGGACGCAGGGTTTGTGCCCATCGGATTGGCACCGAATATCGACGTGCTTTTGGGCGATACTCTGGGCGAGATGTATGCCTATCTTGCCATGGCCGACACGGTGATCGTGGGCGGCGGTTTTACCCCCAAGGGCGCGCATAATATCATCGAGCCGCTGGCCCTGCGCAAACCGGTAATCGTTGGCCCGGTGATCCACACCATCGAATATCCGGCCGTCGAGGCGATTACGGCAGGCGTGTGCGCATGGGCAGATACCGCCGCTGACCTGCAGGGACTTTTGTTGGCACCCTATGCGGGCGGCCCGGATGATCTGGCGACCCAAGCATTTTTCAACGCTCATTCGGGGGCAACGCAGCGCACGATAGCGGCGTTGGACACCCTGCTGCTTACCAGCCGCTAAAGCCGCCATCCACATTGACCAACTGCCCGGTCATATAGCCCGCTTGGGCGGAGCATAAAAACAGCATGGCATCGGCAATCTCATCTGGCTTCGCCATACGGCCCGCCATGATCAGTTCCGACACCCGTCTTTGGAATTCATCGGAATGGTTGTTGAATACCGCACCGGGCGCGATTGTGTTCACGGTTGCCTGCCGTTTGGCCCAGTATCCTGCCAACCACAGGGTCAGCCCGTGAATGCCCGCCTTGGTGGTGGAGTAGGCGGAAAAAGACTTGAATGGCATGCCGTCGTAGATCTGGTGATGCGGGCCGTTCAACGCATACATCGAGGCCACGTTGATCAGTGTGGCCGGCCATTTTCCGATGATATCACGGTCCATCTGGCGCGCGATCATGAAGGCGCCCGTCAGGTTGGTGCGCATCGTGCGTTCCCAATCCGACACCGAGGTATTGGCGAAATCAGGGAACGGCTTGCCAGCACCCATCAGCAATTCGCCGGTGATTGCCGCATTGTTCAGCACCACATTGGGCTGCCAGCCATCGGCGAGGATACGCGCGAAAATCTGAGTCACCTGATCTTCGTCGCCGACATCCAGATCGTAGAACCGGAAATTATCGTTGCCCGCATGGGCCTCTTTCAGCGCATCGGCTCGGTGGCCCGGCAGATCAGATGACACCACCCGCGCGCCCGCATCCAACATCCGTCGCACATAGGTGGACCCCAAAACACCCCCCGATCCGGTGATGAAAACCGTGCGTCCGGTCAGTTGGCTATCCATGGGTCTGGTCCTTTTGGGCGGTGGTCAGCAGGAATTCGACAAGCGTAAAATCAAACGGGCTGTCGATATCAACACAGCGTTCGGGTGGCATCAAATACGGGATCACCCGGCCTTCCCACAGGCCGTTTGAACGCTTCAGATAAGCGGGCGACACCACATAGGTGCTGGCCGCATGTTCATAAACCACGGGCGCCTGCTGGCGCGCCACCACCCCGCCCGGCAGCGGTTTGGACACATGCAGCGCGCCCGTGGCATCAGGTTCGACAAGGTTGAAATAAGGGTTCTTTCGCGCCTCGCAGCACGACATGACCATGTCAGGATGTTCGCTATTGAACAAATCGAGTGCTGCGTCGATATCGCCCGGCAGGCGCAACGGCGAGGTGCAATCAAGATCAAGAAACGCGGATGCAGGGCCAGTCAACGCTTCGGCCGCCATCAGTGCGTGATGCCAGACACCCCATTTCCCGGCCGTATCCGTCGCCAGATGCGCGGGCCTGAGGCCGATTTTCAGCGCCCCTCTGGCCACCGCATGATCATAAATCGCCTCGTCATCGGTGGATACAACCACCGCATCCACGCGATCGCTTGAAAACAACTGATCCAGCGACCAGTCAATCAACGGCTTGCCGCAGATCATCCGAAAATTCTTGCCCGGAACGCCTTTGGACCCTTTACGCGCCCCGATATGGCCGATGATCATGGAATGTCCTTTGTGACGAAACCGGTGAAACGCCGCGCTTCCCAAGCTGATGCGATCAGGGCGCAGTTGGGCAATGCCAAATCAAATCGCGGCAAATGAGCCACGGCCGACGGCGACTTTCCTGTCGCCAAAGCCAGAAAATCTGACATAGCTTCAAGGAACATGTCATTGCGATTGAACGGAAATTCCAGAATGGCGGCGCCTTTTCCACGAATTTCGTAGCGACCATTCGCTAAATCAAATGCATATAAGGTCTCGGTGCCGCGCAAGGCTATGTGGCGGATCAATTCGGGCGCCAGATAATCCATCGCTACCTCGCCCACAGCGCCGGGCGCAATCAGCCTGATCTGGCTTGCCATATCCACCCCCGGATAGGCGGCATGACCCAGAGTATCGACGCCGATCACCACAAGGCCGGGCATCAGGCAGGCCGCCATATCCAGTTCGTGGCACAAATCCAGCAGCACCCCGCCACCCGTGGCCTGTGCTGCGTAGCTTTCAGAAAACCGCCAGTTTTGCCGCCACTGGGTGACATCATGGCCAATCTCGAACGTGAAGCGGTAGGTATCAGACAAATCAGCAGCTGCCAGATACCGAAATGCCGGGTGATATCGCATCATGAAACCCACCATCGAACGCTCGGCCACCGGGGCCGCCGCCGTGGCGATCAGCCCCAATTCGGCCGCGCAAAAAGCCAGCGGCTTTTCCACATAAAACGGCACATTTGCCGCGCCACAAGCTGCAATCAGTTCCAGCCGGATTTGCGTGGCCGTCGCGATCACAACGCCTTGAATGTCGCCCTGTGCCAACCGGTCAGCCAGCATCTGCGCCGAATAACCGCGCCACGGGATAAGCGCCACCGAAGCCCCCAAAGCGACCAGATTTTCGGCATGCCTGCGCCCGATAGACCCCGCTCCGATGACCAGAACCTGCACGGCCATACCGCGCCTATTCCGCAAAGCCGGGGCGCTGGCTCCAGCCCCAGGCATCGGCGATCATCTGTGGCAGGGTTGACATTGCTGGTGTCCAGCCCAATTCCACCCGCGCGCGTTCAGACCCTGACACAAGCGCCGCCGCATCGCCCGCCCGCCGCGCACCTTCCGTGACTTGGATGGCGCGGTTCGTAACACCGCGTGCGTGATCTATCACTTCGCGCACTGAAAAGCCGCGCCCGGTGCCCAGATTGAACACCCGGTTGCCATGTCCGTCCAGCAACCATTGCAGACCCAGAACATGCGCCCCGACCAGATCCATCACATGCACATAATCGCGAATGCAAGTGCCATCGCGGGTTGCGTAATCGGTGCCATAGACCGTCAGCTTTGGCCGCGCGCCGGATATGGTTTCCAGCATCAGCGGAATCAGATGCGTCTCTGGCCGGTGCTGCTCGCCTACATCACCCTCAGGATCGGCACCCGCCACGTTGAAATAGCGAAAGATCACATGGTTCAACCCGTGGCTTTCACCAAAATTCGCCAGCATATCCTCTATCGCGCGCTTGCTGGCGCCGTAAGCATTGATCGGGCGCTGCGGCGTTTCTTCATCCAGATGCATACCGTCGGGGTTGCCGTAAACTGCACATGTTGATGAAAAAACGACGTTTTTGACGCCCGCCGCCAGCGATGCCTCGATCAGGTTCAGCGAGCCGCCAACATTGACCCGCCAATATTGCCCCGGATCGCGCGATGCATCACCGACCAGCGCCAGAGCCGCAAAATGCATCACGGCCACGGGGTTATAATGCGCAAATGCGGCATCAAGGGCTGCGCGGTCCATCAAATCGCCCTGCACGAACGGCCCGTATCTTACCGCGTCACGCCAGCCCGTCGCCAGATTGTCAAAAGTCACGGGCACGTAGCCTGCCCGTGCCAAAACCTTGCAGGCATGCGCGCCGATATAGCCGGCACCGCCAGTGACCAAAATATGCTTAGACAAACCCGCCCACCCCCAAAGCCGATGCACCGCTGTTGCGATAATCATTTTGATGGGAAATGTCGACTGTGCAATAGCCGCTTCCAAGCCGCCTGTTGCAAAGCATCCCACACCAGCACAACAGCAACAAAAAAGCGGCCGGACACCCAGTTGATTTTGGCCGGCCTATCACAAACGCCGAGCCAACTGCCAAACGGCCAAGCCATCGCAATGGCGGTGCACGCAGTGGTCGCATCCGGCGCCACATACCGAAAAAGAAAACTTCTGATTTAGCGTAAATGCAAAATTAAGTCTGCCGCCTCAGGATGCAATCATCAGCGCGAATCTTTCCACCACTCGGCTGGAAAAAGCGAACCTTTTGGGGATGCCGATGTTTTACACCAGATTTGCGGCCCTTTTTGCACATTACTGTGCGGTTCATCTTACTGCCGCCGGGCGCACCATCCCGTTGGTCGGCGATACCGGGCAGATGTTGGGGCACATCGACCGGGTCTGTCTGCAAGGTCCGCGCCTGATCATTGAAGGGTGGGCAGACAGCGATCAGATCGTGGTTGCGCATGCAGGCCTGCGCCATACCGCAACACCCGCTTTGGCACGGCCTGACGTGCTTGCGGCGCACCCGCATCTGCTCGCGCCGTCGCCCGGATTTAGCGTGAATTTGCCGCGTGGGGATGGGCCTGTCACCTTTAGTCTGATGCAGGGCTCAGACCGGCTGGTCTTTCAGGTGCCACAACCCGATCCCTCGACCCTGCGCCATGCGCAGATGCGCCTGATCTGGCCCTTCGTGCGCGACCTTACACGCGGAGTTCCGGCATTTCTGCATTGGTTGGCCACGAAAGATCCCGCCGATCGCACGCGCTTGAAGCGGGCACTTCGGCTGGAGATACCTTTGTCTACCCGGCAGATGCAGCCCTTGCTGTTTTTGGCCGACTGTCTGGCGACACTGCCCACCAAGCGCCACCCGGCAGAACTGGCCCGCTTGCAGCCTGCACCGTTGGCCCAAACTGGGATTACAATCGTTTTGCCTGTTTTCAATGCGCTTGATTTGCTGCCAGAAGTGCTGCACCGGATTGCGCATCACACAGATGTGCCGTGGCGGTTGATCTTGATCGAAGATGCGTCATCCGATCCTGCCCTAAGCCCCTTTTTGCGCGGTTGGGTGCACGATCAAAAGGCGCTGCACCAAAACCGAATACTGCTTATTGAGAACGCTGAAAATCAGGGGTTTATCCGCTCCGTCAACACGGGCCTGATGCGCGCCATTGAATACGGCGACCATGTGGTGTTGCTGAACTCAGATGCTTTTGTGCCGCAGGCCTGGGCCAGCCGCCTGATGCGACCGATTTTGCACCATGACCGCGTGGCCACCGTCACGCCGATGTCGAATAACGCAGAAATTTTTAGCACCCCTGTGATATGTCAAGCTGGCATTTTACAGCCCGGTGACGGTGACGCGATAGATGCGGTTGCCGCAAAAATTCATCCCGACGCTGGCCTTGCCGAAGCGCCAACCGGGGTTGGGTTCTGTATGGCCATGTCGATTGAATTCTTGCGCCGCATTCCGCAGCTGGACCCAGCCTTTGGCCGTGGCTATGGCGAAGAGGTGGATTGGTGCCAAAAAGCGCGCGCGCTTGGCGGGCGGCATCTTGGCTTGGCGAACCTGTTTGTTGAACATCGCGGCGGCACATCATTTGGATCTGCTGAAAAGCGTCGCCTTGTCGCGCGCAACAATGCGATCATTTCGCAGCGCTACCGCGGTTATGACGCCGATGTGCAACGCTTTATTGCCGATGATCCTTTGGTCGCGTCACGTCTGGCGCTGGCCATTGCGTGGTCGGCACGGCAGGCGAAAGGGCCAATCGCGTTGTTTCTGGCGCATAACCTTGGCGGTGGAGCGGACGATTATCTGACGCAGCGAATCGCCGAAGCGCTGCCCAACTGCGCCCTTGTGTTGCGGGTTGGCACAAAGTTTCGCTGGCAGTTGGAACTGCATACGCCAGATGGCATCACGAAGGGTGGTACTGATGATTTTGCCCTGATCCAACGTATGCTCGACCCCGTGGACCAATTGCGCATCGTTTATTCTTGTGGCGTAGGGGGCCGTGATCCCATCACTTTACCAGAAAGGTTGGCGGCACTGCGGCGTGGGCCAAGTGACCAGATAGAAGTGCTTTTACATGATTACCTGACCATCAGCCCGTCTTATACTTTGCTGAACAGCAAGGGGCGCTATATGGGCGTGCCAGACGGTGCCTCCGTTGACGCGGCCCATTGTGTGCGGGGATCAGGGCCTGGCAAAATGACCTTGTCAGATTGGCGCAAATCATGGGGCCGCCTGATTGAACAGGCCGACGACATTGTCTGCTTTTCCGACAATAGCGCACAATTATTCCTGACTGCATATCCCTCAGCAAAGCATAAGCTGCGGGTGCAGCCCCACAAAATGCTGGTAGATGTCCATTGTCTGGCGAACAAACCGCACGGGGCAGCCGTGGTGATCGGCGTGCTTGGCAACATTGGGGTGCAGAAGGGCGCGGGGGTTTTGCAAGACCTGTCACACAGGCTTGCGGCTGTCAAAGGGGCCAGGCTTATCGTCCTGGGACGGGTCGACCCGACCTATCCGCTTGGTGCCACAGCCCATATCCACGGCGGATACCTGCGCCCCGAAATTCCGGCGCTGGTCGCACGTTACGGCATCACAGATTGGTTGATACCGTCCATCTGGCCAGAAACATTTTCGTATACCACCCATGAAGCGATTGCCACCGGGCTGCCGGTTTGGGGCTTTGATCTGGGGGCACAGGCGGATGCCATCCGCAACACCAAGCGCGGCGGCGTGATTGCAATTCCGGACGGTGTGCCCGATCTGGGTGCGCTTTTTGACGCCCTGTTACAGCCGACACTCAGCTTTGAAAGCGCCGCCGCATGACACAGATAGCCGTCGCCATTCCCATTCTTTACGCCCAAGGGATCGAGGTTCTGCGCCGCCCCGGTGGTGGATCTGCGGTCAACCTTCCCCGTCATACGGTGCTGGAGGCACCTTCCAGCCTGAAATGGGCGACGTTTGAACACTCAATCGAAATGGGTGCATTTTCTTATCAAGTCTCTGGCAGTTGTATCGCGGCCCGGATCGGGCGCTACTGCTCGTTTGGCGAAGAGGTGCAAATTGGCCGCCAAAACCACCCGACAACCTGGGCATCAACCAGCCCCGCCTTTTACCTATGCGATCAGATGATCGCATTGGCAGACGGTTTTCGCGGGGCGTCCGACTATCACGCCTATAGCATCACGGCAGACGAAGCCCCCACACATGCGCGCATCACCACCATCGGCAATGATGTCTGGATCGGCCACGGCGCATTGATCTGCGCCGGGGTCACCATCGGTGACGGCGCCATTGTGGCGGCACATGCGGTGGTGTCAAAAGACGTGCCACCTTACGCCGTTGTTGCCGGAAACCCGGCGGTAATCAAACGATTCAGGCTGCCGGTGCAATTGATATCGCCGATGCTACGCTGCCGCTGGTGGCGCTTTGCGCCGTGGCAACTGGCGCATCTTAACCCGGCCCGACCAGAGGCGTTTATTGCCGGGATATTCCAGATGGCGGATGCAGAGCCGTTTTCGCCCAGTGTGATAGACCTGCGAAAGGACGGCCCATGGACCTGACGCATGCGCCAATTGTATTTTTGCACATCCCAAAAACCGCGGGTCAGACCGTCCATAACAGCCTGTCGCGGGTGGTGAAGGCCCGCCGTGTTTCGCCCATTCGGGTGCATACCCAAGCTGCCTTGGCACGCGACCAATATCCACCGGGCTACTCGCTTTATTCCGGGCATCTGGATTGGACGGCACTGGATCATTTGCCCGCTGCACGGTTTGTCTTTACCGTGCTGCGCGACCCGGGCGAGCGTATTGCGTCGTTCTACTTTTATCTGCAACGCGAAGCCGCCGCCCTTCGGCCAAAAGCCCTGAATCAGCCGCAAAATATTGGGTTGAAACGGGCATTGGAATGGTCGCCAGATGACTATTTCTTTGGTGGCGATGAGGCTTGGCAAGTGTTTGTGCGCAGCCATTACGACAATTTCTACTGCACTTATTTCGCTACCCGCCGCATGCTGGGTTGGGGGGCTGCGCAAGACTTTTCGTCAAGACAGCTATTGGCAAAGGCCCGGCTGGGCTTGGCGGCCATCGACCATAGTTATTCAACCAATGATATGGCGCGACTTGAAAACTCGTTTGTTGCCCGTTTTGGCATCGAGCTGCACCTTGCCGACCGGTTCGACAACACCAGCGCCGAACCCGTAAACCTGCGACGCTGGCCGCGCCTGTTGGCCAGCTTTGGCACCGACATCGCGGCGCAGCGTATGCTGAATTTTGTGCAATGGGATCAAATGTTGACAGAGGGTTTGCTGTAACCTGTATCAATCCACCAACAAATCGCGGTGCGCATGACGCAGCAGCAAAAGCCCCACCGCAAAACAAACCAACGATACCAAAATCACATAGCCCGATGACGCATAGCTGGCGCTGTAACTTGGGTAAAACCCAGCCCGCATAATGCCAATCGTATGCACCAATGGGTTGAACCACAAAACGTCTTGCATCATCCCGGGCATCGCGTTGAACAAAAAGAAAATGCCCGAAATCAGGAACAGCGGTCGCGTCAGGATAGACCATACCATTTGCCACACCGCAAAGCGCGCGATCAGATAGGCGTTCAACGTGCCAATCCCCAGCGCCAGCAGTGCCGTCAACGCAAAGCTTTGCACGATCAGCATTGGTTGCGGCAATGTGCGGGTATCGTAGATCATCAAAATGCCGCCAAACACCAGATACCCAACCATGCCTTGAGTCACAGTATTGACCACAAACCGCGCAAGCAACGCATCAACAAAGGTCACTGCAGGATAGGCCAGCAGCGCCCTGGAAAACAGCAACGCCGTCGATACCCGGTTGCAAACAGAGTTGAACATCATGAACGGCAAGATCCCAGTCGCATAAAAGATCGGAAAATTTGTGCCCAAAGAAGGCGCGCTGAAACCAAATGAAAAAATCAATGTCAGGATTGCTATGCCACCCAACGGCTCCAGCACGGCCCAAAGATAGCCGCCCGGTGACCGGCCATAGGTTGTGGCCATTTCACGCAGCATCAGTGCCAAAATTGCGCGCATCGTCGCAAAATGGCGCGGTTTTGTCTGCGGCCGAAGTGGGGTAAAATCTTGCATCATAAGCTTAGCACATACCCAAAATCCGGCAATTGCAAAGCACAAAACACGAACAATTTGATCGACTTTCAGGGCGCATTCCAACCCGTGGATAACGCGGCATTAAGGAATCTTACGTTACCCCGGATGCACAAGACCCCTGCCACAAGGAACGCCCACTTGGCCCTGTTCAACGCAACCGCTCCGCTCGGTTTAACCACGCAGCTTGTCAAAGTGGCAAAAACGGCCATCACGCCGCTGGGTCGGGATTTTTCGCAAACTATCGCGCCGCCCGTGCGCCATGCCCGCATCGCACCCCGGCACATCGGCCTGATGATCAGTTTTGTTTTGTGTGTTTTGCTGCCGTCAGCGGTGACGGGTTGGTATCTTTGGGCCCGCGCCGCTGACCAATACGCATCGACCCTTGGCTTTTCTGTGCGCAAAGAAAAAGTCAACTCGGCAATAGAATTGCTGGGTGGTTTTAGCAACCTGACCGGGTCAAGCTCTGCTGATACCGACATCCTTTATCACTATATGCACAGCCAAAAACTGGTGTCAGAAATTGATGCAAGCCTTGATCTGCGTGCGCTCTGGTCAAAGCCTGATCATGATCCGATCTTTGCTTATTCTGCCCCGGGGTCCATCGAGACGCTGGTCGGGTATTGGTCAGATCAGGTGCAGGTCACCTATGATAATGCCACGCGGCTGATTGAAATTCGCGTTCTGGCCTTTGATCCGGCCGATGCCCAGGCCATCGCCAAGCAGCTTTTCGACAAATCCACAGCCATGATCAACCAGTTGAATGACACGGCACAGGCCGACGCCTTGCGCTTTGCCTCTGGTGAACGCGGCAAAGCCGAGGCGCGGTTGCAATCGGCGCGTGCTGCCATGACTGCGTTTCGCAATAAAACCCAAACCATTGATCCTGCGTCAGATTTGCAAAGCCAGGCCGGGCTTTTGGCCAACCTGCAATCGCAACTGGCAGAGGCGTTGATCGACAGTGATATGCTGGCCGCCAGCACGCAAAATTCCAACGCGCGCGGCACGCACGCCGCCACCCGGATCAAGGTTATCGAAAACCGGATCAGCGCCGAAAGGGCAAAGCTGGGGTTGGGCGAGGCCGGGGCCACCACACAGGTGTTTGCAACTATGGTCGGCGAATATGAACGGCTGTTGGTGGACCGCGAGTTTGCTGAAACCGGCTACCGGGCATCGCAAATGGCTTTTGAAGCAGCGCAAGTTGATGCGCGTCGCCAGACCCTGTATCTTGCGGCGCATATCACCCCGACCCTGGCTGAAACGGCGCAATTTCCGCGGCGACACATTATCCTTGGCACAGTTGTGATGTTCTTGGCGCTTGCATGGTCGATTGCTGCCATGGTCTTTTATTCTGTGCGGGACCGGCGTTGATTGCGCTGCAAAACCTGACCAAGACATTTCAATTGGGCGGCGTGGCAAAAACCGTGCTGCACAAGACCGATATGGTGTTCCCGTCGGGCAAATCCGTGGCTTTGCTGGGCCGCAATGGTGCGGGCAAATCCACCCTGCTGCGGCTAATTGCGGGCACGCTGAACCCGACATCTGGTCAGGTGCGCCGGGTGGGATCGGTGTCTTGGCCGGTTGGGTTTGCGGGGTCTTTTCACGGCGATCTGACGGGCGCGCAAAATACCCGGTTCATTGCCCGGATCTACGGCGTCGATGGCGACGAATTGATAGATTTCACCGCCAGTTTTGCCGATCTAGGCGCGCATTTTCGCCTGCCCTTTCGCACCTATTCATCGGGGATGAAGGCGCGCCTCGCGTTTGGCGTATCCATGGGCATCGCATTCGATACTTATCTGGTGGACGAGGTGACCGCCGTCGGAGACGCGGTCTTTCGCACCAAAAGCAACGCGCTTTTCCTGGCCCGAATGCAACAAGCAGGGTCCGTTGTGGTCAGCCATTCCATGGGTCTTGTGCGCGAACTTTGCGATGCCGCCGCCGTGCTGGAGGCGGGGAAGATGATCTATTACGACGATGTCGCCGCCGCAATAGACCACCACGAACGCAACTTATTGGGATAGCATTCTGATTTTTGGTCTGCCAAAAATCGAACCGCTTAAAGAAGGTCAATCGCCCCAGCCAGACCCGATAAACTGCTGATCCCCAGCAACGTCAATGTCGCGCCGGTCCCAAAATCAAACACAACCGTGGTGCCAATCACCGACGCATAGGTTGAAACCACGTCTTGTGCCGTCAGACCACCACCATAAAGGCCATCTTCTATCAACAATCGGTCAAGGTCTGACAGGCGAAAATCTTCGACCACATCGCGCCCGGCGTTAAATACAAACGTATCGCCATGCGTGCCCCCGCGCAGCGAGTCGTTATCCGTGCCACCATCCAGACGGTCCGCCCCCGATCCGCCGTTCAGATAATCATTGCCACCCCGGCCATACAGAAAATCACCCCCATCGCGGCCAAACAGTTGATTGGCATAGCTGGTGCCAAACATGCTGTCATTGAACGCACTGCCCGCCAGATCTTCGATGCTGACATACACATCGCCCACCGCTTCACCAGTGTTGAATTGGCTCGATTGCAGATCAACCACTACGCCAGCGGTGCTTTCAGAATACTGTGCCCGATCACGCCCGATGCCGCCATTCAGCGTATCCTCGCCGACCCCGCCAAACAGCACATCATCGCCAACACCACCGTCCAGCACATCATTGCCACGCCGCCCGAACAGATAATCTACGTTGTTTTCACCCCGCAGGATGTTATCGCCAAACGTCCCGCGAATATTGTCCGGCCCGTAGCCACCAATGACGCCTTCGATGGAAATATGCCTGTCGCCGGTAGCCAACTGGGTGTTCAGATCGGGGTAAAGCAAATCTATCCGCTGGCTGCCGCGCCCTTCGGTGTAATCTGCAAAATCAAATCCAGCACCGCCGTCCATCAAATCGGCACCAGTTGATCCTACCAATACATCATCACCAGCCCCGCCTTGCAGGGTTTCCATGCCCGGCACACCTTCCAGCCGCAGCCCCACCACCGCCGTATCTGCGCCAATATGCCAAAGTCCGAACAGGTCTGATGACAGAAATGCGCCCAGATCAATCGGTTGACCATTGGCCGATTGCACAACCAAAACCTCATCCTGAAAGGTAATTATGGCCCCGGTTACCGTCTGCTCTATTCCAAGCGCATCCACCGAATACACCCGCCCCCAGCCGGTCAGATCAAGCCGGTCAATGCCCGCCTGATAATCCACAATCACATCTTCGGCGCCATCACGCGTCAGCACGAAAATATCTGCCCCCGCCCCACCAGACAGCGTGTCGTTGCCGGTGCCATCCAGCAAAATATCGCTGCCATCGCCGCCCAGAAGCAGGTCTTGGCCGCCACCGCCAGACAAAATATCGGCGCCGGTCCCGCCCGTCAGCGTATCGTCCACTGCGCTGCCTGTCTGCATTGGCGGCAGCTCCCCCGGATCAAGCCGCAGCCGCGTGATGCCAAGCCCTTCGCCTGCGACAAAGACTTCGATTTTGCCACCCACCTCGATTGCTTCTATCGCGGTGATATTGTGCAGCCCCATGCCGGGGGCCTGCAACTGGCTTGCCACCAGCAACAACTTGCCCCCGGGCAACAAGGTGAACAGGTTCAGGCCATCATCACCGCCGCCCGCAACCACAAAAACCCGGTCGCCCACCTGCACAACCGCCGAAGTTTGCACGCCCTGAAACCGCGTATCAAGCGTATCTGCCACATGGTCTGTCACTTTCAGCGATCCGTCAGGTTGCACCGCCAAAACGCTGATCGACGATGTCGCCCCTGCGGACACCAAAAGATAGGTAATGCCCCCCATCACCACTGACCGCACGTCATTTGGGTCATTGATACCAAGACCGCCCGTGGCACCGATCGTGCTGGTTTGTTGCAAAAGCCCCGTTGGTCCTACCCGAAACAGCATGATCGCATCGCGCACCCGCGACGTGGCAGCCAAAAAGGTTTGCCCGCCACTTTGGACCGTGGTCATCGACGTGATGTCGATGCCTTGCTGATTTGGGCCCAGCGTCAGCGTGCCGATGGCAACCATTTCTCCATTCGGTGCCAGCCGAAGGCATTGGATTGACGATTGCCCATAGGTGCTGATGTATTCCAGTGTGTTACCGCCCACCACGGCCATAGTCTGCGCCGATACCACGCCGGGCGGGCTGGCATTGATGGTTACAGCGGTGCCAAAGCTGCCATCTGCGACCAGCCTCCAGCCGCCCATCCGCGGCATGCTGGCCCCCATCACAAGAACGCTGGCCACGCCGTTCAAAACTGCCATTTCCAACCGCGCCGGGGCTGGCAGCATGGTGTTTGTTGCCGTGGGTTCCTGGTCAAGCAGCGTCATTTGCGCACCCACATCCAGCGCGGATACCCCCCCGCCTGCCCGTGTGGCCGAATATAGCCGGGTGACCCCGCCTGACTGCACAATTTCGAGGTCGGTTATTCCGCTTAGCAGATTAACCGGCCCACCCAGAAACGTCTCGACGACATCAAATGTATACACGTCTTATCACCCACAACACGGCTGGACACCTGAGGGCAGGTTAGCTTGCACAGATTTGCCATTCCTTAATGGATTGCAGCCAAGCTTAATCACCGCGATTTTTGCGCGCGGTATTATTTGATGCATCCGTGGGGGCGCAAATACCATGTCTGAACCGCATGTGACGATTCTGATGGCCACCTGCAATGACGCGCAGTTTTTGCCTGCGCAGTTGGAAAGCCTGATCACACAAACCCATCAAAACTGGTCGCTGATGGTCAGTGATGACGGCTCATGCGATGCAACGGTTCCGCTGTTGCTGGCGTTTGACCAGGCGCATCCGGCGCGGTGCTTGCGCCTGATCAACGGGCCACGGCTAGGGTCGGCCTCGCAAAACTTTCTGTCTTTGCTTGTGCGAAACGATCTTCCAAAAGGCCTGATCGCCCTCGCCGATCAAGATGATGTCTGGCTGCCAAATAAACTTGCGCGCGCAGCAGGTCACTTGGCGCAATGCCCGGAAAACCTGCCCGCGATCTATGCTACTGAAAGCGTGCTTACCGATCAAAACCTTACCCCACTACGCCAGAAAAACACACAAACTGGTCACCCCAGTTTTCGCAACGCATTGGTACAGAACCTTTTTTCCGGGCATTCTACCGTGCTTAATGCGGCGGCTGTTGATCTTGTAAGATCTGCGGGCCGTCCGCACAACGTCGCCTTTCATGATTGGTGGCTATACCAGCTTGTCGCGGGCGCGGGCGGGCTTTGTTTGCTGGATCCTGCGCAAACAGTCTTTTATCGCCAGCATGGCCGCAATGTCTTTGGCGCGTCGCATGGGGTTAACGGCGCGATCCGACGGCTAAAACACCTTGTGCGCAATGACTATGGCGCATGGCTTGCAGGCCATTGGCAGGCTTTGTACGACGCTCGGCACCTCCTTACGCCGGAGGCGCGCGCTTTGGTCGGCGACCTGTTGGACCAATCCTCACAAGAACACCGCGCCACACAGTTTCGCCGGCTGCGTTTGCACCGCGCATCTGCAAAAGGCACTGCCGCCCTTTGGCTGGCGGCGCGGTTGGGCTGGCTGTAACCCATCAAGGGCCTTGCGGAATTATCCACTCAACCTAATGTGGAAATGCATAGCATTTTATGGATAAATCTTTTTGCGATGACGCCGCTAACTCCTGTTCTTCTTTGTGGCGGTTCAGGCACGCGCCTATGGCCCCTGTCGCGCAAAAGCTACCCCAAGCAATTCGTGTCCCTTATGGGCGATCAAAGCCTGTTTCAGACGGCGTTGCACCGCATGACTGGCGCTGATTTTGGCGCAGCCCTGATCATCACCAACAGCGATTTTCGTTTTATCGTCACTGAACAACTGGCTGCCATTGGTGCAGAGGCCAGCGCGATTTTGATCGAGCCTGAAGGCCGCAATACTGCCCCCGCCATTCTGGCCGCCGCCTTGCATCTGGCGCAAACTGACCCCGGCGCGCTGCTGCTTATCGCGCCGTCAGATCACGTCATGCCAGATACTGCAGGATTTCACGCGGCCATCGCCGCCGCGCGTCCCGCCGCGCAATCGGATCGGATTGTCACCTTTGGCATCACGCCAGACCGGGCTGAAACCGGCTATGGCTGGCTGGAACTGGCAGAACTGGCAGAAGACGGACCATCAAACCTGATCCGTTTTGTCGAAAAACCGGGTGCTGCAATCGCCGCCGAAATGCTGTCATCGGGTCGATTTTTGTGGAACGCAGGCATATACCTTGCCACGGCAACAACGCTGATCAGCGCCTTTGAAAAGCACGCCCCACATTTGATAGACCCGGTACAATCTGCCCTGAACCTTGCCAAAGCTGACCTTGGCTTTGTGCGTCTCGCCTCTGATCCCTGGGCGCTGGCTGAGGCCATTTCCATTGATTATGCCGTGATGGAACACATGCCCGATCTGGTGGTCATGCCCTTATCGTCCGGTTGGTCCGATCTTGGCGATTGGGATGCGGTTGCGCGCGAAAGCGTACCCAACGATCAGGGCAATGTGCATTACGGCAACGCGCATACGATGGATTGCACCGATAGCATCTTGCGCGCAGAAACCGACGGGCTGGCGCTGGTGGGCATTGGTCTTGATAACATCATCGCCATCGCCATGCCCGATGCCGTTTTGGTTGCGGACCGCAGGCGTGCGCAGGATGTGCGCCTTGCGGTCACCATGTTGAAGGCAAACCAACACCAGCAGGCCGAAACCTTTCCGCGCGATCACCGCCCTTGGGGGTGGTTTGACAGGTTGGTCACCGGGGATGGTTTTCAAGTCAAACGCATCGTTGTGCATCCCGGTGCCGCCCTTAGCCTGCAAAGCCATCTCCACCGCGCGGAACATTGGATCGTTGTGTCAGGCACGGCAACCGTCACCCTGGACGGCGTTCAGACCTGTGTGCAGCAAAACCAATCCATCTTTATCCCGCAAGGGGCCAAGCACCGCCTGCAAAACCAAACCACCAAACCGATGGTTCTGATCGAAGTGCAAACCGGCAGCTATTTCGGCGAGGATGATATCACACGGTATGAAGACCTTTACGCGCGCGGGCCCGCCAAAAGCCTTTAACCGAACGCGGCCCTTCCCGAAGGAAAGACCGCGTGCAGATCAATAGTCGCTTTCAATATAGCATTTGGCGATTTCGATGTTATCCGCCGCCGCCACCGCCCCATTTCGGCATTCACATTTGAACGCCAACCCCGTGTTCACCGCCGGAATATCGGTCGTGTAACTTGTGTCCAGCACCACCGCCCCGGTTTGCAAATTGATGATGCGAACAAATACCTCAGCAGTGTTTGGCTTTGCGTGCATCACCAGATCGTAGCCATCAATGGTATTGCGCGCGGCCCCGGTGCCCAGATCCACCTTGGTGGCAACGCCTGTTCCGTCATTGCGCAACAAGAACCAGTTGCCGGTGCTAAGATCAGCCGCGTCATACCCCATGCCGATCATATTCAGCAGTGCCGATGCATCTGTCGTCAACCCGGCAGTAGATGCGCACAGCCCGACAAACTTTTGCCCACCTGCCAAGTTGATATTCATCCCCAGTTGCGCCCGGAAAAAGAAGCCGCCAAAGCCCGCGGTATTCCCCAAAAACCATTGGCCATAAGCGGTGCGAATGCCCGATGTTGTGCCGGCTGTGGTGCTGGTTTGAATGCGCGTGCGCCGGGTCGCCTGCCAACGGTTTGCCGAAGCAAAGGTCTGCTGGTGTGAAATCGTCACCGATGCCGTCAGCACGCCACCTGTGACCAAAGGAATGGTGGTGCTGATGGCTGGCGTTACCAAAAATACCGAATTGCCGTGTAGAGCCGTTTGCAGCTCGTATGGCTGGTTGGCAGCGGCCCGCAGTTTTGGCACCGCACGGCCAGCCGTCAAATTTGCATAAGCCAAAAGACCAGTGGCAGGTGCCGCAGGATCAGCGGTCTGAACCAGCTTCAAATTGCCCGTGTCAATTTCCACATTCGCGGCCCCGTCAAAGGCGGATGAATTGTTGAACTGCACTTTGCCAGACACGCCCCCCGGTGCACCGGCCGCTGGCGTGGCGAACGATCCATCCGCCCGCAGGAATGTTGTCGTCCCACCACCAGACGCGGGCACCAACCCCTTTAGCGCACTGGTAAACGTATCCAGCATCGCCGTCGTCTGCGTGCCCGTCAGATCAAGCGGGTCACCCGCAACCCCTGTGTTATTTCCCTTGATTGTCGCCGCGTTCATATTGGCTAACTTGGCGTTGGTCACTGCATCATTGGCAATCGTGGTGGCATTGCTGCCGACAGGGGCCGTCACATCCCCGGTCAACGCCGCCCGCACCAGCGATGGCGTAGCATCCGTATATACCAGCGACGGGTTGACCATCGCGCCAATAGCATCCTGCGCCGCCTCGTCGAAGTCAGTCACCTGCGTAGACGGAATTGCAATCGCCACATTCGCCGCAGCCGTCGTCAACCCCTTGGCATTGATGGTAAATGTCGGGATTGCTGTGGCCGCCCCAAAGGCCCCCACATTCGCATTCACGGTTGCAAGCGTCAGCGCGGTCGCCCCGGTTGCATCGCCTGTATGGGTGGCGTTGGTCACCTTGGCCGTGCTTGCCGCCACCGCCGCATTTGCCGCCACCGCCGCGTCAAAATCGCTGATCGTCGCGGCAATTTGCGTGCCTGTATGGTTCGCGCGGGCCAAAAGCGTGGCATCTGCACTGTTTGCCGTAGCCCCGTTTGCCACGTTCAACATGGTGCGCGCCTGCGTGGCCGTCAAAGCCTCTGGCACGCCGGTACCTGCCGTGCTGCGCCCCAGGATCGAGGCTGTTGCCACGCTTGCCATCTTGGCCAGCGTCACCACGCCTGGATCAATCGCCCAAGCCGTGCCCGCACCAGTTACTGTGATATCGCCCTTGTCGCCGTCAGCAACACCAGCGCCCGCGCCAATTACCTGCGTAACACCCGCAGCCCGAACCTTGATTTCACCCGAGGTGCTGTTGTGCCAGATCATCCCGTTCACCGGGCTGGCCGGATCACTGGCCTGCCCGCCCAATATCGCCGGGTTCGCCAGCGTCATCCGCCCATTGGCCGCATCGGCGCTGAACACATCGCTAAACGCCGTGCCATCCGCACTGACCCGCAACGCGGTTGCATCGGTGCCAATCAGGCCAAACTGCGCCCGCGTGCTGAACCCGGTTTTCAACGCGATAGCCGCACTATCCCCCACCGCCGCCTTGTTCACCGTGGCCTCGACCCCGGCCCCCGCATGGTTGAACAATACCGCCGCCGCGTTGGCCGTGAACCCGCCCGAAAACACCTTCGCCCCGGTAAAAGTCTGCGCCCCCGCCAAAACCGCAATCTCACTGGTGGTATTTGGCAAGGTATAGGTCCGTGTCGTGCCCGTGGTCAGCCCTGACAGCGAAAACTGCGCCACCTTGGTGGCGTCGCCCGCATCTTTCAGCGCAAATCCAGCGCTCGAAATTCCCTGCGGCAACGATACAATCCCACTTGCCGCCGCAACTGTCATCGCCGTGTTAAATGCTGATCCGGTGCCGCTGACTTTCAGCGAAAAATCATCCGATCCCGCCAAGCCCATTTCCGCCCGGCCTGAAAATCCGGTCTGAAACAGCAAACTGCCGGTATCCCCCACCGCCGCCTTGTTCACCTTCACCTGATGCCCGGCACCCACGTTGGAAAACAGCGATGCCGTCGCCTGCACCGACAAGCGGTTCGTCGTATCTGCCGTGGCATTCACCCCGAAAATCGCGGCTGATGTCGGGGCGGTCGGCAAGCCCCAAGCAACACCCGCGTAAACCACCGTCACGCTTTCGGCCAGAACATGGGCCTGCCAACCCTGCAATGGCGCAAAGAACTGCCACCCCGTGCTGGTAAAAAGCGCTATTTTCCCAACCTGCCCGGCCCACGTGCCAACTGCGCCCGCCGCCACAATATGGCGGTCCCCGACCGATGGCAGCGCCGGGGCAGCGCTTAGATTGCGGTTCAAAACCGCAAGCTGCACCATCACATCCAACAGCCGCAGCGCCTCGTTATGGGTGACATGTTTTTGCGCCTGCGCAGGCATGATCAGGGGCAAGGAAAGAATTGGGGATATATCGGGCATAGCTACCTCCGCAGACCGCATTGATCCGCGACACTATTCAACCCTGCTGAACGCCGTGTAACCCCACCGCCCGCACCCTGTGCAACAGCCCGCTACAGCACCAAAGGCAGGCTTTCCTCGTCCGGTATACGCCGCCCCCGCGCCTCGCGCAGCGTCACGAAACTGATCGCCGCAATAATCACCGCGCCGCCGATCAGCACATAAACATCAAGGCTTTCGCCAAACAACAGCGTGCCCAACAAAGTGGCCCATAGCAGCTGCAAAAACGTCACCGGCTGCGTCACTGCCATGGGGGCCGCCTGAAACGCCTGCGTCATGCAATAATGCCCCGATGTCGCACAACCCGCCACCACCGCAAGCCAGCCCACCTGCGCCCAGGTGACTGGCACCCAAACCCAAATCGCAAACGGCAACAACCCAAGCGTCACCGTGAACGATAGCATCGCCACCACCGCCGCCGCCGATGCACGGCTGCTTAGTTCTTTGCCAAACAGATACGACCCCGCAAAAAACACGGCCGCCGCCACCTGCGCCAAATGTCCATGCGTCACCTCGCGCACACCCGGCCGCAGAATGATCATGGCCCCGACCAACGCCACACCGAACGCAAGCAGCCTGTCGCGCGTCAGCCTTTCGCCAAAAAACAGCGCCGCTCCCAGCGTCACCAACACCGGGTTCAAATAGCCAATTGCCGTCACTTCCGCCAAAGGGATCCGCGCCATGGCGTAAAACCAAAGCACCACCGCCACCGTATGCACCGCCCCACGCCAAGCATAAAGCCGCAATACTCCCGACGCAAAGCCCCCCCGCACCGCCGAAATCAACGCGGGCAGTAAAATCACCAAACCAAAGCCAAACCGCAAAAACGCCGATTGTGCTGCTGGCAGGTCGGTGCCCAAATACCGCACGATGGCGTTCACACCGACAAAGCTGATCCCCGCCGCCAGCATCCACAAAACGCCTCGCAGGGGGCTCGAAATCGGGGCAATGGACTCAGCGGAAATTGACATTCCCGCACCAAACCGGATTGCCGTAACAGGCGCAACCCCATATCAGCGCAGCAATAACCCCGCCGCAATCGCCCACATCGTGCAACCCACAATCACCTCCAACACCACCCAGGCCTGCGGTTTGGCAAACACCGGGGCCAGCAAACGCGCGCCATAGCCCAGCGCCAGAAAAAAGCTGAAAGACCCCAACGCCGCCCCCAACCCAAACACGGCTTGGTGAGGCGCGTATTGCGCCGAAATGGACCCGATCAACACCACCGTATCCAGATAAACATGCGGGTTCGCCCATGTCAGCACCAGAAAGGTTGCCAGAACTTGCGCCAAGGGCACTGTCACGCCCGGCGCTGGCCGCAATGCCTCGCCGCCCTGCCACGCCGCCCGAAACCGCAGCGCGCCGTATACCAGCAGAAATGCTGCCCCACCAAATCGCATGGCATCGCCAATCCACGGCACATGGGCCTGCACGGCACCAAATCCCGCCACCCCCGCCGCCATCAAAATCGCATCAGACAACGCACAGGCCAAAATCACCGCCAACACATGTTCGCGCCGCAACCCCTGCCGCAGCACAAACGCATTTTGTGCGCCGATTGCCGCAATCAAACTGATCGCCAGTAAATATCCGCCAATTGCCGCCCCGCCCAACGTCATTTCATTCCCGCCAAAACCATCTTACCCAACTTGCCACCAAGCCGATTTCCGCTTGACCTAAGCTGCAACAGCGGCATCAATCCAATTAATCTTTCTTACCCAAGTGAAGCTGCGCTAATGTTTACCGACCCCCTGCTTGCCGCGCTCGCAGCCATCCACCGCCGTGGCAGCTTTGATCTGGCCGCTGCCACGCTTGGCATCACCCCCTCCGCCATCTCGCAACGCCTGAAGTCCCTCGAAGAACGCATGGGCACCGTTCTTGTCCGCCGCGGCCAGCCCTGCACCGCCACCGCGCCCGGTCTGCGCCTGATCCGCCACCATGATGAAGTGGCGCTGCTGCAATCGCAACTGAACCAAGACCTGCCACACCTGAACGCGGGCCCCGCCATCATCCGTATCGCAGTCAACGCCGACAGCCTTGCCACATGGGTCATCCCCGCCCTTGCCGCCACCAACGATATGCTGTTCGATCTGGTGATTGACGATCAGGACCATTCGCAAAGCTGGCTGAAACGCGGCGAGGTGTCAGCCGCGATCACCTCGCACCCCGGCCCTCTGCAAGGCTGCGACACGATCCCCCTCGGAGCTTTGCGCTACCACGCCACCGCCAGCCCCGGCTATATCGCGAAATGGCTGCCACATGGCGCCACCAAAGCTGCCCTAACCCGCGCCCCCGCACTGACGTTTTCTGACAAAGACCGCCTGCAAGGTGCGTGGCTGCAATCGCAGTTCGGGCCGCGCCTGGCGTTCCCAACCCACCGCCTCGCCTCCAGCCAAGCGTTCGTCGATGCCGCTGTCGCGGGCCTCGGCTGGGGCATGAACCCCGAACCGCTGATCGCCCCGCACCTGGCCCATGGCACCTTAACCGAACTGATCGCGAACACCCCTCTCGACGTGCCGCTTTACTGGCAATTCTCCCGCCTAACTGCCCCCGCCTTGGCGCCTCTTACCCGCGCAGTCCAATCCGTCGCAGCCAAAATCCTGCGACAATCCCCGTAGGATGGGCGGTTCTGTGCAAAGCACAGGTTCGCCCATCCGCGCCACCCCAAGCGGCCCCCCTGCAGAGCATCCACATAAAACCGTCCCACAATCAGAATTTGGATCATCGTCGCCTTGATCGACGGAAAGAATGCACCCCGCGCCGCCGCCCATTCGCCCGCCCATTCGCCCGGCTGAAACGCGGCGCAAACCACATGCAACCGCCGATTTGCAAGCAGCGCATTCCGGGCCTACTGGCGGTAAGGCCGGCAAGGCCGGCAAGGCCGGCAAGGCCGGCAACGATCAGTCATCACAGGCACCTCATAGGGAAATGCAAAACCCTACCCGACGCGCGAAAAAAATAGAACACCCTCACCGAACGATGCCGTCCCCGGTAGGATGGGCAATCTGCCCATCACCCCCACGCCCATCGCTACCCCTCGCCGCCCAATCCCAAAACAAAAAAACCCACCGTTTCCGGGGGGCCTTTTCATCACTCAAAACCGTATGCAAAGATAAAGCACGCCAAAAGCACGCCCACCATACACCGCTGAAATCACATATCCAACTGCGCTGCCACATCCTCGGGCAGATCAAAGTTATGCGTCACGGCCTGCACATCGTCATCTTCTTCCAGCATGTCGATCAACTTCAACAGCTTGATCGCGGTGTCCAGATCCACTTCGGTCAACACCTGCGGTTTCCAGATAAGTTTGCTTTCGGTCGACTCGCCCATTACTTTTTCCAGCGCGTCAGACACATCAACCAGCGCCTCGAACTGGCAATAGATCCAGTGGCCATCTTCATCGGATTCCACGTCATCCGCACCCGCATCAAGCGCCGCCATCATCACCGTGTCATCATCACCAGCGCTCACCGGATACGAAATTTCCCCAACCCGGTCAAAACCATGTGACACCGATCCGGTCTGTCCCAGATTACCACCGCATTTGGTGAAATAGCTGCGCACATTGCTGGCCGTGCGGTTCAGATTGTCGGTCAACGCTTCGACAATAATGGCAATGCCGTTCGCGCCATAACCTTCATATCGGATTTCCGAATAATCCGCCGCATCACCCATCTGGCTTTTCTTGATGGCCCGGTCGATCACGTCTTTGGGCATCGACAACGCCTTAGCGGCTTTCACGGCCAGACGCAGCCGCGGGTTCATGTCCACATCCGGCATGCCCATTTTGGCGGCCACGGTAATTTCCTTGGCCAGCTTGGAAAACATCGCAGACCGCGCTTTATCTTGCTTGCCCTTGCGGTGCTGAATGTTCGCCCATTTCGAATGGCCTGCCATGACCCCGTCTCCGTTCCCTGAATACCTTGGTGGGCTGGTCTACACCAGCCCAAGGGTCGCCCGCAACCCCGTGCCCCTACTCCAACGGGGCCGGCGATACAAAGCTGTAATCGCGCCCCGACGCATCCGTCAGCACCACTTCGGCCAGCGGCGCCAACGCCCCGTCTGCGCCCAATGCGCCCGCAACACCGACCGCCAACTGGCGCAAGATATTTGGGCGACCCTCAACCGTGACCGAATAGCCAAAGCCTGCTCCGCAATCGTCCATCCGCCCAGTGCCGCCCGCCGTGGCCCAATTCGCGCGACATATGGTTCCGTCAGTCAAACCAACCGTCAAAACATCAGCACTCAACCGCGCCGAGGCTGGTATCGCCATGCCAGTGGCCATCGGCGCACAGGCCGCAAGTCCCGCGAGCATCATCCCAAAAAGGCCAATACGCTGTGTCATCATCATTCCCTCAAAGTCCATACACCAGCGGTATTACGATCGCCGCCACGATCCCCATCAGGATATTCAACGGCACGCCGATCTTCATGAAATCGCCGAAGGTATAGCCGCCGGGCCCGTAGACCAACAGGTTACACTGATAGCCGATTGGCGTGGCAAAGCCAAAACTCGCCCCCAACATCACCGCCACCAACAACGGCCGCGGGTCCACCCCAAGGCTTTGCGCCAACCCAATCGCCACCGGCGTTACCACCACCGCCACCGCATTGTTCGACAACAGTTCCGTCAAGATCGAGGTCAGCGCATAGACCGCAAAGATCAGCATCCAGGGCTGTAAATCCCCCATATAGGGCGACGCCGCCCCCACCAGAAGTTCCACCGCCCCCGAATGCTCCAACCCCTGACCCACCGCGATCATGCCAAACAACATGCCCAGCAACCGCCCGTCGATGCTGGCAAACGCCTCATCTGCGTCAATGCAGCGCATTACCAGAACAACCGCCGCGCCGATGAACGCCAGCACTTCAATCGGCGCCACATCCAGCGACGACAGCGTAATCACCGCCACCAGCACCGCCACCACAATCGGCGCGCGGCTACGCCGAAACGCACGCTCTGTCGGGTGGGATACATCCACCATATCCATATCGGCGGCCAGCCGCGCAATATCGCCGGGCGCGCCTTCCAGCAAAAGTGTATCGCCCACCGCCACGACCAGATCATCCAATTGCCGCCCGATGTTCTGATTTCGGCGATGCACTGCCAATGGATAGACGCCGTAACGCCGCCGCAACCGCATCTCGCCCAGGCGGCGCCCCACCAAACGGCAACCGGGCGTGATCAGCACCTCCACCGTGTTGGTCGCGACCGAGCTTAGCTTATCGACCAAAGACACGTCCTTATGGTCTTGCAGGCTTAGCAATTCCGCCATCGGCGTGCGTAAAACCACACGGTCGCCGGACTCCAACACCACGCCCGCCATATCGCGCCGCAAGCTGGCATCGCCGCGCAAAACGTCAATCACCCGCGCCCCACCGCGCTTGAACAAATCCACCGTATCCAGCGCGCGGCCCACAAGCGACGAATCCTCTGGCACCGCGACTTCGGTGAAAAACTTCATCTTCGGCCGGTCGTTCAACATCGCAGACATGGATACACGGTTTGGCAGCAGCCGGTTACCAAACAGCCCCAAATACAAAAGCCCGGCAATCGCGATGGGTATGCCCACCGGTGTTATCTCAAATATCGAAAACGGCTCCAACCCCGCTTGCCGCGCCACCCCGTCTACTACAAGATTGGTCGAGGTGCCCACCAATGTGATCGTACCGCCCATGATCGACAGATAGCTTAACGGGATCAATAGCTTGGACGGCGCTATTTTCATCTGTGCCGCCAGCTGCATGAACACCGGCAGGAACACCACCACAATCGGCGTGTTGTTCACAAAGGCCGACAGCGTCACAATCAACACAGCCAGCGCCGCCACCGTCAATGCGGGCCGCGCATCCACGTGAAAACTGGCAAGCTGGGTCACATAATCCAGCGCCCCCGTCCGCACCAAAGCCCCCACGATGATAAACATCATCGCAATGGTCCACGGCGCATTGTTCGACAGCACTTTCAGCGCCTGATCTTGCGGCAAAATCCCCAGCAGAAGCATCACCGCCGCCCCGGCAATCGCCGTCACTTCGACAGGAAAAGTTTCACGCACAAACAAAACCAGCATCGCAATCAATATGACTATTGCAACAATCGGCATAGCGGTCGGGGATAGATCATATCCGATCATGGGCACTCTCGCTTGGCGTCACGCCCTAGTCGCAACCCAAACCCCGCAGGTCAAGCGGCTTTTGGCAAAGCCTCGCGGGGTTGCACCAGAAACAACCCCAACAACATCACCGCCAGCGCCGCCCAAATCCAGCCGGAAAACCGCTCTCCCAGCAGCAGCATCGCCCAGATCACACCCGTGCCTGTTACAATATACGATGTTTGCGCCGCAAACACGGCCCCCGCCCGCGCCGCGAGCCAGACATAGGCGCAGTAGCACAGATTATGCACCACAGACCCCACCAACAGCGCCACTTCAGGCTTGCCCCAAGGCTGCGTCAGGTCGATCCACTGCCCTGATCCAACCGCCACCGGCAGCATGATCACCGCCCCAAGAACAGACGCCAGACACATCGCCTGCACCGCATCCATCCCCGCCGTGCCAAAACGCGCCACGTAATTGCCCTCAAACGCATAAAACAGCGGCCCGATCATCGCGATGGGCAGATAGGCGGCCATGCCTGCATCCGGCAGGCTGGCAGAGGGTAACGCAATCAATGCGACCCCGATCAGCCCGCACAAAAGCCCTGCCAGACGCCCCGCACTGAACCGGTCCATCCCCAACATCAACGCCACCGGAAACGCCATCAACGGCACCGTGGAAATCAAGATCGACATGATCCCAGATGGCAGATGCGCCACTGAATAGTAAAAGGTCGAGTTTGGAATGATCGTCCCGATCAGCGAAATCAGCACCGCAAACCCCAAGGTCTGCCGCGTAATCGGTATGCGCCGCCGCTGCACGATCAAAATCGCGCCGAGTAGCACAATCCCCACGACCATCTGCCAAAAGATCAGACCAAATTGCTTATGCCCGGTCGATACCGCAATCTTGCCCAAAGGTTGCGTCGATCCCCAGCCCAGCCCCATGGCAACAAGCATCGCCACATAGCCAAAGCGCACACTCATGGCCGCGCCTCTTGCAGCCGCCCGCCAATGCGGATCATCGCAACCCGGTTTGCTTTGCCGGACTTGTCATCCGTCTCCACATACACGCCCGATAATGTCGCAGGCCCATTTGCAGGCTCAAACCGCGCCTTGGGCATCCCTGTGATGAACCGTCGCATAGGTTCCAGCTTTTCCATGCCAATGACACTGTCATAATCGCCGCACATGCCCGCATCGGTCAGATACGCACAACCGCCCGCCAAAATCTGTGCATCCGCCGTCGGCACATGGGTATGCGTGCCCACCACCAAACTGGCGCGCCCATCGCACCAATGCCCCATCGCCATCTTTTCCGATGTCGCCTCGCAGTGCATATCCACCAGCGCCGCCTGCACCACACCGCCCAAGGGATAGGTCTTCAACACTGTCTCCACCGCAGAAAACGGGTCATCAAACGGCCGTTTCATGAACACCTGGCCCAAAGCCTGCGCCACCAGAACCTTGCGCCCTTGGGTCGCCGTAAACACCCGAAACCCCTTGCCAGGCGCGCCCTTGGCATAGTTCAGGGGCCGGATCACACGCGGCTCGGTCTCGATGAACTGTAACATATCCTTCTGGTCAAACGCATGATCGCCCAGCGTCACACAATCCGCCCCCGCAACCAGCAACCCGCGGGCATGTTCCGGCGTCAGGCCAAGCCCAGATGACGCGTTCTCACCATTGACCACCACAAAATCAAGGCCCCACTCGGCGCGCAATCCCGGCAACCGTTCGGTCACCGCAGCCCGCCCGGCTCGCCCCATAACATCGCCTAGAAAAAGAATTTTCATGGGCTTGGGATAGGCGCGCTCTGCCCCAAGGGCAAGGGGAAACCCCTGATAGCAAAGCCCCCAACCACAGATTGCTGCATTGGCAAGCATGGGCTCCTCCCTCCCCCCCGTGGGGAGGGTTGGGGTGGGGGGGGCAGCAGCGACATGCCAATGACCAAGCCCACAACATACCCCGCCAGCCCAAAGCGCTGTTTTGCAGACGATACCTGCCTTCTGCCATTCGCCTGCTTTCCCTTACCCGCACCGCACTCTATCTTGGCTCTATGCTGACCCTCCCCCCCACACTCACCGACTGGTTCGCCACCAAAGGATGGCACCTGCACCCGCACCAGCTTGACATGCTGACGCGCGCCGCTGATCCCGCCACCCTGCTGATCGCCCCCACTGGCGGCGGCAAAACCCTCGCAGGCTTCCTGCCCACCCTGGCGGAGCTTGGACCAACGCCTGCCCCCGGCCTTCACACCCTTTATATCTCGCCGCTCAAGGCCCTTACCGCCGACATCCGCCGCAACCTGCGCACCCCCATCGAAGGCGCGCACCTGAACATCCGGGTTGAGGACCGCACCGGCGACACCACCTATACCCAACGCCGCAAACAGCGCGCCGACCCGCCGCATATCTGGCTGACGACTCCCGAAAGCCTTGCCCTGCTGCTGAGCTACGAAGATGCCCCCCGCATCTTCGCGGGGCTTGAGCGCGTTATCGTCGATGAAATCCATGCCCTCGCCGAATCCAAACGCGGCGATCAGTTGATGCTGTGCCTGTCGCGCCTGCAGTCCCTTGCCCCCGGCCTGCGCCGCGTTGGCCTGTCCGCCACCGTCGAAGACCCGCCCGCTTTAGCCCGCTTCCTCGCCCGCCATCCCGACGCTTGCCATATCCTTCAAGCCGATCCCGGCCCCGACCCCGATATTTCGATGCTGCAAACCGATGACGCCCCGCCATGGGCAGGCGGCGGTGGCCGCTATGCCATCCCTGCGATCTTGGCCGAGGTCAACCGCCACAAAACCACGCTGATCTTCCACAACACCCGCGCGCAGGCGGAATTGTTTTTCCGCGACCTCTGGCTCGCCAACACGGAAAACCTGCCCATCGCCATCCACCACGGCAGCTTGGCCCGCGAACAACGCGACCGGGTCGAGGCGGCAATGGTCGCAGGCCACATTCGCGCCGTGGTCTGCACCGGAACGCTGGATTTGGGCATCGACTGGGGTGATGTCGATCTGGTCATACAGGTCGGCGCCCCTAAAAACGTCAAACGCCTCGTGCAACGCATCGGCCGTGCCAATCACCGCTACAACGCACCGTCCAAGGCGCTGCTGGTCCCCGCCAACCGGTTCGAGGTGGTCGAATGCCAGGCCGCCCTTGACGCCGTCATTGCCCACACCCTGGACGGTGACCCGCGCGGCCCTGGTCCGCAAGACGTGCTGTGCCAACACATCCTGATGACCGCCTGTGCCGGCCCGTTCATCTCAGACGCGCTATACGCCGAGGTTACCACCGCCGGCCCCTACGCAGCCCTCACCCGCCCCGACTTCGACGCCTGCCTGGATTTCACCGCCACCGGCGGCTATGCCCTGCGCGCCTACGACCGTTGGCAACGCCTGCAACAGCGCGGCGAAAACTGGCACCTGCGCGACCCCCGCGCGACCGCTGTCATTCGCCAAAACCTCGGCACCATCATCGGCACCGAAACCCTGAAAGTCCGCCTCAAAGGCCGCTTGGGCGGCATGCCGCTGGGCGAGGTCGAAGAAGGCTTCGCAGCCACCCTCACCCCCGGCGATACTTTCCTGATCGGCGGCGAGGTGGTCCGCTTTGAGTCCATCCGTGAACTCACCGTCGAGGTCACCCGAACCCCCGGCCGCACCCCCAAAATCGCCACTTTCAACGGCACCAAATTTGCCACCTCAACCCTGCTCACCCAGCGTATCCTGCACATCTTCCAACAACCGAACTGGCCAGACCTGCCCGCCCACACCGCAAAATGGCTGGAGCTGCAACGCCACGTCTCCCGCCTGCCCGAACCAAACCGGCTTCTCATCGAAACCTTCCCGCATGACGGGCGGCACCACCTGTGCATCTACGGCTTCGCAGGCCGCAACGCGCAGCAAACCCTTGGCCTGCTGGTGACAAAACGCATGGAGGAAGACGCCCTCTCCCCCCTAGGCTTTGTCGCCACCGACTACGCCACGCTGATCTGGGGCCTTGACGAAATCACCGATCCCGCCGCCTTGCTCGATCCTACCAAACTGCGCGCAGGCTTCACCGAATGGTTGGCCTCAAACGCCGTCATGAAACGCACCTTTCGCGCCTCCGCCATCATCGCAGGCCTGATTGAGCGCTCCCACCAGGGCCGCCGCAAATCGGGCCGCCAAACCACAATCTCGTCAGATATCCTCTACGACACGCTGCGAAAATACGACCCCGACCACCTGATGCTGAAAATCACCCAGACCGAGGCCCTGCGCGGCCTGGTCGATTTCGGCCGGGTCGAAGACATGCTCACCACCCTTGCCCCCCATATCGACCACGTCGCCCTCACCCGCCCCTCGCCGCTCGCAGCCCCGCTGTTCCTTGAGTCGGGCCGCATCCCCATCAAAGGCCAGGGCCGCGAACGCATTCTCGAAGACGCCGCCCTGAAACTCATGCAAGACGCAGGCCTTGCGTAAATCTCCATTTTCGCGCATTTCGCCCGAAAACCGGTCCCCACTTTTCGGAATGCGCTTGCCAGCTTCTCTTTCGCGCAAATACTCCCCGCGCGGGCAGCGCAGCCTGAGCCTGTGCTGCGCAGTCAGCGCAGGCGAGGCAAAACAACGGCGCGCACGCGCCTCCGCTTAACTCCTTGCGAAAGCCCCAACCATCCACCAAACCACCGCCATGACCAGCTACCTCTTCACCCTCAACGCCGCCGCCCTGATCGCCTTGCCCTCCGGCGCGCTGCACTGGCCTGACCAATCCTTGCTCGTCGTCTCCGACCTGCATTTCGGCAAAGCCGAACGGCTGGCCCGGCGCGGTGGCACACTTCTGCCGCCGTTTGACACCACCGAAACCCTGTCCCGCCTCGACCGTGACATCACCCAAACCAACCCGGCATCAGTGATCTGCTTGGGCGACAGTTTTGATGATATCGACGCCGTGCAGGGTCTCGCTGACACAGATCGCCTCTGGCTTGCAAAACTGATGGCGGGCCGCAACTGGACATGGGTTTTGGGCAACCACGATCCCGGCCCGATCAATCTTGGCGGCAGCCACAAAGCCGAACTAACCCTCGGCCCCCTGACCTTCCGCCACATCGCCGACGCCACTAAAACCGCTGAAGTCTCCGGCCATTACCACCCCAAAGCCCGCATCGCCGGCCAATCGCGCGCCTGCTTTCTGCTCGACGAGCTGCGCCTGATCATGCCGGCTTATGGTGCCTATACGGGTGGTCTGTGGTCAGATCACGCGGAGCTCACAAGCCTGATGCAGTCAAACGCCATCGCCATCCTGACAGGCCCGCGCGCCATCCCCATGCCTATGCCGCGCGCCTGAAAATGAAAAAAATGGCCAAATAGACCATCCAATCAAAATCCTCGTAAGATGGGCGGTTCCGCGCAAAGCGCGGGTTCGCCCATCCCCCCGGAATTAAACCGTCAGCCCCTCAGGCTCCGGCAAACCATTGGCCCGGCAACACGCCGTCAGCGTATTGGCCAGCAAACAGGCAATCGTCATCGGCCCCACCCCGCCCGGCACCGGCGTAATCGCCCCCGCCACCGCAGCAGCCGACGCATACTCCACATCGCCGACCAGCTTGGTTTTTCCGTCCCGCTCGATCCGGTTGATGCCCACATCAATCACCGTGGCCCCCGGTTTCACATAATCGCCGGTTATCATCTCAGCCCGGCCAACCGCCGCCACCAGAATATCCGCCCCGCGACAAACAGCCGCCAGATCACGCGTGCGCGAATGCGCAATCGTCACGGTGCAGCTGTCGCCCAACAGCAACTGCGCCATCGGTTTGCCGACGATGTTGCTGCGCCCCACCACAACCGCATTCATCCCCGACAGACTGCCGTGATAATCCCGCAACATCATCAAGCAACCCAGCGGCGTGCAAGGCACCATCGACTTTTGCCCCGTGCCCAACAGCCCGACATTGCTGATATGAAACCCGTCCACATCCTTTGCCGGATCAATCGAATTGATGATCAGTTCCGAATTCAGATGCCCCGGCAGCGGCAATTGCACCAAAATTCCATGCACCGCCGGATCAGCATTCAGCCGCGCGATGATCGCCAGCAAATCCGCCTCAGATGTGTCCATCGCCAACTTATGCTCGAAACTGGCCATGCCAACTTCAACGGTCTGGGTGCCCTTCGCCTTTACATAAACCTGTGACGCCGGGTCTTCCCCCACCAGCACCACAGCCAAGCCCGGCTTGAGGCCGCGTTCCTCTGCCAACCGCCCGACATGCGCCTGTACCTGTGCCCGCACCCGCGCCGCAAACGCCTTACCGTCAATCACCGTGGCCGTCATGTTCAGTCCTTACCTAGTCTGTCTTCTTCGCGCTCAATCGACCAGTCAATCAGCTTGCGCCACAGCTTTTCCAATTTGTCCGGCGGCAAACCATGTGCCACTGCATGACCGCGCACCTTGCCAATCACTTCCTCCACACGCGACCCAATCCGTGCAGGCAGCCCCACTTCGGATTTGATCTCTGCCGCCCGGTCGATGTAATTCACGCGCTGCGCAAACAGTGCCACCAATTCCGCATCCAGACGGTCAATCTCAGCGCGCAAATCAGCCATCGTGGTGCAGTCAGCAGGGGGTTTCATCAGCGAACCTCGTTCTCAGGATGCCGCCGTCATACGACGACGGCCCCTTCTAGGCAACGCGGCAAAGTGCTTAGAACAACCCCTCAACATTGCCGTCAGCATTCAACCGGATCACTTCGGCTGATGGCACACGCGGCAGGCCCGGCATCGTCATGATCTCTCCGCAGATTGCCACGATGAACCCCGCCCCGGCAGAAAGCCGCACTTCGCGCACCGGCACCGAATGGCCCGTTGGGGCACCGCGCACCGTGGGATCGGTGGTAAAGGAATACTGCGTTTTCGCGATGCAGATCGGCAGATGGCCGTAGCCTGCCGCCTCCCATGTTTTCAACTGATCGCGGATCGACTTGTCGGCAATCACATCATCCGCATGGTAAATCCGCTTGGCAATGGTTTCGATCTTCTGGAACAGCGGCATCGCATCGGGGTATAGCGGTGCAAAGTTGGATGGCGCTTCTGCCATCGCCACAACCTTATGTGCCAACTCTTCGATCCCGGCTGATCCCAAAGCCCAATGCTTGCACAAAATCGCCTCGGCCCCTTGTTCGGCGACGTAAGCCTTCACAGCGGCAATTTCGGCATCGGTATCGCTGAAGAAATGGTTGATCGCCACAACCACCGGCACGCCAAAACTTTTGACATTGCCGATATGCCGCCCCAAATTCGGGCAGCCCTTCTTCACGGCCTCGACATTCTCTGCACCCAGATCAGCCTTCGCCACGCCGCCGTTCATCTTCATTGCGCGCACAGTCGCCACGATGACTGCTGCAGATGGCTTCAACCCCGCCTTGCGGCACTTGATGTCAAAGAACTTCTCCGCACCCAGATCGGCCCCAAAACCCGCTTCCGTCACCACATATTCGCCCAGCTTCAGTGCGGTCTTGGTGGCGATCACAGAATTGCACCCGTGGGCGATATTCGCAAACGGTCCACCATGCACAAACGCCGGGTTGTTTTCCAGCGTTTGGACGATATTCGGCTGCATCGCGTCTTTCAACAGCACCGTCATCGCGCCATCAGCCTTGATATCGCGGCAATAGATCGCCTTCTTTTCCCGCGTGTAGGCCACAACAATATCGCCAAGCCGCTTTTGCAGGTCTTCCAGATCGTTCGACAGGCACAAAATCGCCATTACTTCCGACGCCACCGTAATGTCAAACCCGGTCTGGCGCGGGAAACCGTTGGCCACACCGCCCAGGTTGACCACAATATCGCGCAGCGCGCGGTCGTTCATATCCATCACCCGGCGCCAGACGATCCGGCGCTCGTCAATCGCCAGCTCATTGCCCCAGTAAATGTGGTTATCAATCATCGCCGACAAAAGGTTATGCGCCGATGTGATTGCATGAAAATCGCCGGTGAAATGCAGGTTCATTTCTTCCATCGGCACCACTTGCGCGTAACCACCCCCGGCAGCACCGCCCTTCATGCCAAAGTTCGGGCCAAGTGACGCTTCGCGAATACACACCACGGCCTTTTTGCCGATGCGGTTCAACCCGTCACCCAGACCCACCGTCGTGGTCGTCTTGCCTTCGCCCGCAGGTGTCGGGTTGATGGCGGTGACCAAAATCAGCTTGCCGTCCGGCCGCCCGGACAGCGATTTGATAAATTCCTGACCAACCTTTGCCTTGTCATGGCCGTAAGGCAGCAAATGCTCTGCCGGAATGCCAAGTTTCGCGCCAATCTCCAGAATGGGGCGCTTTTTGGCTTCGCGTGCAATTTCGATGTCGGTCTTAAACGCCATAAATAAATCTCCCTGAGGTTTGGCCAGATCACCCCGTTGCCGTTGGTGTACAGGGCCTGTTTGCGACGAGGGGTAGCGTTTCCGACCAACCTCGCGTCAAATTCGCCGCACCCTCGTTTGGGCACAATAAGCTGGTCGCAAGGCCGTGTAAGGCCTTAGCCCCTGGCGTCCGCCAAATAATCCCAAGCCCGCTGATCCGGCACATGCAACCGCATCTTTGACCCCAGGCGCAAAATGCCTTCCCGCTCCACCCACGCAGTCACGCCGCGCAGGTTCGCCGCCGCTGGCTTAAACGCACGCCCAAATCCCGGATGCACCACCTCGATTTCCTTTGCAGGCAGCGTGCAGGGCCGGTTTTCCATATCCACCACCAAGGTCGCCCCGCTGTCGAATTGCAATCGCGACGAGGGCGGCAGATGCGTGAAATCCGGGATCCCCGAAATCACCAAACTCGCCCCCAGCAAACTTGGCTCCAGCACCGCCAGCCCCATCCCTTGCGCAATCAACGCCAGTTCTTCGGCAGACAGAACCGAAAACTGCCGCACATTCCTGATCTCGGTCCCGCGCTTGTATTGCCCTAAAACCCGGCTGCACGATGCCCGCGTCAAGCCGCCATGCACCTCGCCCGCAACGCCCGCGAAGGTGGCAAACACCTCTGCCTCAGGCTGCGACGGCAATACCCCAAGCGCCGTTTGCACCACCCCAAGCCAGGTGATCACGCCTTCAAATTTGGTCAGTATCAACGCGGGCATTACGGCTTACATCCAGCCTTTGCGCTTGAAATACAAATACGGCAAAATTGCCGACAGCACCATCGCCCCTACTGCTGCCGGATAGCCCCAGTGCCAATCCAATTCCGGCATGAACGTGAAATTCATCCCGTAAATCGATGCAATCAAGGTGGGCGGCAAAAACACAAACGCCACAACCGAAAACACTTTGATGATATCCGATTGCTGAATGCTGATCATCCCCAGAGTCGCATCCAGCAAAAACACCAGCTTTTGCTTTTGCGTGCCCGTATAATCTTGCAAAGACGCAATATCGCGCAGCAGCGTCTTCAGCCGTGCCTTATCGTGTGCCCCCGCTTTGGTCACCGCCTTCGGCACCGCCCGCACCGTCAGAAACCCGGCCAGACGCTGGATTGCCACCAGCGATTCCCCCGCCATTCCGTTAATCTCTTCCGACGCCCCGATGCGCAACAAAACATTGCTCAGCCGCGTCCCGGTATTGCTGCTGCGCTTGGGCACAAACACCGCCTTTGAGATGTCGGTCTGCACCCGGCTTTGCGCTTCCAGAATATCCGCCAAACGGTCAACCACAGTCTCCAATAACCCGATCAGCACCGCATGCCCCGTGGCACAGCCCTGCACCTGCCGCGCCGCCGTTTCGACAAACCGCACAAAGGAATGCGGCTCGTGGTAGCGCACTGTCACCAACCGGTTGCCCGCCAGCACAAAACTGACCGGAGCCGACACGGTTTTCTCTTCCAGCGATGTCGCCAACACCGGAGCGGTCAAAAACAGCACCCCGGCTTCGTCGTATGTGCGCGATGACATTTCGATTTCCTGCATGTCATCGCGGGTGGGAATGTTTAACCCCAACAACCGCTCGACCAGCGCTTCCTCTTCCGCGCTTGGCGAAATCAAATCAATCCAGATAACCTTTTCAAATTCGGCTTCCGGTTCAAGGCAGCGCGCAAGGTGCCCGCCCTCATTGCAATAATATCGGATCATGCCACCACCCAGCTGTCAGGCAACAAAAAAAGGCCTGCCCTGCCGCTTTGTCACGAAGACAACACGGCAAAGCAAGCCCATTTAACACAAACACCTTAGACGGACGGCTTCGGTTCCAGATCAGCCTTGCGCGCCCTTGGCTTTGTTTTCGGCAGGGCCGTCACTGATGGCGCAGGTCCACCCGAGGATGGCTTGTCGGCATCATCGCCACTGTCCAAAGCCTCACCCGCGATCACCTTGCGAATTTGGTCGCCGGTCAGCGTCTCATATTCCAGCAGCCCCTTGGCCAACCGCTCAAAGTCGTCGTTCTTGTCCAACAACACACGGCGCGCGGTCTCGTAGCCTTCGTCGATCAGCGCCTTTACCTCGGCCTCGATCAGTGTCTTTGTTTCGGCAGACACCGAAAACCCGGCCGTATTGCCCTGATAGCCTTCATGCGCCTCGGAATAGTCGATATTGCCGACGGCATCCGACATGCCCCAACGCATCACCATCGCCCGGGCCAGGGCAGAGGCTTGCTGAATATCGCCTGCAGGGCCGGAAGATACCGATTCCGCGCCATACTTGATGATCTCGGCCGCTTTGCCGGCCATGGTCATCGCCAGCTTCTGCTTGCCCTCATCCTTGAAGAACTGGATGCGGTCCGTTTCCGGCAGACTGACCACCATCCCCAAGGCAACACCGCGCGGAATGATCGTGGCCTTATAAACCGGGTCGCATTTCGGCATGTTCATGCCCACAATGGCATGCCCAGCCTCGTGATAGGCGGTCTTTTCCTTTTGATCGGCGGTCAGCACCATAGACCGACGCTCCGCGCCCATCATTACCTTGTCCTTGGCCCGTTCGAAATCGTCCATCGTCACAAAGCGGCGGCCAACGCGGGCGGCAAGCAACGCGGCCTCGTTCACCAGGTTCATCAGGTCCGCACCCGAAAAGCCTGGGCTGCCGCGCGCAATCACCCGCAAATCCACATCCGGGCCAAGCGGCGTTTTGCGCGCATGCACGGTCAAAATCTTCTCGCGGCCCTTGATATCGGGGTTTGGCACATGAATGGTGCGGTCAAAACGGCCGGGGCGCAGCAAGGCCGGGTCAAGCACATCCTTGCGGTTTGTCGCCGCCACGATGATCACGCCCTCATTCGCCTCAAACCCGTCCATTTCAACCAGCAACTGGTTCAAGGTCTGTTCACGCTCGTCATTGCCGCCGCCCATGCCAACGCCACGGGCACGACCCACGGCATCAATTTCATCGATGAACACAATGCAGGGCGCGTTCTTTTTCGCCTGCTCGAACATGTCGCGCACGCGGCTTGCGCCGACGCCCACGAACATTTCCACAAAGTCAGACCCCGAGATGCTGAAGAACGGCACCCCCGCTTCGCCCGCAATCGCGCGCGCCAGCAACGTCTTACCAGTTCCGGGCGGGCCAACCAGCAACGCACCCTTCGGAATCCTACCGCCCAAGCGGCTGAACTTCTGCGGATTGCGCAGGAATTCTACAATTTCTTCCAGCTCTTCCTTGGCCTCATCAATGCCGGCCACGTCGTCAAACGTCACCCGGCCTTGCTTTTCGGTCAGCAGCTTGGCGCGCGATTTGCCAAAGCCCATCGCACCGCCACGCCCGCCGCCCTGCATCCGGTTCATGAAGAAAATCCAGATGCCGATCAGCACAAGAAATGGCAACCATAGGGAAATCAGCGAAAATATCCCGGATTGTTCTTGCGACTTCACAGCGACGCCAACGCCTTTTGCAATCAGATTGGCCGCTACTTCTTCGCCCTCAGGCTTGATCGCCACATAGGTATTGCCATCGTTGCCCTTGATGACAACCCGCTCACCGTCCAGCACAACGGATGACACTTCGCCATCGTTTACCTTGGTAATAAATTCCGAATAGGACAAATCACGCCCTGACGTGGTCGCCTGACTTCCATTGAACATCTGGAACAAGGCAAAGACCAGCAACAGCAGGACGGCCCAGAATGCGATATTTCGCGCGTTACCCACTAAAACTCTCCTCAATGCACGGCACAAAGCAGCGCCGCTCGCTTACCTACAAGATAGAGATTTGTTTGGTGCGTTCAATGCGATATAATGAATGAACTGAAACCAGCGTCAATTCGCGCAGTCCAGCCGTTGGAAAACCCGGCGAGCGGAGCTGCAATCAGCACACATCCGTGCCAAATCGAAGGCGATACCAACAGTGCATTCCGGCTATGCCCGGTTTCGCGCCAGTTCTTGCAAGCCCGCAAACCCTCGGCTCCCAGTGCCCGCACCTCATGATCTGGCACCTTATGACCTGGCTCTGACGGCCCCTCGACACGCCAGCGTCGATCCCAAAGCTGATCCGGCGCACACACGGTCATTGCCGCCCGGGGCTCGCGCATGATCCATATCTCTGCCTTCGAAACCCGGATCCGGCACCCCCAAAGCGTGGCATCGCGCCCTTTGACGATAGCCGCCTGCAGCCGCAAAACCGCATCCGCCCGGGGCGCGTAATCCGCCGTTGATACCCAACGCAAGGCTGCAATCAGCAACCGCCTGCGCACATCATCTGGCAGAGCAAAAAACCCATCACGCTGAAAAATCAAAGCCCCGCCGCGTTCATGCGAAATCCCAGCCGCCGCCTCGGCCACGGCGTTCACCAGTGCCTGCCGGGCCGCCGCAAGGTTGCGCGCCACATCGCCCAATCCGTCAACGCTAATCCCCAATGGCCGCAGCGCCGCCAAGGCATTGCGGGCGCGAACCCGTTGATACAGGACATCCTCATTGGTTGGATCATCCACCCAGCCCACGCTTGCCCGCGTCAAATATCCCCGCAACTCCGCCCGCAAAACACGCAGCAAGGGTCGCTCAAACCGCACAGGCCCTTGGTCCCACCAAGGCCGCATCCCGCAAAGCCCGTCCAACCCCGCGCCACGCGCCAGCCCCATCAATACCGTTTCCGCCTGATCATCTGCCGTGTGGCCCAGCACCACGCGGGTAATCCCCCGTGCCTGCGCCCAGCCCGCAATCAGGCCGTACCTCGCGCGCCGCGCCGCATTGGGCAGGTTACCCGCAATAACGCCGTGATCCCAGACCACCACCGAATGCGGCACGCCAAGCCCGGCGCAAAGCCCCGCCACAAAGCGCGCCTCATCCGCCGCTGCCACCCGCAAATCATGGTTGACTGTCACCGCCTGCACGCGCGCACCCGCCGCCGCGATCAGATGCAGCAGCGCCACAGAATCGCTGCCGCCCGAAACAGCGACGCCGACTTCCCCCATATATCCGTCAAAAGTCGCAGCAACATGGGCCAACAGACCCGCATCCTCGCTGCCTACTGGCACCCCAGCCCCTGCATGGCGATCTGCGCGTTGGTCGCCTCGATGCTGCCCGGAAACCGCACGCCCACTTCGGTCAGCGTCACACATGCCTCTGGTGTTTGCCCCAAAGTCCCCAGCGATTGCCCCAGCTTCAGCAAAGACTCCCCCGCCCTCGCGCCATCAGGCTTGCCCGAAAACGCCTCCAGATACGCCCGCGCCGCGTTTGAGGTTTCCCCAAGCTGCGCCAAAGCCTCGCCGCGCTGAAACTGCGCTTCCTGGCTTAGGGGGCCACCCGGATAGGACGCGGCAAAGGTCGCAAAGAGGTCCGCGGCGCCGCGAAAGTCACCGGAAGCGAGCACCCCCTTGGCCCGGTCAAAATCCGCCTGTTCACTCACCGCCAGCTCGCCGCTACCCGTCGCAGGGGCCACAGCCGCCGCGGCAGGCGCGCCTGCATCACCTCCCAAAGGTGCTGTGGTGCCAAGGCTGCCCACATCGCAGCCGGTCGTCAATTCACACACCCGAAACTCCAAGTCACCGACGCGGTTGGTGCCATCTGTCGCCACCTTGTTCAGCCGCAATTCCACCGCTTCGGTCTTTGATGTCAGTTGCACCAAAGCCGCTTCCATCGCATCCATGCGCTGCAAGGCATCGCCGCCAGCCGCCCCGGACCCAGCGGCCCCCGTTGTTACAAGTTCCTGCTTCAGCGCCACAAATTCGGCGTTCAGCGTGGCCAGTTCCGCCCGGATATCCGCCAGCGTTTGCGCCCGATCTTGCGCAAACGCAAATCCAGGCATCAGCCCCAGCAGCACGAAAAGAACCAAACCACGCATCCCGATCACGCTCCTGCGCCAGCCGAAAGCACCGTCACTGCGCGGCGGTTCTTGGCATAACATGCCTCTTCAGAACACACTTCCAAAGGCCGTTCCTTGCCGTAGCTGACCGTGCGCATCCGTCCCGCAGCAACGCCTTGGCTGATCAGGAAATCCTGCACGGCAGACGCACGCCGCGCCCCAAGCGCCAGATTATATTCCCGCGTGCCTTGCTCGTCCGCATGGCCTTCCACGATGATCGCGTAATCGGCATTTGTCAAAAGCCACGTCGCCTGCTGTGCAAGCACACCGCGCGCTTCCGCCGTCAACGTGCTTTGGTCCACCGGAAACAACACGCGGTCGCCCACAGTTTGCTGGAAATACGCCACCGACCGTGGATTGCCCGCATCGCCAAGGCCAGAGCTGTCAATGCCGCCCGTACCCCCAGCGCCGCCCACGCCGCCGGCCCCGTAACGATCCGGGTTATTACAGGCCGCAAGGCCCAGCACTGCCATCAAAAGCAGAGCCTTGGGAAGATATGTCATGATGTCGTCCTTCTTGTTATGGGCTCGAATTAAAATTGTCATATCAGGTTCTGCCTGCCAAGGGAATCCGCTCAAAGCATCCTCTTTACTGCAAAAGCGGCGACCATGCCGGATCTGACGCCGGGGTTTCGGTGGCGATCTGGCGCAAATTGCGCCCCGACACATCCACTGACCAAAGCGCTGGTTGCCCTTCGGCCCCCGCCCCTTGCCGCGTGAACATCAGCACCCGGCCATTTGGGGCCCATGTCGGGCCTTCGTCCAAAAATGAGGCCGTCAGCAAGCGTTCTTCAGACCCATCTGTGCGCATCACGCCAATATGGAAACGGCCTTCGTTTTGCTTGGTAAACGCAATCAGATCCCCACGGGGCGACCACACCGGCGTGCTGTAGCGCCCCGCCCCGTTGGACAGGCGCGCAGGCTCGCCGCCGCTGGCTGGCATCACATAAACCTGCTGCGTGCCAGACCGGTCGGACTCAAACACGATCTGGCTGCCATCGGGCGAATAGCTGGGTGACGTTTCGATAGATGGCGCATTGGTCAGCTGGCTAAGCGCCCCCGACCCGATATCAATCGAATACAAATCGGTATTGCCGCCCTTTTCCAACGAAAACACCGCCCGGTTGCCATCGGGTGAAAAGCGCGGCGCAAAGGTCATCGTGCCCGGCACCTGCCCCAGATTGCGCGTCTCCAGCGTGCCCATATTCATCAGATAAATCTCGGGGAAGCCCGACGCATAGGATGTAAACAAAATCCTGTCGCCACTTGGCGAAAATCGCGGTGCCAGCACGATCGAACTGGAATCGGTTAAATACTGCAAGCCCGCGCCATCATAATCCATCACGCCAAGGCGTTTCGCGCGGTTGTTCTTTGGCCCGGATTCCGACACGAACACCACCCGGCTGTCAAAATAGCCACCCTCGCCCGTGATGCGGGAATAGGCCGCATCCGCCACCTTATGCGCCATCCGCCGCCAGCTGGACGGCGTGCCCGCAAACTGCAGCCCCTCACCCAAGGGCTGGCCCGAAAACACGTCATACAAACGAAATTTCACAACAATCCGGTCGCCCGACGCCGAAACAGCCCCGGTAATCAACGCCTGCGCATTGATCGCCTTCCAATCGGGATAGGCGACGGGCGCATCAAAACTGCTAACGTTCGAGATGAATGCATCCGCCGAGATTTCGCGAAACAACCCGGTGCCAGACAGATCCGACGCGATCACCCGGCTGATATTGGCTGCGTATTCGCCCGCTTCGCCGTTTTCCGCCACAAAATCCGGCACCGCGAACGGCAAAGGTTCAATCACCCCGTCGGTGATTTCAATCCGCAAAGGCCCGCTTTGCGCAAAACCGGCACTTGTGGCCCCGCAAACCATCATCACCGCAATGCTCAGGGATTTTAACATGCTCATCTCAACCTCATACCATCGGGATTGAATACCATCTCGATATTCTTCCACTGTTCATATTTGTCTTGGGGCAGCGGATAGCCGCCCTTTTCGCATCGCAATATAGCACGCCGGGCTTTCTCGAACGCGGACCGCTGGGCATCAGCAGAACCACCCTCCGCCCCGATAAGTTCCAAAGACCCCGCCACGACAGACCCGTCTTGGTTCATCGACACCCCGATTGTCACCGTGACATCCGCCGATTGCGATCCGGTATCTACGATCCAACAAGCCGATACCGCCACCCGCAACCCGTCTTTTTCGCCCGAGGTCATCGGTGGCCCTTGCGGTGCGGTATTGCCGCCATCCGCCACGCCATCATCCGCAGGTGTTGCCGCCGCTTCGGCCAGCGCCGCCGCGATCGCATCCGGGTCCGCTGCATTATCTACAGCAGGTGCAGTCACATCCGGCGCGGGCTTCGCCGCCGCCGTCCGCGTGGGCCGTGACTTTGGCCGCGCGCTGGATGCCGGGGCCAGAACAGGCACCTCCGGCGGCTTTTCCGTCGCCTCGGTTTCAATCACAGTGCCCGCCTCTTGCTGGGCCGTCGCTGGCTTTTCTTCCGTCACCACGGGCACATCAGGGGCTGCATCCGGCGTCACTGCCGCCACGGTCTGATCATCAATCCGCACCGTTGGATCGGGCGCTTGCACCGGCACCGGGGCCACGCGCGGGGCGGCCAAAGGCTCGCTCGGCGGTGTCGGGCTGGGCAGGGCAACCGGATCTTCCGGGGCCACTTGCGGTGTAACCTGCTCCGGCTCCACTGCCACATCGGGCGCAGGAATTGCCGCCAGTTCCGTTGTATCCGGTGCCGCCTCAGGTGCCGGTTCCACCTGTGGTTCTGGCGGTTTGGCAGCAGGTGCTATGTCCGCCGTGGGCTTCGGCTGCGGTTCCACCGCGTCAACTAAAGGTTCAACCGGCGCAGGCGGCGTCACTTCCGGCAAAGCGGGCTTTTCCGCAGGCGTCGGCGTGGTTGGCGCTGCCGCCACCAGCGCATCGAATTCCGCCGCCGACAGAAGGGATACTTCCGTCGCTGCCATCGCAGGCGCATCATGCGGCGAAATCCAAAGGCCGCCAAACAGCACCCACAGGATCACAGCCGCATGGCCGCCCCCTGATATTAAAGTGCCTATGTCGAAACGGCGCACGATTTAGCCACCAGTGCCGCCAAACGTCGGCCCCTGCGTATCTGTCACCAACCCGATATTGCGAAACCCGCCCGCATTCAGCGCCCCCATCACCTGCGCCACCCGTTCATAAGGAATGGCACCGTCCGCGCGCAAAAACACCTTGTCCGACTTGCGCTCGGCCGCAATTGCCCGCAGCTTCGGAATAAGCGTATCCTCAGCGATTTCCTCTTCCTGGATCAGCAACTTGCCATCCGCCGTCATGGAAATCGTTAAAGGCTCTTCCTGTTCCGTAGGCAAGGCCGCCGCCGCCGTATCGGGCAATTCAACCGGAATACCCGCCGTCAACAAAGGCGCTGCCACCATGAAAATGATCATCAACACCAACATCACATCCACAAATGGTGTGACGTTAATTTCCGACATCGCCGCAGACCGCCCGCGCCTGTGCCGCCCCCGCCGCCCGCCGCCGCCCGATTTGCTTTGAACCCCTCCGCCCATCGCTTACGCGTCCAACTGGCGCGACAGGATCGTCGCAAATTCATCGGCAAACGCCTCATAGCCGCCGATGATCCGCTCACTGTCCGCGTTCAGCTTGTTGTAAAACACCACGGCCGGAATGGCCGCGATCAACCCAATCCCAGTGGCCAGCAACGCCTCTGCAATCCCCGGTGCCACCACCGCCAAATTGGTATTCTGCGAAATCGCAATCTGTTCAAACGCGTGCTTGATGCCCCAGATCGTGCCAAACAACCCGATAAACGGCGCGGTAGACCCCACTGTCGCCAGAAACGACAATCCCGCATTCAGGCTTTCGCTCTCTTTTGAAATCGCCACATCCATGCTGCGGTCAATCCGCGCCTGCGCCCCCGCGATCAACCCGCCATCCTGCCGATGGCTGCGCCGCCATTCCAACATGCCGCTGGAAAAAATCTTTTCCGATGCCCCCGCAGGTTCCGATCCGATCTTCTCGAACAACTCATCCAGCGGCTCACCAGACCAGAACGCCCGGTCAAACACCCCGGCTTCCGTCTTCGACGCGCGAAACAGCAAATGCTTGCGCACAATAATGGCCCAGGACCAAAACGACATGACCATCAGCATGATCATCACCAGCTTTACGGTAATCGTTGCGCGCGCGAACAAGGCGAACAGCGAGAAATCAATCTCCTGCGCCATCGAGATGGGTGTGGTGTCCATAGGCCTGCTCTGGTTCCGGGCTGTTTCTCAGCCTCCGTTCATCACGATTCTATCTGGAATTACCAAGGAATGCCAATACAAGTCTGCGTGCAGGGCAATATGCCGCCAAACGCCGTCACATCGTGAAACATCCTGTCATGCAAGCAACCCCGCCACATCGCCGGGCACCCGCACGGCCCGGCCCTGTGCCACACAGACCAGAGTAACCTTTGCCGCAAACAGCACCACAGCGCCGCGCAGAACACGTTGCGCCAAAACAATCCGCGACCCGGCAACGTCCACCATGTCCGTCTCCACCACCAGCACATCGTCAAACAGCGCAGGCGCCAGATATTCCGCCTCCAGATGCCGCACCACAAACAACATTCCGCGCTCGGCCCTCAAGCGGGTCTGATCCACACCGCACCCCCGCACCCATTCGCTGCGGCCACGTTCAATGAATTTCAGGTAATTGGCATAATAAACAAAGCCACCCAAATCGGTGTCCTCATAATAGACGCGCAAGGGGTGACTGTGTTTCATCCCGCCAAGCATGCCCTTTCTACGCGTCCGCAGCAATCCGCATAGGTGGTGACCTGACGGCATTTTCACCGCCGCATTGACCGAATGATGTGCTATTCTTGCCTTATTAGAACGGAAAGGATTTGAAAAATGATCGTGTCAGATGGTCTTTTCGCCGGCTCTATCCCGCAGCTTTATAATCAGCTTATGGTGCCCATGCTGTTTGACCCCTATGCAGCCGATCTGGCGGCACAGCTGCAAGCCCTTGCACCAACAGATATCCTGGAAACTGCCGCAGGCTCTGGCGCGCTGACCCGCGCGTTACTGGCCCGGCTGCCAATCACAGCCCATATCACAGCCACAGATCTGAACCAACCTATGCTTGATGTGGCAGCCACCCTGACGCCAAATGATCCCCGCGTTATTTGGGCCCAATGCGATGCGACAGACCTGCCCTTTTCACACGCCACATTTGATGCCGTGATCTGCCAATTCGGCGTGATGTTTTTTTCCGACAAACCAAAGGCCTTTGCCGAAGCCTCCCGCGTTCTGCGCAAAGGCGGCACCTTCCTGTTCAATGTCTGGGACAAGATCGCCGCAAACGAATTTGTAGCCATCGCCAGCGGTGTTCTGGCCGCGCGCTTCCCCGAAAATCCGCCGGTTTTCATGGGGCGCGTTTCCCACGGCGTATTTGACACCAACCTTCTTGAAACCCAACTGGATACTGCAGGTTTTGCCGCCGTCACCGTGCAATCCGTCGATCATGTCGCTACTGCGACCACGCCGCTTGATGCCGCCATGGCCTATTGCCAAGGCACGCGCCTGCGCAATGAAATCCTCGCACTTGATCCCGACGGTCTTGGCCCCACCACCCAAGCCGTTGCCGAAGCACTCGCGGCCCGCTTCGGCCCCGGCCCCATAAGCGGCAAAATTCGTGCCTTTGTGCTGACCGCGACAAAGGCTTAAGGCGGCGGCATCAATTCACCAGCCCCGCCCGCGCCGCCAGCCGCAAAGCATGGCTCGCGTCCTTGGCCATTACGGGCATTATCGCGCCATAGCCTGCACGAATAACCGCCGCTACCTCCTGCCGCAGCACCGCCACATCGCCCACCATTGCCAGCGGCGACGTGTCCCGAAACGCCATGTCTGACCACAGCACAATCGTCTGCACCGCTTGGCTTAATGCCAGAGTCTCAGCAGAAACTGCGCTTAGATGCGCATCCATCCGCAAAAACACAAACGCCGCCTTGATCGCCCCTACGGTATCAAAACGGAAAATCCGGTATTGGTTCGCATCCGCGGCGGCCAGCCGGTCCACCAGCGCATCCAGCCCCGGCACCAGTCGATCCAAATTGGGCACGCCGCGCAATTCGTCCCAGTCGCGGCAAAAGAAAATCATCAGGTTCGCACCCAATTCTGCGTCCACCTCCTCCATGGCGTGCCCCGCCAGCGCCACCACGGCCTGCACCGCCCCCTTCACCACCGCCAGCGTCGCGTCATCAACGCCAAAAACCACAGGCACAATCGGCCGCCCCCAGCGCGCAAACAGGTACCGTCCATCGGCCCTCGTAAACAACATAGCCACCGCCTCAGGCTGCATCCTTCAACCCTTTTTCTGTTCAAAAATATCCCCGCCGGAGGCATTCAGCCCTAGCCAAAAATCCAGCCCCAAACCGTGTTACCACCCCTGTAAAAATCCCTTAACAAGGATCTCTAAATCCAACACTATCAATACCATAAATATCGTGACACACCTGTTACTTCGCCTCAAACAAATCGCTCTGCCCCGGCAATCTTGGCGCATCCAACCCCAGATGCCGCCACGCTTTGCTGGCCAGCATCCGCCCCCTCGGGGTGCGCTGAATCAATCCCTGCTGCAACAAAAACGGCTCGATCACCTCTTCTACTGCATCGCGGCTTTCCGAAAGTGCTGCCGAAATCGTTTCCACCCCCACCGGCCCGCCGCCATAGTTTTCCGCCAGCAGTGTCAGGTACCGCCGATCCGCCCCGTCCAACCCCAGATGATCCACGCCCAGCCTTGTCAGCGCCCCATCCGCAATCTTGCGCGTCAAAACCCCGTCCCCCTCGACCAGCACAAAGTCCACCACCCGCCGCAGCAATCGCCCCGCAATCCGCGGCGTCCCCCGCGCCCGTTTCGCAATCTCGCGGCACCCCTCCGGTTCCGCTGGAATGCCCAACAACCGCGCGCCCCGCGTGACGATTTCAAACAACTCGGCGTCCGTATAAAACTGCAACCGCGTCGGTATTCCGAACCGGTCCCGCAAGGGCGTTGTCAGCAACCCCAGCCGTGTGGTCGCCCCGACAAGCGTAAACGGCTGCAATTCTATGCGCACGGTCCGCGCAGCAGGCCCCTCGCCGATCACCAGATCCAGCGCGAAATCCTCCATCGCGGGATACAGCACTTCCTCCACAATCGGGGAAAGCCTGTGAATTTCGTCAATGAACAAAACATCGCGTGGTTCCAGATTGGTCAGGATCGCCGCCAGATCCCCCGCCCGCGCCAGCACTGGCCCCGAGGTCATGCGAAACCCCACCCCCAACTCCCGCGCCATGATCTGCGCAAGCGTGGTTTTGCCCAAGCCCGGCGGGCCATGAAATAACGTGTGATCCATCGCTTCGCCGCGCATTTTGGCCGACGCTATGAATACCGCCAAATTCGCCCGCGCCTCCGCCTGCCCGATGAAGTCTTCCAGCACCTGCGGGCGCAAAGACCGGTCGGCATCCTCGGGCAACACATCCGGGCGAAGGGTGGGATCAGGGTCCATCGCTTATCCCTTCGGCGCCAGCAGTTTCAACGCCTGCCGGATCAGATCACCCGTTGAAAGACTGGTGTCCCCCGCCACAACCGTCGCCACCGCCTGCGCGGCATCGCCCGCGCCGTAGCCAAGGTTCATCAGTGCCGACAATGCATCCGCAGAATTTGTCGCCCGCGCTTCGGCCACGCTGGGTGCAGATACCACGGCAGGTCGCGCCGATACAGGTTCAATCACCTCATCCAGCCCCGGTGCGGATACAAGCTTGGCCCCCATCGCCATCACGGCGGGGGCCTTGGATTTCAACTCCAACACCACCCGTTGCGCGATCTTCGGCCCGATCCCCGGTGCCGCCTGAATAGACCGCGCATCGCCCAGCGAAATTGCGCGCGCTGCACCTTCTGCCCCCAAAGTGCCCAAAATCGCCATCGCCGCCTTGGCCCCAACCCCTTGCACGGTCATCAGCAGGCGGTGCCATTCCTTTTCCAGCAAGGTCGGAAACCCAAACAGCTGCAACAAATCCTCGCGCACCAGCAGTTCGGTGAACAGCGCCACCGCCTCGCCCACACCGGGCATGCCTGCCATCGTGCGGTCCGATACATAGACAATATACCCCACGCCCCGCACGTCGATCAGCACATGATCGCCCGCGCGATAATCAAGCCGCCCCGATATTTTACCGATCATCCCGCCGCCTTCAGAATGGCCGAGGCCAAGCGCCCCGCCGATTGCAGATGATGCGCGTGACAGATCGCAATTGCCAGTGCATCTGCCGCATCCGGCCCGGCAATCTGCACGCCGGGCAGATGAATGCGCACCATATGGTCAACCTGCACCTTGGCCGCGTGCCCCACACCGACAACCGTTTTCTTCACCGCATTCGGGGCATATTCCCCCACCCGCAAGCCAAATTGCGCAGGCACCAGCAAGGCAATCCCGCGCGCTTGGCCCAGTTTCAGCGTTGCTACAGCGTCTTTGTTTACAAAGGTATTCTCCACCGCCGCCTCATCCGGGGCATACTGGCGCAGAACATCCGACAGTTGCGAATGCAGGCTTAACAGCCGATCCGCCAGATCACCCTTATCCGCGGCATCACCCTTTTCGGTATGACAAATTCCGTTGGCCACATGGGCAAGCCGCGCACCGGTAACGTCGATAATGCCCCAGCCGAGGTTGCGCAAACCCGGGTCGACCCCCAATACCCGCATATCCGCCCTCTTTTTTCTCGTTTTTTACCGATTAGCACGAAAAGAGAACATCCGCCAACTTCTTTTGACCGACGATAAAATCTGTAGCTTGCAAGAAAGCAGATGCAGAAATACGTCGCTTGCCGCACCCGAACCGACATTTTCGGCCTGAATTCGGGTAACCTGCAGAAAAAGATGCCTAAATCGTGACTAAAGCTATGCACGCCACGCAAAGCCGGCTTGCCAAAGCGCCATCTTGCTTTGCACCTGCGGCAAGATTAATTGATTTCCATCAGGTACAGATGCCCACGCAATGAGCAGTTTTAGAAAAGGATAACCGCCATGGCCGCCACCAACACGACCCGCACGGCGCCGCTGGGCGCTATCACAACCTACCGTTTTATTCAGTTTGTTTCAGCCGGCGCTGCAGCTATCGGCAACTGGAATGACCGTCGCATGACCCGCAACGCCTTGGGCAAATTGTCCGACCGCGAGCTTGACGATATCGGGCTTTGCCGTGGTGATATCAATCACGTGGCCTGAATAACGGCGCATATGCCAAAGGCCCGGATCTACCAAAAAGGCCGCATCTTTAAGGGATGCGGCCTTTTTCATATCCAAAGCTAAAGTTGCTGCCTGTCAGATCAGAACGGCAATCGTTTCTTGCAATTTCGCCGATACAAACACCGTCACTGGGTCGGCTTCCATCAGATAGCCACCCAAACGGTCAAAGCCTTCGCCCGACTTCAGTTGGGCCACGCGTTCGGAATACACCGACCCGCCTATTTGATAGTGAATTGCGCCCTTGAGGCCAAACGCGCCGAACAAAACAATCAGCGTCGGCTTCAGGATTGAAAATCTGGAACGCGAAGGCGCATGCTGCGAATAATACGACCGGCCAAGCGTGCCAGAAGCTTCAAATCCATAGCCCTTTGCCCGCGCTTTTTTGATGCGGGTCACTCTGCCGTAAAAATCAACCATATTCTGGTCTGCCATAATCACACCTAAACTAATACAACGGCCCAACTCGCCATGTGACACCAGGTAACAGTCAACTAAGGCAACATTAAGACAGCTGCCTTGTTTTCATCACAGATGACGCATCACCAATGTCGACCATTCGCCAATATCTTCGCGCGCAATTGCGGCAAACCCGTTCGCGGCATAAGCAGCCTGCACCGCCTCTGCCTGCACCACCAGCAGACCGGACAAAATGACAAGACCGTCTTTTGCCACATGAACGGCCATATCCGGGGCCAGGCCTATCAATGGCCCCTTTAGAATATTCGCGAATACCAGATCAAAACGACCAGCAGCCGCGATCCGTTCATGGCCAAACCCTGCCGCCTCCAGACATATCACCCGGTCGGCCAAGCCGTTGATAGCTGCATTCGCACGCGCCACATCAACAGCCACCTCATCAATATCGGATGCAATAATCACCGCATCTGGCAAAATCGACGCCGCCGCCATCGCCAGAACCGCAGTTCCACAGCCAATATCGGCTACCCGAGCCGGGGCAAAACCGCCCGTCACCAAGCGGTCAAAAGCCCGCAAACAGCCCAGCGTCGTGCCATGATGACCAGTGCCAAAGGCAACCGTTGCCTCGATTTGCAAAGCAATCTTGCCGGCTGGCACCTTCTCCGCATCGTGGCTGCCAAAAACGAAAAACCGCCCCGCCTCTACCGGGCTCAGTTCACGCCGCACCTTCGCCACCCAATCAATTTCCGGCAATTCCGACAGCGCAAACGGCTTTGCGCCAAACGCCATCGCCAGCAACTCCAACGTGGCACCCATCGGCGGCTCCAGAAAATAGCCGCCCACTTCCCAAAGTCCCGATCCATCCTCAATCTCGAACACGCCAACGCCGGTGGGTTCCGGCACCATCCGCTCCATCGCGTCGGATAGGCCAAGTGCGGCTTCTTCACCCAGCAGGGTGGTCAGGGCTGTAAAGGTTGGCATCGACTTGGCCTTTCAGAGGAACAGGCGCCGGATAGCCCCCGCCCCCGCCTTCGTCAAGTATTGACCTCGTCAAGCCGCCACACCTGTGCCGATAGGGCAGGTCACGCCAGTTCCGCCGATGCCGCAATACCCATTTGGGTTCTTCGCAAGATACTGCTGGTGGTAATCTTCGGCAAAATAAAACACCGGGGCTGGCAGAATTTCCGTGGTGATTTTGCCACGCCCGGCGGCCGTCAACGCAGGTTGGTACAGATCGCGCGATGCATTCGCTGAGACCGCCTGTGCATCCGAATAGGTGTAAATCCCCGACCGATAAGTAGACCCCATATCGTTGCCCTGACGCATGCCTTGGGTCGGATCATGGCCTTCCCAAAACAGTTTTAACAGCGCGTCATAAGACACTACGGCGGGGTCAAAGATCACCCGCAACACCTCGTTATGCCGGGTCATCTGGGTGCAAGTTTCTTTGTAGGTGGGGTTCGGCGTGGTGCCCGCCGCATAACCAACCATGGTCAGCCAGACACCCGGAACCGACCAGAACTTCCGCTCCACCCCCCAAAAACAGCCCATGCCGAACATCGCGTCGACCATACCCTCCGGCACAGCTGATTTCAGCGGCAGCCCGGATATAAAATGAAACTCAGCCGTAGGTAGCGGCGTAGCCCGCCCCGGCAAAGCATCTTGCGGGCGCACCATGTCAGATTTCTTGCGATCCATGAAAAACATGTCTGTCTCCGTATTTGAATATCTTCAATATAGGGCAGATGTGGCTTTGCACCAGCCCACGCGCGTTCACTGTGCCGGGAACGGCAAGCCCTTGGCCGAAAAGATCGTCTCATTGCCCGGCCCCGGATCATGCGGCACCAAAAACGCCAGCGCCAGCGTCGCAAAGGCCATCACCGAGGCAAACCCGAACACCGTTTCAGGCGACCTGACCCATAAATATCCCAAAGCCGCTGGTAAAAACACCGCCGCTATATGGTTGATGGTAAATGCCACCGCCGCCGTTGGTGCCATATCCGCCGGATCACCGATTTTCTGGAAATACGTCTTCAGACTAAACGCCATCGAGAAAAACATATGGTCCAACACATACAACGTGGCCCCGATCCCCGCCCCCCAGCCAAAACTGTAAATGCCGCCATACGCCATGAATACACAAGCCACGCCGAAATGTTCCACCATGAACATCCGCCGCTCGCCATAGCGTGCCAGCCAACGGCCGACATAGGGGCCAATCAGCATATTCGCTAAAAAGTTGACCAAGAACAACGCGGCAATCTGGCTGACGGTAAAACCGAAATGCTCCACCATCATAAACGCCGCAAAAACCACAAAGATCTGCCGCCGCGCGCCCGCCATCAGCTGCAGCGCATAAAACAGCCAATAGCGCCGCCGCAAAACCATGGTTTTATTCTGCGGATGCGGGGCCTCGAACTGAGGGTATGCAAACAGGCAAAACACCGCAATCAAGGCCGTCAAGCTGCCAGATGCCAGATACACCTTGTTGTAATCCAATCCCAGCACATCCCAGGTCGCCACGATAATACCATACGCCACCAAAGACGCGCCAGACCCCACCGCCACCAACCACCCCAGCATCTGCGGCGCGCGCTTGCGGTCGATCCATTGCAGTTGCAGGCTTTGGTTCACCGTTTCAAAATAATGAAACCCGATGGATGAAAACAGCGTGACATACAAAATACCGCCAAAACTGGGAAAATATGCCGTCACCGCCGTGGCACAGCCCAGCAGGATCAGGGCAACGACCCCCAACACCTGCTCGCGGATGAACAGCAGCAGCAAAATCACCCCAATGGCCAAAAACCCCGGAATTTCCCGCACCGTATGCAGCCAGCCAATCTGGACCCCGGTAAAGCCCGCCACCTCGATCACGAAATTGTTCAGCAGCGCTGACCAGGTTGCAAACGCAATCGGCATTGCCGCCGCCATCACGATCAAAAGGCTTTCAGGCCGCTGCCAGCGGGGCAGGCTGTCCGCCTCGGCCAAAGTCATTTTGCGCCTGAACATCTGCAAACCTTATCCGCGCCTCGCATGACGGACCAGAGGTGAATTGTATCCGTCACATTTCCCACGCAGCACTCAATGCTTCCTTTTCGCACAAATACTCAAAGCCTTGGTGCCCAAACGCCCCTTGCAGAACCGCGCGCTCCAAGATTTTTCAGAAAAATCTTGCCAAAATTCTGCTGCAGAATTTTGCTCTTGCCGTTACAAAAAACTCTGCGGATCAATATCAATCGCCAGCCTTACATCCGCCGGCAACTTGAACTGCCCGACCCATTCCGCCAGCGCCGCCTGCAAACCAGCCCCCTTTTCCGCCTTCACCAACAACCGCACCCTATGCCGCCCGCGCACGCGGGCAATGGGTGCAGGTGCTGGCCCAAACACCTGTGCGCCGATTTTGCGCAACGGCCCGTCGCGGCGCGCCAGTTCCGCGCCAAAATCAAACACCCGCGCCACATCGGTGGACGACAGAATTATCCCCGCCATCCGGCCATAAGGCGGCACGCCGGCCATTTTGCGCTCTGCCGCCTCGGCCTTCCAGAACGCTTCCTCGTCACCACCCAGAATTGCTCGAATGACCGGATGCTCCGGCTGATAGGTCTGCAGCACCGCCACACCGCGCTTTTCAGTGCGCCCGGCCCGCCCCGCCACTTGCCGCATCAACTGGAACGTCCGCTCCGCCGCGCGCAGGTCCGATCCTTGCAAGCCCAGATCCGCGTCAATCACGCCGACCAGCGTCAGCAGCGGGAAATTATGTCCCTTGGCCACAATCTGCGTGCCGATGATGATGTCCGCCGCACCTTCGGCTATTGCCACGATTTGTTCTTTCAACGCCCGCGCCGACCCGAACAAATCCGATGACAGCACTGCCACCCTCGCATCCGGGAACCGGGCTGTTACCTCCTCCGCCAACCGCTCCACCCCCGGCCCTACGGGTGCCATGCGGCCCTCTACCTTGCACGCCGGGCAGGCCACCGGCACGGGTTTCGTCGCCCCGCATTGATGGCACACCAACCGCTTCAGAAACCGATGCTCCACCATCCGCGCATCGCAGTGGTCGCACCCCACCTGATGCCCGCAGGCCCGGCAAATGGTGACGGGCGCAAAGCCACGACGGTTCAGGAACAACAGCGCCTGCTCGCCCCGCTCCACCCGCGCCGTCACCTCGCGCGCCAGCGTTTCCGAAATCCAGCGATCCCCCGGCAGCCGTTCCTCGCGCATGTCGATCGACCGCATGGTTGGCAATTCCGCCGCCCCGAAACGCGATCCCAGGTTCAACCGCGCGTATTTTCCCGCCTCAACATTCACCCAAGACTCCAAGCTTGGCGTGGCCGAGGCCAGCACGATCGGCGCACCAACAATGGCCGCCCGCAACACCGCCATATCGCGGGCGTTATACAAAACGCCCTCTTCCTGCTTATAGCTTGTATCATGTTCCTCATCGACCACGATCAGCCCAAGCTGTTGAAACGGCAGGAATAACGCCGACCGCGCACCCACCACGAACTGCGCATCGCCCTGCCCCACCATCCGCCACAACCGGCGGCGTTCGGTCATCGTCACGCCGGAATGCCATTCTGCAGGTCGCGCACCAAACCGCGCCTCCACCCGTGCCAGAAATTCGGCAGTCAGCGCAATTTCGGGCAACAACACCAAAGCCTGCCGCCCCATGCGCAAACACTCGGCGACTGCCTCCAGATACACCTCGGTCTTGCCCGACCCAGTAACGCCTTTCAGCAGCGTCGCCGAATACCCCCCCATCGCCACGGCAGCCACCAACGCATCCCCTGCCGCCACCTGATCGCCCATCAGCCGCACCGACCCCGCCGGATCAAGCCGCGCGTAAGCCAGATCGCGCGGTGCATCCTGCTCCAGCAGCACCCCTGCTTTCACCAGCCCTTTGATGACCGCAGGCCCACACCCCGCCGCCTCCGCCAGTTCCGAAATCGTCACCGTAGCACCACCAAAACCGCGCAACGCCTCCACCACGCGGTGCCGTGCATCGGTCAAACGGTTCGGCACCACATCGCCCAGCAGCAAGACCCGGCGCATGGATGGCGGGTCGCCAAGCCCCGGCGCGCGGGTGGCAAGCCGCAGCATCGCCGACAACGGCGTCAGCGTGTAATCGGCCGCCCGCACCAAGAAACTGCGCAACTCCGCTTGCATCGGCAGCGCGTCCAAGCGGCGGTAGACGCTTCGCACCTTGGCCGGGTCATAGCCGCCAACCGCATTGCCCCAGACCACGCCCAAAACCTTGCGCGGGCCCAGCGGCACTTCGACAAAGTCGCCCGTGCCACAACCGCCTTCGGGCGCGCGGTAATCCAGCACGCGCCCCAAAGGCTCGGTCGTCAGCACGCCAATCAACTCGCCTTGGGAATAAACCCGCTCGGACATCGCCCATCCCACCTGCGACCTTTCGCTAGGCCGTCACTTGGGGTAAACTCTGCCCCAAGCACCTGCAACCCCGATCCGCCACCACATAAGGACGCCGCCCCATGAAATTCTTTGTCGATACCGCCGATGTAGACGCTATTGCCGAGCTGAACGACCTTGGCATGGTGGACGGCGTCACCACCAACCCGTCGCTGATCCTGAAATCGGGCCGCGACATCATCGAAGTCACCAAAGAAATCTGCGGCATCGTCTCCGGCCCGGTATCCGCCGAAGTGGTGGCGCTCAAGTTTGATGACATGCTGGCCGAGGGGCGCAAACTGGCCGCCATAGCGCCAAACATTGCCGTAAAAGTGCCGCTGACATGGGATGGCCTGAAAACCTGCAAAGTCCTGTCCGGCGAAGGCTTCATGGTCAACGTCACGCTGTGCTTTTCCGTCAACCAGGCCCTGATCGCCGCCAAGGCCGGGGCCACCTTCATCAGCCCCTTCATTGGCCGTCTGGATGATATCAACCTCGATGGCCTTGATCTGATCGGTGATATCCGCACGGTTTATGACAACTACGATTTCAAGACGCAGATCCTTGCAGCCTCCATCCGCACCGCCAACCATGTCAAGGATTGCGCGCTGATCGGGGCCGATGTCATCACCGCCCCACCTTCCGTGATCAAAGGCCTCGCCTCTCATGTATTGACCGACAAGGGGCTTGAACAGTTCCTGAAAGACTGGGCAAAAACCGGGCAGAAAATCCTCTGAAACCGTGTATAGCTTGATACAGTCGAACATGGGGCCAATGCCCGGCCCCATGCCACTGCCTCATCTCACTGGCCCGACCAAAGGCACCAAGCTTATGATCGAACAAGACCTTCGCGACCGTATTCTGGCAGAACCTGAAACCCTGCTGGAAGATATCGACGTGATGAATGCGCTGATCGCGGCCAATGGGCGTGCGATGGGGGCGAACATCGTCGATCTGCGCGGCATTGCGATGGACCGGCTGGAAAACCGGCTTGACCGGCTGGAAGATACCCATCGATCCGTGATCGCTGCCGCCTATGAAAACCTTGCTGGCACCAATCAGGTCCACCGCGCCATTCTGCAAATGCTCGACCCGCTGAGTTTCGAGGATTTCCTGAAAAGCCTCGGCGCAGAAGTGGCCCAAACCCTGCGCGTCGATTGCCTGCGGCTTGTGTTGGAATCGGTGCAAAGTGCGGATGATCCGGCCCTGCGCAAATTGGGCGATGTGCTGTTTGTGGCCGAACCGGGCTTTATCGCGGGCTACATCGCCGGGGGCCGCAATGTGCCGCTGCGCCCTGTGACCTTGCGCCAGACCATCCCAAGTTCTGATGCGATCTACGGTGAACGCGCGGGCTGGATCAGGTCGGAAGCGCTGCTGCGCCTTGATTTCGGCAAGGGCCGCCTGCCGGGCATGTTTGTGCTGGGCGCTGAAGACCCGCATCAGTTCAAGCCCACCCAAGGCACCGACCTGCTGGCCTTCTTTGCCGGGATATTCGAGCGCACGATGCGCCGCTGGCTGTCGTGAACAAGGCGGGCTTGAGCAAGGCGGGCCTGAACGGTCTTGCCCTTTCCCCCGCCCTGCGCGATGCGCTGTCGACCTGGCTGACCCATATCAAGGCGCTGGACGGCGTGGCTGCAAACACCGTTACCGCCTATGCGCATGATGTGGGCGGGTTTCTTGATTTTATCGCACGTCATCGCGGCACCACCGAAGGGCTGGCCGCCTATGCCGTCATCCCGCAAACCGACCTGCGCGCCTGGATGGCCCATACCCGCGCGCGCGGTGTTTCCGCCCGCTCGCTGGCCCGCGCGCTATCGGCGGTCAAGAATTTCACCGCATGGCTGGCCGACCGTGAAGGCGCGGATGCCACTACGCTTTTGTCCGCGCGCGGCCCGAAATTCCGGCGTAAACTGCCCCGCCCACTGGATAAAGACGCCGCAAGACAAGTGATCGACACCATCGGCGACAACGCCCGCATTGATTGGATCGGTGCGCGTGATACCGCCGTTGTCACCTTGCTATATGGCTGCGGTTTGCGCATATCCGAAGCGTTGGGGCTAACCGGATCAGCCCAACCGCTGCCCGAAGTTATCCGCATCAAAGGCAAAGGCGGCAAGGAACGCCTGGTCCCCGTGTTGCCCGCCGCCCGCGAGGCCGTGGCGAAATACGTAAAACTATGCCCGTTTGATCTGGGCCCCGATGAACCCCTGTTTCGCGGCGCGCGTGGTGGCGCGCTGAACGCCCGCCTCATCGCCCTTGTGATGGAAAAGACCCGCGCGCAGATGGGCCTGCCCGCCACCGCCACGCCCCACGCGCTGCGCCATTCCTTCGCCACCCACCTTTTGGCCGCTGGAGGCGATCTGCGCGCTATCCAAGAATTGCTGGGCCACGCATCGCTGTCCACCACCCAAGCCTATACCGCCGTCGATGCCGCACGGCTGATGGAAGTTTATGACCGCGCCCATCCGCGCGCATAGCGGCCCGCCAAAGGTTGATTTAGCCCCCAAAATAGGCCATTACTTCACCATGAACGACCGCGTTAAAGCCCTGTCCGTCCACTTGCTTACCGCCACAGGCGCGGTATTGGCCATGCTGGCCATGCTGGCCGCTGTCAACGAAAAATGGGATTTGATGTTTCTGTGGCTGGTGGTCGCGCTGATCGTCGATGGCCTTGATGGCCCGCTTGCGCGCCGCTTTGATGTCGAGAAAAACTGGCCTACTTATGACGGTGTGTTGATGGATCTGATCATCGACTATCTGACCTATGTGTTCATCCCGGCCTTTGCTTTGTTTCAATCGGGCTTGCTGTCCGGTTGGCCCGGATGGCTTGCCATTATTGTCATTGTCTACGGATCGGTCGTCTATTTTGCCGATACCCGCATGAAAACAAAAGACAAATCCTTCGCAGGTTTCCCTGCGTGCTGGAATATGGTGGTGCTTGTGCTATTCGCCCTGCAACCATCCCATTTTGTGACCTTGTTCATCGTCGTGGCGCTTACCCTGACGATGTTCACCAACCTGAAATTCATTCATCCGGTTCGCACTGAACGCTGGCGCAACATGACTCTGCCGATGGCCCTGGCTTGGGTCGTGTTTGCAGGCTGGGCCGCTTGGGTGGATTTCCATCCCAATACTTGGGCACATTGGGGACTTGTGATCAGCTCGCTCTATCTCGCTTGTGCGGGCATCGCCCAACAAATCGTGCCTGAACGCAAGACGCGCATTGGCAGCTAAAGCCTGCCTTCACAGCCGCGTCAGAACAACCCCAGCCACGATAATGACTGCGGCCAGCCCCTTGTCGCGGGTCATCTTTTCGCCGAAGACCAACCACCCGATCAGCACCGCAAACAAGATCGAGGTTTCGCGCAGCGCTGCCACCACCGCAATCGGCGCAACCGTCATGGCCCAAACCGCTATCGCATAGGCCGCAAACGAACAGACCCCCGCCAGCAATCCCACGCCCCAGGCGCGCGGTGGCGCGCGCAGCACCGCGGTGCCCTGCACAGCCATCGCCAATGGCACGTAAAACACCGCCGACACCATCATCACCCAAGCCACATACAGCACCGCATCCCCCGACGCCCGCGCGCCCATGCCGTCTGTTATTGTATAACCCGCCGTCGCCACCGCCGATCCAAAGGCAAAAGGCAGCATCTTTCGCTGCTCGCCTTGGATGAAAACGCCCCGCGCGATCACCAAAATCCCCGCCCCGAGAATCAAAATGCCAATCACCTCAACCAAGGTTATATTGTCTGCCAACACAAATGCGCTGACCAGCAGCACAAGCATCGGTGCCGCCCCGCGCGCAATCGGGTAGGCCCGGCTCAGGTCACCATGTTCATAAGCATATGACAAAAAAATCTGGTAAAACATATGGATAAGGCCAGACCAAAGCAACCAGACCCACGCCCCTTGCACCGGAACGCCGTGCAAAACTGCCACAAAAAGCCCGCACAGCGCCTGACAAAGCCCCAGGATCACCATCGCCGATTGTTTCGACGCACCAGTTTTGATCAGCGCATTCCAAAGCGCGTGCAAGAACGCCGCCCCCAGAACCGCTAAAAACACCCCGATGCTCATGCTCCGTTCCATCTTTTTGGCGACACTGGCATCACGCAAGCAGACCCTCAAGCCACCTCAAATCAACAGCGAAGCCGCCCCATCCAGCCGCAGCAAAGCGACCTTCGTCTCCACCCCGCCCGCGCCAGAATAACCGCCCAAGCCCGTGGTGCCCAACACCCGGTGACAGGGGATCAAAATCAGCAAAGCAGTCGCCCCGCAAGCCTGCCCGATGGCCGCGCAGGAATGCCCAGTTCGCGTGACACATCACCATAAGTCCGGGTTTCACCGTAAGGAATAGCCACCATCGCGCGGCGCACATCGCGTTGCAGGCCGGTGCCAAAATCCAGCGGCAGATCAAAGCCTTGCCGCTTGCCCGCAAAATACTCCGCCAACTGGTCACAGGCGGCATGTAGCAGCGCTGAAGTCTCGCCAGTCTCTCCCCCGCGCCGCCGTTCCAGCGCAGTGATCATCCCGCCCGCCTCGGCCATCGTCAGCCACCCCAACGGCGACAGACACACAACCCGCCCCGTAGGATGGGCAATCTGCCCATCTCCTATCTGCCCTTCCACCTGCTGGGGAACCCCAACCATCACCCCAAAGCGTCATTGCAACGCGCACAGGTGCCCGCGTGTTTATGCGTGCCCACATCCGGAAGCACCCGCCAGCAACGCTCGCATTTCTGGCCCTTGGCAGGGTGAAAGATCACATGTCGCGGCGATCCGGGCACGAAATCCACAGCCTCCGGCTGCCCGGATTTCAACTCGATCCCCGATGTGATACAGAATTCATCGAAATCCTGCGCAAACACATCCAGCCCGCCAACGCGGTCCAGCATCGCCGCATCGCCCGCGAAATACACCACCGGATGCGCCTCTAGACTTGACCCGATTTCCTTTTTCACCCGGAACACTTCGATCGCCTCGGTCACATCCTTGCGCACCAGCCGCTTGTAATCCATCCGCGCAGCCAGCCCCTCGTTCAGCCACACCGCCGGCGTTTCCGGGAAATCAACCAGATGCACAGACGACGCCTCGCCCGGATGCCGTTCCAGCCAGACCTCTTCCATGGTGAACACCAAGATCGGTGCCAGCCACGTGGTCAGACGGTGGAACAGGATATCCAAAACCGTCCGCGCCGACCGCCGTTTCAGGCTGCTGGCCGCATCGCAATACAGGCTGTCCTTGCGCACGTCGAAATAAACGGAAGACAAATCCCCCGTCGCAAACGCAAACAGCTTTTGGAACACGCCTTGGAAATCATAGGCCGCATAACCCTTGCGCACCTCGATATCCAGTTCCGCCAGACGGTGCAAAACCCATCGCTCCAACTCCGGCATATCGGCAGCATCCACTTTTTCAGCGTCGGTAAACCCGGCCAAATTTCCCAGCAAAAACCGCATCGTGTTGCGCAGACGGCGGTAGCTATCGGCAGCGCCTTTCAAAATCTCTTTGCCGATCCGCAGATCAATTGTGTAGTCAGATTGCGCCACCCAAAGCCGCAGAATATCGGCACCGTATTCGTCAATCACCGTCTGCGGGGCCGTGGTGTTGCCCAGTGATTTGGACATTTTCATGCCCTTCTCATCCAGCGTAAACCCATGCGTCAGCACAGCCCTGTAAGGCGCGCGCCCCTTGGTGCCACAGGCCTGCAGCATGGATGAATGGAACCAACCCCGGTGCTGATCGGTGCCTTCCAGATACAGATCGGCGAGGCCATCCACAGACCCATCCGCCCGGTCACGCAGCACAAACGCATGGGTGGAGCCTGAATCAAACCACACATCCAGCACGTCGAACACTTGATCATAAGCCTCAGGATCAACGATGCCAGCCAGCACCTTTTCCTTGAACCCGGCCACATACCAGACATCGGCGCCGTCCGCCTCAAACGCCGCGATGATGCGGGCGTTCACCGCCTCGTCACGCAGCAGGAAATCTGCATCCATCGGACGCGCACCCTTTTTCACAAAACAGGTCAAAGGCACGCCCCAGGCCCGCTGCCTGCTTAGCACCCAATCAGGCCGCGCCTCGATCATCGAATGCAGCCGGTTGCGCCCGGTTTTCGGCGTCCAATCGACGAGGCGGTCAATCGAGGTCAACGCCCGCGCGCGGATCGTATCGCCATAAGTGCCCATGCCATCGTCCAGCTTTTTATCAATCGCGACAAACCACTGCGGCGTGTTGCGATAGATCACCGGGGCTTTGGACCGCCACGAATGCGGATAGGAATGCTTCAACTTGCCCTTGGCAAACAGCGCGCCCGCATAGGCCAGCTGCTTGATCACCGACACATTGGCCGGCCCTTCCTTGCCATCCGGCAAGATGATGTGCTGGCCACCGAACAGTGGGAGCGAGTCGCGGTAAGAGCCGTCGGGTTCGACGTTGTAGGTCATCGGCAACCCGAATTTCAGCCCAAGCTGATAATCATCATCGCCGTGGCTGGGGGCGGTATGCACAAACCCCGTGCCCGCATCATCGGTGACGTGGTCACCGGGGAGCATAGGGACATCATAGTCCCATTCGCCATTGCCGCCTTCGATGCCACGGAACGGGTGGGCGAGAGTCATTGAATTAAGTGCATCGCCAGATACCGGGCGACGGCCTTCCCATTCCTCGATCTTGGCTGCTGATTTCACCAACTCGGAAAGCTTTTCCGCGACGATAATACGCTCACCAACCTTTACGGCGCTTCCCTCGCCAACCGCCAAAACCGTGTATAGTCTATATTCAATGCCATTGAAGTGCCCATGCGCAACCGCGCGGTTTTGCGGAATTGTCCAAGGTGTCGTAGTCCAGATTACAACACTTGCGCCAACAAGATTCTTGCGACTTTCTTCGGTATTAACTTGATCGAACGGCATCGTATCCAATGCGGCGACACCTTGTGAAAAAGTGTCATCACCAACATCAATCACCCTAAACCGCACCCAAACCTGATGCGAGGTATGGTCGTGATACTCCACCTCCGCCTCGGCCAATGCCGTCTTCTCCACTGGCGACCACATCACAGGCTTGCTGCCCTGATACACCGACCCGTTCATCAAAAACTGCATGAATTCGCCCGCAATCACCGCCTCGGCGTGGAAATCCATCGTCTTGTAGGGGTCGGCCCAATTCCCCGTCACGCCCAGCCGCTTGAATTCCTCGCGCTGGATATCGACCCAGCCATCGGCGAATTTGCGGCATTCCTGACGGAAGGCCACCTTGTCGACCGCGTCTTTATCCTCGCCCCGCGCGCGGTATTGTTCCTCGATCTTCCATTCAATCGGCAGCCCGTGGCAATCCCACCCCGGCACATAACGGGCGTCTTTCCCCATCATCTGCTGGGACCGCACCACCATGTCTTTCAACACCTTGTTCAGCGCATGGCCGATGTGCAGATGCCCATTGGCATAGGGCGGGCCGTCATGCAGGGTGAACGGCACGCGCGCGCCCGCCTTTTCCCGCAACCGGTCATAAACCCCGATCTCTTCCCACCGCGCCAACCAGTCCGGTTCGCGCGCAGGCAACCCCGCCCGCATCGGAAAGGCAGTTTCCGGCAAAAACACAGTGTCACGGTAGTCGGGCAAGTCGTTTGAAAGCAGGTCGGCGGCGGGCAGGTCGGTGACTGGCGTATCGGCGCACATCAGATGCGGGTCCTTAAGACTGAATTTGAGGGGGGCAGTCGGGGGCATACAAACCCCGGTCCGGCGCGTCTGGTATCAGACCGCCGGGCATATAATTCGGGCAATGATCGCCAAACGCATCTGCATAGAGCTTCTATACAAGGCGCGCGACAAAGGGTCCAGCCTTTGAAATATCGCCACTTTGCAGATGCAGTCCCGCGCCAACCCGGTTAGGCTATCCCCACCACAACCGCGAGGCTGCTATGAAAGAACCCTCCGTCAACGTGCTTGGCACAGCATTGCAGCCCTGCTCCACCGCGCCCTTGACCGGGTTTTTCCGCAATGGCTGCTGCGATACCGGCCCGCAGGATCAGGGTCTGCACACCGTCTGCGCGGTGATGACGGCGGAATTTCTGGCGCTGTCAAAATACCTTGGCAACGATCTGTCCACCCCGCGCCCGGAATACGGCTTTGCGGGCCTTAAAGCGGGTGACAAATGGTGCCTCTGCGCCACGCGATTCCTGCAAGCGCACGAAGAAGGCGCCGCCCCAAAGGTGCGCCTAAGCGCCACCCACACCAAAACGCTGTCCATCGTGTCGCTGGACATTCTGCAACGCTACGCCGCTGATTGAGGCCGCTCCGCCGCGCCTTTGGGAATCACATCGTCGCGCATCAGATCTTCGATAAACAGGCTCAGCAATTGCGGCCGCCCGGTGACCCCAGCTTTACGGTAAATCGCATTTGTCTGCGCCTTCACCGTGCCTTCACTGGTCTTGCGCAACACGCCAATTTCCGCCGTGGACATACCCTTGATCGCAAACAGCGCCACATCGCGTTCAGCGGGCGTCAGGCCCCATTCAGCAAACCGTTCTTCCAGCACGTCCATGAAGACACCCGACGCGCGGCGCAACCTTTTTTCGGCATCGGTCCTGCCACGCAAGGCACGCGCCAACAAAACCGCCCCCAATCCCAGACCCAGCAACAAACCAAGCGCCGCACCCAGTTCCAGCAATTCCCGCGCCCGCCAGCTAAGCGGCGCTGATTGCAGCCCCAACACAGATGACAGTATATCCGAAATAAAAAAAACGGCGCAGAGTGCCTGAATGACAAAGACTATGGCAATAAGCGCCCGCCCCTTCATCTAACCACCAAGGGCAAAAACCGGCCCCGTATTTTAATCATCGCCACTACCGCTGCCGCTGTTGTCACTGTCGGCATCACCGCCGCCGCTATTGCCATCAACTTCGTTGTCGTCATCGCTACCGCTGTTATCGCCGCCGCCACCATTTTCGTCGCCACCCGGTCCGGATTTGTCGTCGTTTCTGATTCTGACGCCCCATTTTGCTTTTCCATCGTCGGTCAACCAAAGGTCGCGCAAAATTTCACCTGTGCTGGCGTTGAGGATGATTTCACGCTGCGCGCCGCCACGTTCCGCCAGAATGCGGGTGCGCCCCAGCCATGTGCGCTCCACCTCGATGTCGGCAAACCCTTGATCGGAAAGCTGAGCCACAATCTGATCGGCAAAACTGGCGGCATATGCCGGGCCAGGCAGCCCAAACTGTGCCCAGATCGTCAGGCAAACTGCCGCTGAAAATTGATTGAACGTCATAGTGCCTCTGGTTCGGGCAAGGCTTGTGTGCGCGGTCATTATTCAGCAATCCCTTGAATTGGGCAAGTCAATCTCAGCACGGCCCAGGCCAGCACGGCCCAGGCCACTTTCACGGCGTCTCGCGTGCTGGCGATTCAGCAAACACAAAAATCAGCAGTTATTCGTTCCCGTCTGCATCAGAGTCGCCGCCGGAATTGTCACCTTCGTGGTCGTCACCTTCGTGGTCATCATGATCGCCATCTTGATCATCACCGTCTTGATCATCACCGTCTTGATCATCGCTGATATCTTCGTCTTCGGCATCATCGGCGTCCATTTCGGCGTTATCGCCTTCGTCATCCGTAATTTCAAAGTCTTTGTCGGTGGTTTTGATCTTAATTCCGGTGCGGCCCAGGTCTTCGGCATCGGCGGGCTGGGTTTCCTGGCTGATGATCTCGCCGGTGCCATTGTCATAGACCACCTCAACCACGTTTGCGCCCTTCAAGGCCTCAAGCTTGGTTTGGGTGGGGCCCTGCTTTACCTCGACAAAGGTATAGCCATTCGCAAGGTAGCTGTCCGCAAGCACCTGCGGGTCAATCGCGGCAAATGCCATCTGGCCGCCAAAGATAAAGGCCGCCGTCATCATCAAAGTGCGCTTCATGTGTGATCTTTCATCTATCCTGATCGGCCGCTCGTGGCGGCAACGAAATCAGAAAGACAATGCAACCCAAGCTTGTATACTGACCTAAGGTTTATTCCCTGTGTTTCTAACCGCAGTTTGTCTGCCTAAACTAAAGTTTATACCACATGGCATGGTATTTTCGCGCCCAGCGCCACAAATGGAAAAGCCCTGCAGAACCCTGCAGGGCCTCGAACCACAGTCTTTTCAGTACTTCAGATCTTCATATCAAAGCCCAGATGCTTGGCCACCGTGAAAATGTCTTTGTCGCCGCGACCACACATGTTCATCACGATGATATGCTCAGGCGGAAGCGTAGGTGCGATCTTCATCACATGCGCAAGCGCATGGCTCGGCTCCAGCGCCGGGATGATTCCCTCAAGCGCGCAAGACAACTGAAACGCCTCCAGCGCCTCGGCGTCGGTGATGCTGACATATTGCGCGCGCTTGGTGTCGTGCAACCAGGCATGTTCCGGCCCGACACCGGGGTAATCAAGGCCGGCGCTGATGGAAAACCCCTCCAGTATCTGCCCGTCCGGATCCTGCAACAGATACGTCCGGTTGCCATGCAACACACCGGGCCGCCCGCCGGTCAAGCTGGCGCAATGCTGCATCCGGTCATCCACGCCCTTGCCGCCAGCCTCCACCCCGATGATGTTCACCGACGGATCATCAAGGAACGGATAGAACAGCCCCATGGCATTAGACCCACCACCAATCGCCGCAATCACGGTGTCGGGCAAACGCCCCTCGCCCTCCTGCTCGGCCAACTGCCAGCGCACTTCGCGGCCGATAATGCTTTGGAAATCGCGCACCATCGCCGGGTAGGGATGCGGCCCCGCCACGGTGCCAATGCAATAGAACGTATCGCGCACATTGGTCACCCAATCACGCAAGGCATCATTCATCGCGTCCTTCAAGGTGCCGCGACCGCTGGTCACCGGAATAACCTCTGCCCCCAGCAGCTTCATCCGAAACACGTTCGGTGCCTGGCGTTCGACATCATGCGCGCCCATGTAGACCACGCATTGCAGCCCGAACTTGGCGCAGACCGTGGCGGTGGCCACGCCATGCTGGCCGGCCCCGGTTTCGGCGATGATCCGGGTCTTGCCCATCCGCCGCGCCAGAATGATCTGGCCCAGCACGTTGTTGATCTTGTGCGCGCCGGTATGGTTCAGCTCGTCGCGTTTCATGTAAATCTTGGCACCCCCGAGGTGCTTGGTCAGCCGTTCGCAATAATACAACGGGCTTGGCCGCCCGACATAATGCTTCCAGAGCCAATCCATTTCCGCCCAGAACTCCGGGTCGGTCTTGGCGAATTCATAGCGCGCTTCCAGATCAAGGATCAGCGGCATCAGCGTTTCCGACACAAACCGCCCGCCAAACATGCCAAACCGGCCCGCCTCGTCTGGCCCGGTCATGAAACTGTTGATCCCGTCTTCCGCCATGGTCTTGCTCCTGTAAGTCCAAACCCGGTGTAGCTTAGCCAAACGCCAAAGGAAACCACCGCGACCCTATGTCCCTGCGGGCTTCCTTTTCGTAAAAATACTCATATTCCGCCATGGGCCAAAGCTAAAGAATCTTCGTCGCAAAAATGTCCAGCTTCAACCCGCTGCCGACACAAACGCGGCGATTAATCCCGCATCCTTTACCCCCGGCGCAGATTCCACGCCAGATGACACATCCACTTGGCGCGCACCCGTCAGCCGTATCGCCTCGGCCACGTTTTGCGGCGCAAGCCCGCCCGCCAGCATCCACGGCCGCAGCCATTTGCGCCCCACCAACAGCCGCCAATCAAACGCCAAGCCATTGCCGCCCGGCAAATCGCTGCCCGACCCCGGCTTTGCATCAATCAACAGCTGATCTGCCGCCAACGAATAGTCCATGATCGCCGCCAGATCCGCCTCACCAGACAAACCCACAGCCTTCATCACTGGCAGCCCGAACCTATCGCGCACTTGCGACACGCGCTCTGGCGTTTCCGCCCCGTGCAATTGCAACATGTCAATCGGCACCTCAGCCAACAGCGCCTCAAGCGCCACATCATCGGCATTCACCACCAAAGCCACTTTCGCCAGGCCCATGGGGGCAGCAAGCGCCAGCGCTTTCGCTTGCGGTATACTTAAATTACGCGGCGATTTCGCAAAGAACACGAATCCTGCATAAGCCGCCCCGGCCTTCGATACAGCCGCCACATCTGCCGCCGTTCGCAGGCCGCAAATCTTGACGCGCACCTTTGCCATCACCTTGCCTTGCGCGGCGTGTCCAACAGCGCCAAGACATCGTCTTGCGGGTCAGATTTGGTGTCGCGCAAGACCGCCAGTTCCCGCTCCAGCCGCGACACTTCACGTGTCTTTTTGCTGGCGTTGCTGCGATATTTGCTTTCGCGGAACCATTCCCAGACAAAGCCGATCAACAGCCCTGCAATGATTCCGCCAAAAATCACCAAATACAGCGGTATCTCGACAGCACCACTAAGCCCCAAAGCCGCGCCCACATCACCCGGCAAAAGCCGCAAAGGAACCGGCACACGGTTTGCCATAGCTACTGTCAGCAGCACAATCGCCAGAAGACCAAGAAACACGTATCGCAGGGTGCGGATCATTTGAGTAAACGCCTTGCTACAGCCAAAAGCTGACACCAGTATCTGCGTTTCACCAACCAATCACAAGGGCTGGCCCGCCGAGCCAGCCGCCTACTTGCCGTTCAAACGATCCCTGAGCAGCTTGCCGGTCTTGAAAAACGGCACCTTCTTGTCATCCACCTTGACCGCCTCACCGGTGCGCGGGTTGCGCCCGATGCGGGCGTCGCGCGCCTTGACGGAAAACGCGCCAAAGCCGCGCAATTCGACGCGGTCGCCCTTGGACAGCGCTTCAATGATTTCCTCAAACACCGTGTTGACGATCCGCTCCACATGGCGCTGCGTCAGATGCGGATTTTCATCCGCAATTTTTTGGATCAATTCCGAACGGATCATCCTTGTCGTCCCCCCAAATGGCTGGCGCGTCTGGCAGACACGTTGAGCTACCGCCACTTCTTATTGTCAGGAAACTATAGGCAAAATTTTTGACCACACAAACAAAAAGCGGGGGAAACCAAGGGATAACGGGTCGTAAGATGCAAAAGAGCCCCGCCATAAGGCGAGGCTCGGGGTTTTATTGACCGATGGATCAGTCTCAGTTGCCGCCTTTCAGCGCTGCACCAAGAATATCACCCAAGGATGCACCCGAATCGGATGACCCGTATTGTTCCACGGCTTCCTTCTCTTCGGCGATTTCACGCGCCTTGATGGAAAGCCCCAGACGCCGGGTTTTCGGGTCGATGTTGGTCACCCGCGCATCGATGCTATCGCCGATCTGGAAGCGTTCTGGCCGCTGATCCGCCCGGTCGCGTGACAGGTCAGACCGGCGAATGAACGACTTGGCACCTTGGTATTCAACCTCGACGCCGCCTTCTTCGATGGCCGTCACAACAACGGTCACGATCGTGCCACGCTTCACGCCGTCAACCGCATCGGTGAAGGTGTCTTCGCCCAGTGCCTTGACGGACAGCGAAATCCGCTCTTTCTCGACATCCACTTCGGTGACAGATGCCTTGACCGTGTCGCCCTTGCGGTAGTTCGCAATCGCATCTTCGCCGCGCTGATCATAAGACAGATCAGACAGGTGAACCATGCCGTCGATATCGTTGTCCAAGCCAACGAACAGACCAAATTCGGTGATGTTCTTGACTTCGCCTTCGATGATCGTGCCAACCGGATTGCTTTCAGCAAACACTTCCCATGGGTTGCGCTGCGTCTGCTTCAGCCCAAGGCTGACCCGGCGCTTGGAGCTGTCAATTTCCAGCACCATAACTTCGACTTCCTGAGAGGTCGAAACGATCTTGCCGGGATGCACGTTTTTCTTGGTCCAGGACATTTCGCTGACGTGAACCAGACCTTCAACACCGGCTTCCAGTTCCACGAATGCGCCGTAATCGGTGATGTTGGTGACACGGCCCTTGTGGATCGATTCCAGCGGATAGGCCTTTTCAACCGCATCCCATGGATCCGATTGCAACTGCTTCATGCCAAGGCTGATGCGGTGCGTCTCTTTATTGATCTTGATGACCTGCACTTTGACCGTCTCACCAATCGCCAGAATTTCTGACGGGTGGTTCACGCGGCGCCATGCCATGTCGGTAACGTGCAACAGGCCGTCGACACCGCCCAGATCAACGAACGCACCGTATTCGGTGATGTTCTTGACCACGCCGTCCACAACCTGACCTTCAACCAGATTGCCGATAACTTCGGCACGCTGTTCGGCACGCGATTCTTCCAGGATTGCGCGACGCGACACCACGATGTTGCCACGGCGACGGTCCATTTTCAAGATCTGGAACGGCTGCTTCATACCCATCAACGGGCCGGCATCACGCACGGGGCGCACATCAACCTGGCTGCCCGGCAAGAACGCCACAGCGCCGCCAAGATCAACCGTAAAGCCGCCTTTAACACGACCAAAGATCGCGCCATCAACACGGGTTTCCGACGCATAGGCTTTTTCAAGACGATCCCACGCTTCTTCGCGACGGGCTTTCTCACGGCTGATCTGGGCTTCACCGCGGCTGTTTTCCACGCGGTCCAGATACACTTCAACCTCGTCGCCGACCTTGATCTTGGCCTCTTCGCCGGGTTCTGCAAATTCTTTAATGTCGATGCGGCCTTCCATCTTGTAGCCGACATCAATAATCGCCTGGCCCGCTTCAATCGCGATAACCCGGCCTTTGACAACAGATCCCTCTTCGGGTGTGTCAATCTCGAAGCTTTCCTTCAACAGGGCTTCGAAGTCTTCCATCGTGGCTTTAGTGCTCATGTAGATCAGTTTCCTTTTCACGTCGTTTCACTGGCCACGCGGTTGGCTCCGCCGGTCTGACCTTACGGAAAAAATGCAAAATGCGCCGTAGCACGGACGCGTGTTTGCAGCATAAGGATGGCGGCCCTATAGCGGCTTGCCGGTCAGGTAGCAAGAGCGACCGGACCTGCTGGCAATACGCCGCGACCGCGTTCAAGTTTGGCATTGACCTCGGCGCCGATCAAAACAATCGCGGTTGAAAGCCAAATCCACAGCATAAGCAGAACAACAGCCGCCAAAGACCCATATGTTTCGTCGTAATTGCCAAAATTGCTGATGTACCACCCAAGGCCGTATGATGTCAGTATAAGTCCCAATGCGGCCAGTATCGCACCGGGCGTAATCCACGCCCATCTTGCATCCGGCCTATCCGGCGCCAAGCGGTACAGGATCGCCAGCACCGCCAGAAGCATCGCGAACATCACCGGCCAACGTCCGACTATGACCACAGTTTCGGCAACACCGCCCGGCCAAATCCACCCAAGCAGTAAAGGCAAGGCTGCTACCAGTCCGCCCAATACCAGCACAAACACCAATCCGCCAAGCGTGAAACCCAACGATAACATATTCAGTCTGACAAAACGCCGGGACTCTGTCACACCGTATGCGATACCCAATGCTTCGATCAGTGCCTTTGTGCCACCATTCGCAGACCATAACGCAATCAACACCGAAGTCAGCGCCGTCAAAGAAAGCGACGCATTCGCCTTCGACGCGATCCGCGTCGCTTGGTCGGTCAGCAGAACCGCTGCTTCTTGTGGCATGAGCCTGGTCAGACTGGACAGTTGCCCCGGCACATTTTGTGGCGTTGAAACCAGCCCGAATATCGAGATCAGCGCCGTAATCGCCGGAACAATCGCAAGGATTGTATAAAATGTAACGCCGGCTGCTATGGCCAGAACGCGGTCGTCATCGACTTTTTTCTTGAAGCTGCACAGGATGCGCCAAATTTCCCCGAGTGTCGGAATTTTCGTCATGATCGCCTCCCGCCCCCTAGCAAATGCCTAACGCGACATCACGTGATCAGGTTCCGCCGGATGCAAAAGCCATCGTCATGTAGCGGCATAGCGGCACCAATCGCCCGTTCAACCGCCATGGAAAACATATCCACCACCAAGGTATCACTTGCCGCCAGCCAGGGCGCACCCATCCTGTCGGTCCCGCGTGCACCGCGGGCGTGCAGATCGCCCGGCATGTCCAACGCGGTCAATTTTGCCGAATTTCCGACCAGATGCTTATGCCGCAGCACCGCCCGAACTGATCAGGCAAGGTCGCAGACACCTTGATTGCCGCCCCCAAGCACACCGCCGTGCTCCTGTCGCGTCCGTCTGGCACAGAGCCACCTTCGGCTCGTGCACTCTGCTGCACAATCATACTGAACCGCAAGCATCGCCGCATGTCGTTTTGACAACGATGCGGTTCTGGTTGCCACCAGCCCCGCTATGACCCTGTACAAGCCAGTTTGCTGATATCGTCTAACGGCAGCGCTTCAACTGCCGGCATCGGGTCCATCGCTTTGCCACATCGTGGCCAGCCGTGGGCGGCCACCATCGCTGGCGGCCGCCCCAACCTAATCACCGCCGTCGATCAGGCAACCAGCGTTACCAGCTCGTCCATTGGGCGCCGCACCTTTTTTGCACCGTTTAACCAATCGCCGCTATCAGCGCGGTAGCCCAGCGGCATCAAGGTCACAGACCGCAATCCGCGCGCCCGCAGGCCCAGAATTTCGTCAACCTGGGCCGGGTCAAAGCCTTCCATCGGGGTGCTGTCGACGTCTTCAAATGCCGCCGCCGTCAAGGCGACCCCAAATGCAATATAGGCCTGACGGGCCGCATGTTCGTAGTTTGCCTCGGCGGACCGTGGCACGTAGCTGGCCTTGAGGTTTTCGTAATACCCCGTCACTGCCTCGGATGGCCCACCGCGTTCTGCCGATAGTTGGGCTACAACCGCGTCTATCCTTTCGGCAGTGTAATTGTCCCAGGCAGCAAACACCAACACATGGCTGCCATCGGTAAGCTGCGCCTGATCATAAGCAGCCCCGCGCAATTTCGCCTTCACCTCAGGGTTCGTCACCACAATAATCTCGAACGGCTGCAAGCCGCTGGATGTAGGTGCCAAACGCGCCGCCTCCAGAATCCTGTCGATGCTGGCTTGCGGCACAACCTTGGTCGCATCCATTTTCTTGGTGGCATAACGCCAATTCAATTTCTCGTTCAACATCGCGGGCCTCAACTTTCCAAAATGATCTGGGCACAGCGCAAGCGCACTCCCTTACCAAATCCATATAGGATCGCGCCGCAGCGCAGCAAATATCCTTTGCGCACAGTCAATGTTCAAAACTGCCAACTTCGGGTTAAAATGTTCAGTGCAGTCTGTAACAGACTGTCATCCCTGCCTTAAACCCAACCGGTCGGCATCAAACCCGGCTTGCGCAAAACGCGCAAACAGCTGCGCGGCAAAGTCAGGTGCCCCGAGGTCAAGGCAATGGCCCTTGAAATACCAATACAGCCAAGCAGCATAATCGCGTTTGGTGGTCAGTGCCCGCACCAGCGCTGACGGGAAATCCTGCGCTTCCTCCACCGTTTCAACCATCGCCGCAAAATCTGACTGTCCAAACAGCACAGCGGGCGTGCCGTGCAAAAACCCCTCGATTGCGGCGGCAGAGTTGACCGAAACGCTGACCGCCGCCCCGGCCAGCAGATCATGCACGTTGCCTGCGGTTTCGGTCACGATCAACCCCTGCGCCTGCACGTCTGCAATGGTCTGACGACCCAGATCGGGGCGCAACGGGTGCGGCTTGGCAAAAACAGGCCGTCCGCCTGCCCCCTCCACCACCGCTTGCAGCATGTCGCTATAGGACATATGCGCCTGCCCCCGGCGCTGCGGCGAGGGGCCTTGCAAAAACACCACAATAGCCCCGTCAGGAACCGTTGTGAAACTGCGGTCCTGGCGGTAACGCGATTTGCGGGTAGCGACAAAACGCTGGCGCAAATCGGTCACAAATGCCGCCGCCGCCATTTGGTCCACCAATCCGGCATCAAATCGCAAACTGGACATCGCGCTTTCAGCCAGCACCCCCTGCGGATCAAGATGCCAAAACCCCCGCATATACGCCAAGGCTGCGTTTAAATAGCCAGGGTTCCGGATACGGCCGTTTTCGACAATGTGCAGATTGTCGTCCAAGATCAGTTGTTTTTCTTTGACCGGGTGTTCCGCCACGCGAATACGCCCGCCATGTTGAACCATCGCCGCCTCTATGGCTGGGTAAAGCGCCAGATGACGGGCCGTCTGATAGCGATGGTGGAAAGCTTCGGGAAAATGAAACACCACCTCCACCCCTGTCATTTTCGATCCAGAACCTCTGCCACCACAGCTATCGCCGCGGCCACCGCCTGCTCGGTCGTCATCTTTGATGTGTCAAGCATCACCGCATCCACCGCTGCCAGCAAGGGTGCCACCTTGCGTTCAGTATCGCGTGCATCCCGTTCACGTTGTTCGTTCAATACCTGCATTTCAGTCAGATCAGGATTCTTTTCTACCAGTTCCAGCCACCGCCGATGCGCCCGCACACTATCGGACGCAGTGATGAACAACTTCACCTCTGCTGCGGCGCAAATCACCGTGCCAATATCGCGGCCATCCAACACGGCTCCGCCTTCGCCTCGCGCAAACTCCTGCTGAAACGCCACCAGCGCCGCGCGCACTTTTGGCAAAGCCGCGATTTTCGAGGCCGCCTGCCCGACTTTCGCCGTGCGCAAGCCCGCCCGCTCAAAATCATGCGGTGTCAGCGCCTTTGCCGCCGCCACCGGGTCCATCCCGTCGATCACCTTGCGTGCCGCCGCGCGATAAAGCAGCCCGGTGTCCAGATAAGCAAAGCCAAAATGCGCCGCCACAGCACGCGCAATCGTGCCCTTACCCGCCGCCGCCGGGCCATCAATCGCCACCGTAAAGATCATTCGCGCATTTCCTTTTTTTCAACACTGCTTTTCCCCTAACTCTGCCGCCAAGTCAAACAAGGGGAAAATCACATGGGCACCGGATCACCACCCCCAGTCTGGGCCGGCCTGATGGCCGAAATGATGGTGCAAGATTACCCCCGCGCCCTCGCCTTCTGAACCGGGACCATGGGTTTTATCCCCGCCTTCACGCGCCCCGCCCAAACACCAGCCTGTCTGACCCACGCGGGCGGCGCGCAAATCATGATTTGAGAACGCGATGGCGATTGGGAAACCGGCGCTCTGCATGCCCCCTGCGGGCGCGGCGCAGTGATCCGGATTTATGGAGACGACGCCACCGCTATGGCCAAGCCATCATCGCGGCCAACATCCCCTTCTACGTGGCCCTGCGCGACAAATGGCGCCATTGGGGCGACCGAATGGGTGGCCAGCGCGAGTTTCTGGTGCAAGACCCAGACGGCTACCTGATCATGGTCGCCCAACGCATCGGTGAACGCCCGCTGTCCTGACGCTTTTTGTGTTCACACATATCCTCAGGGGTGACCTGCGCCCGGAAAATAGTGTCGTGGACTATTTCAGCAGCAATCGCACAGCCTTGGCGATGCTGCGGGGCGGGACGGCGCGCCGCAATTTAGGGGCAGACCGCCCGCGAAAAATTTACAGACGAAAATTTTTCTCACCCCCGCACCAGAATCGCCCCCAACCCTTTCATCAAGCCTTCAAACTTCGGAAAAGATGTCACAATCGGCGACGCATCATCCACCGACACCGGCTTCACCGAGGCCATGCCGCAGACCAGAAACGACATCGCAATCCTATGGTCCAAATGCGTGGCACAGGTCGCCCCGCCCGGCACGCCGCCCGGCCCCATGCCGTGCACGATCAGCGTGTCCTCGTCTTCCTCCACCCGCACACCGCAGGCCTCAAGCCCCCGCGCCATCGCGTCTATGCGGTCGCTTTCCTTCACCCGCAGCTCTTTGACGCCCCGCATGACCGTGCGGCCATGCGCGAATGCGGCCACCACCGACAGCACTGGAAATTCGTCAATCATCGACGGCGCGCGGCTGGCTGGCACCTCGATTCCCTGCATCGCTTCCGAAAACCGAACCCGCAAATCCGCCACCGGCTCGCCGCCCTCATGGCGCAGGTTCATGAATTCAATCTCTGCCCCCATCTCGACCAACGTCAGATATAGCCCATTGCGCGTCAGGTTCTGGCTAACCCCCGGCACCAGCACATCAGACCCCTCCACTATCAACGCCGCACAGACCGGAAACGCGGCTGAACTTGGATCACGCGGCACCGCCACCCTCTGCGGACGCAATTCCGGCTGGCCCGTCAGGGTGATCACATTGCCCTCCGCCGTGGCCTCCACCGAAAGTTCCGCACCAAAGCCCAGCAACATCCGCTCCGAATGATCCCGCGTCGGTTCGCGCTCGATCACAACCGTCTGCCCCGGCGCGTTCAACCCGGCCAGCAGCACCGCCGATTTTACCTGCGCGCTTGCCACTGGCAGGGCATACCTGACCGGCACTGGACTGGCCGCCCCCACAACCGTCATCGGCAAACGCCCGCCGCGCCGACCGTAAGCCTGCGCGCCAAACAGCGACAGCGGCTCCGTCACCCGTCCCATGGGCCGCTTGCACAGGCTGGCGTCCCCGGTAAATGTCGCCGTCATTGCCGTGGTTGCCATGCAGCCCATGATCAACCGAACCCCGGTGCCCGAATTGCCGCAATCAATCACACCTGATGGCTCAGAAAATCCGCCCACACCCACGCCGTGCACCGACCAGGACCCCGCGCCATGCTGCACCACCTCTGCGCCAAACGCCCGCATCGCCGATGCGGTATCCAGCACGTCCTGACCTTCCAGCAATCCGGTGATCCTCGTCTCGCCCACCGCCATAGCGCCAAAAATCAACGCCCGGTGCGAGATGGACTTATCCCCTGGCACCTCTGCCACGCCAGACAAAGCCCCAGATTTCCGCGCCGTCATCGGCTCTGCAACACCATGGCCAGACATGTCAGACACTCCTCACAATTTGCGCCTGATTAGCAAAAGCAAACCGCAGGGTCCACCAATCGCAGCCCGCAAATTTCACTTTGGCTTAAATATCCCCGCCGGAGGCAATCTTGACCCGCCGGGGGCCAACCTTGCACGCCCGGCGAAGTCCGGGCGCGCAAGAGAAAAAACCTGCGCGATCAGCGCGCCGCTACCTTGACGCCCCTCAGCCGACCCGCCGAAAGGTCAAATAATGCGGCACGCGGCTTTCCCGCAGCGCCTTCTGCTCATACCGGGTTGATAACCAATCACCCCAAGCCACCCCGCCCTGATCCACCAATTCAAACCCCGCCTGCGGTACTTCTTCCAGCGTCTGGCGCACGTAATCTTCAATATCCGTCGCCACCCGAAACTCTGCCCCCGGTGCCATGACCCGTGCAAAGGCTTCCAGATACCCCTGCGTCACAAACCTGCGCCGATGATGCCGCGCTTTTGGCCATGGATCAGGATAGTTCAAAAATGCTTTGGCAACCGACGCTTCTGGCAGCACCTCAAACAAATCACGCACATCGCCCGGATGAATGCGCATGTTATCCACCGCCGCCGCCCGCGCCTTGCCCAAAAACATCGCAATGCCGTTGACATAGGGCTCGCAGCCGATGATCCCCACATCGGGATTTGCCGCCGCCATATGCACCAGATGCTCGCCGCCACCAAACCCCACTTCCACCCACAAAGGCCGCGCCCCAAATACGGTGCCCACATCAACCGGTGCGCGCTGTGGATTGTCTTCGCGCGTGATCCCACGAAACGTAAGCCCCGCCAAATCTTCCGCCAGATACGCCTTCTGGCTGGTGCGCAGCGTTTTGCCATGCACGCGGCCATAAAAATTGCGCCGCTCGTCGGGTACAGGCGTCTTCGTCATCAGTTCATTGCCTTTGCGAAATGCCGCCGATTAGCCCCCCTGCGCGCAAGCGTCAAGCCACCCCCCGTCTATGTGCCCCCGCCTGTGTGCTTCCGCCTGTGTGCCCCCGCCTGTGTGCCCCCGCCTGCGTCCACGGTCGCGCACCACCATCAAGGCACAGGCGCATGTGCGCCACCGCACAGCGTTGCGGCACCGCTTGCCTTGCTCATTAGATCGCACGCGCTACTATCGCATCACGCATACCTCCCTTGCGCAGG
>JAYSPY010000003.1:0-19179 GCA_043721855.1 Pseudorhodobacter sp.
ACGTCACCCTCCGCCTGCGCACCACCGGGGCAGGGGTCTATGACCACGGCTATGTGCTGGCAAACGAACGCGTGGCCGATCACACCCCCGGCGATGGCCGCCCGAAACAGCGCCTCTGGCGTATCCGCGCAGGGCAAATCATCACGGCGACTGGCGCGATTGAACGCCCGCTGTCCTTCGCGGGCAACGACATCCCCGGCGTCATGCTGGCCGCCTCGGTACGCGATTACATCACCAACTTCGCCGTATCGCCGGGTGACCGCACCGTGATTGCCACCAACAACGACGACGCCTATCTGACCGCTCTTGCCATCAAGGCCGCTGGCCTGTCCGTCCCCGTCATCATCGACGCACGGGCGCAGGCAAACGGCGATCTGCCAACCCGCGCCCGCGCCGCTGGCATCCGCGTGCTGACCGGCCACGCCATCGCTTCGGTCAAAGGCGGCAAGCGCGTCACCGCTGTCACCCTTTGCCTGCAGGCGGGCGAGGGCGCGGTTACAGAAACTGTGCCCTGTGACGCCGTTGCAATGTCCGGCGGCTGGTCCCCGGTTGTGCATCTCTGGTCGCATTGTGGCGGTAAGCTGGTTTGGGACGACGCGCTTGTCGCCTTCATCCCCGATGCGACCCGTCCGCCGACCAACCACGACGGCGCGCCGATGGTGATTGCCGCAGGGGCCGCCTTGGGGGTGTTTGATACCACGGGCATCCTCGCCTCGGCCAATGCCGCCGGAAATGGCGTTCTGCAGGGGGCTGAGGCGTATGCACAGATAAAGCACGAGATTAGCACGGGTGCCATACAGCTGATGCCACAGGGGGCCAGCCTGAAGCTGCGCTCCAAAATGTGGCTGGATTATCAGAACGATGTAAAGGTATCCGACGTGCAGCTTGCCGCGCGTGAAGGCTACGAATCCGTTGAACACACCAAGCGTTATACCACTTTGGGTATGGCGACAGACCAAGGTAAACTAAGCAATATCAACGGTCTGTCGGTTCTTGCGGATGCGCTGAACGTCACTGTCCCGCAAGTCGGCACCACCACGTTCCGCCCGCCCTACACCCCCGTGACCATCGGCGTGTTGGCAGGCGAGGCGCGCGGCGACATCTTTCAACCGCTGCGCCGCACGCCGATGCATTTGGCCCATGAAAAGGCTGGCGCCTATTTAGAACCCGTCGGCCATTGGCGTAGGCCCTACTGCTTTCCGCGCGGGACCGAATCCCACGATCAAGCCGTCCAACGCGAGGTGAACAACACCCGACAAGCCCTTGGTATCCTTGATGCATCCACGCTTGGAAAAATCATCGTCAAAGGCCCGGATGCAGGCCGTTTCCTCGATATGCTGTATACCGGCGTCATGTCCACCCTGTCCGTGGGCAAGTGCCGATACGGCTTGATGTGCAACGAAAATGGCTTCCTGTCCGACGATGGCGTGGTCGCCCGCATCACCGAAGATACGTGGCTTTGCCACACCACATCTGGCGGTGCCGACCGCATTCATGCGCATATGGAGGATTGGCTGCAATGTGAATGGTGGGATTGGCAGGTTTATGTGGCCAATGTCACCGAACAATACGCCCAAGTCGCCATTGTCGGCCCTAACGCCCGGAAACTGCTGGAAAAACTGGGTGGCATGGATGTTTCGAAAGAGGCGCTGCCTTTCATGCAATGGGCGGATGGCACGCTGGCAGGTTATCCGGTTCGCATCTACCGCATCAGCTTTTCGGGTGAGCTTAGCTATGAGGTCGCAATCCCCGCCAGCCACGGTTTAGCGTTCTGGAACAAGGCCTTGGCAGAGGGTGCTGATCTGGGTGCGATGCCTTACGGGACGGAAGCCTTGCACATTATGCGCGCTGAAAAGGGCTTTATCATGATCGGTGATGAAACCGATGGCACGGTGATCCCACAAGATCTTAACCTTGGTTGGGCTATTTCCAAAAAGAAGGCCGATTACCTTGGAAAGCGTGGTCAGGAGCGTCGCCACTTGGCCGATCCGAACCGCTGGAAGCTGGTCGGTTTGGAAACCCTTGATGGGTCGGTCATTCCCGATGGCGCCTATGCCGTAGCGGCGGGCCATAACCCAAATGGTCAACGCAACACCGAAGGCCGCGTCACCTCGACCTACTATTCGCCCACATTGAAGCGCGGCATTGCTTTGGGTCTGGTGAAGAACGGCCCGCAACGTATTGGTGAGGCATTAGAATTTCCGAAAGTTGGGGGCGCACCAGTGCTGGCGCGCATCTGTGATCCGGTGTTCTATGACAAGGATGGGGAGAAACAAAATGTCTGATCCGGTTTCCGCCCTGAACGGTGCCAGGTTTTCTGGTTTTGTCCAAATCCGCGAAATCGGCCCCATTGGCATGATCAGCCTGCGCTGCGATTTGGGCGACAAGGCTTTGCCAGCGTTGATCAAAACGGTGACAGGCACCAAACCACCGGCACAACGGCGGATTGAGGCCAAAGGCGCCAGCGCTGTTGGCTGGATGTCGCATGACGAACTTTTGCTGATCCTTCCTTACAAAGACGTGGGAAAAGCCCTTGATACGATTGGGAAAAAACTTGGTGGCCTGCATCACCTTGCCCAAGATGTGTCTGATGCCCGCGCGGTGTTTCGCATTGAGGGACCACAAGCGGCAGAAGTATTGATGAAACTTGCACCCGTTGATTTTGCCAATCTTGCACCGAACGAGCTGCGCCGGACCCGCGTCGGTCAGGTCGCCGCCGCTTTTTGGAAAGCCGACGATGGCTATACGTTGGTAAGCTTTCGGTCCGTTGCAGGCTATGTCATGGGGTTGCTGGAGCATTCGGCGCAAACAGGGTCAGACCTACATCTGCGTTGATGGTCGCGCGTTACTTCGGAACCACGGGCAGCCCCTTGACGTTGTGCCTTCAAGTGCTTCTAAAGAGGTTCAGATTTCTCACTTTCCTGAAAGGAATGTCGCTATGGCTTTCACCCTTCCCGATTTGCCCTATGCCCATGATGCGCTTGCCGGTCTTGGCATGTCGCGCGAGACGCTAGAATTTCACCACGATCTGCACCACAAGGCCTATGTCGATAACGGTAACAAGCTGATTGCCGGAACCGAATGGGAAAACAAGGGCTTGGACGACGTTGTTCGCGGCACTTATGTTGCCGGTTCTGTCGCCCAAAACGGTATTTTCAACAATGCGTCGCAGCATTGGAACCACAATCTGTTCTGGGAAGTGATGGGCCCGGCTGGCAAAGCAATGCCGGGCACGCTGGATCGGGCGCTGACCGAAGCGTTCGGTTCCGTGCAAAAATTCAAGGATGATTTCGCCGCCGCTGGTGCGGGACAGTTCGGGTCAGGCTGGGCTTGGTTGGTGAAAGACAAAGACGGCGCACTGAAGGTGACCAAAACCGAAAACGGGGTGAACCCGCTATGTTTTGGTCAAACCGCTTTGCTTGGTTGCGATGTGTGGGAACATTCCTACTACATTGATTTTCGCAACAAGCGCCCGGCCTATCTTGCCAACTTTCTTGAAAAGCTGGTGAATTGGGAAGCCGTAACCGCCAGGATGTAAGTTTCTTGCCTGTCTAAGATGGCCTGTCATGGGAAACTGTGGCGGGCCTTTTCCGGCAAGATCCACTCAAACGCCGCCAACAATTTGGCAGAGAGTTCGTAGACATCGTCCACCACGACAAAATGCCCCCGTATCGAAGCGTCAGCAAAACCTTGTTCAATGACATGGTCTAGCAAATAGATTAGGGGTTCCCAGTAATTATCTGTATTCAAAAGAAAAATCGGTTTTTCGTGTAAGCCTAATTGGGCCCAGGTCAACACCTCGAAAAACTCATCCAACGAACCGGCGCCCCCCGGCATCACGACTATCGCATCCGAATTCATGAACATCACCTTTTTGCGTTCATGCATGTTTTCGGTGATGATCAGCGTCGTGAGATCGCGTTTGCCCTTTTCGCGCGCCAGCAAATGCGTGGGGATCACCCCCAGCGTCAGCGCGCCTGCTGCCAAGGCGGCACGCGCCACTTCACCCATCAGGCCCACATCACCAGCACCGTAAACCAGCCGCCAATCTTGGCTTGCGATCAGGGCCCCAACATCGCGGGCTGCGACGCTGTAAGATGGGTTACCCCCCGATCTGGAGCCACAAAAGACACAAACGGATCGAAGCGATGACGTCATGAAAAAGAACCTTGCGAAAACGATTGCCTTGCCCCCAGATATCGGCGTTTCTGGTGCAAAGAAAAGGGGCCTTGGTTAACAGGTCTCAGAGAAGGCCGAAGGTCAGGCTTTCGGGGGGAATGTAGATGGCGGACTTCAGGGCGCTCAGCATGGGTGCCAAAGCGGCAATTCTGGTTGGTGGTGTGGCGGTTGTGTCACTTGCGGGATATGGCGGTTGGGTCATGCGCAAAGCACCGCCGGTCGATGTGGTAGAAAGCGCACAAGACGTGGCAGCAGAACCGGCGATTGCCGCGTCTGAAACCGCCGCACCAGTTGCTGACGTTGCAGCAACATCCGCACCCGCCGCAACACCCGCACCCGCCGCTCCAATCGCGCCCAGCTTTGATGTGGTGCGCGTCGAACCTGATGGCAGCACTGTCGTTGCCGGAATTGCGCAACCCGGATCTAAGATCATTCTACGGATTGATGGCGTGGAAATTTCGGCAACAACCGCCGATGATATTGGCAACTTTGTGGGCCTGTTTGTGCTGGGTAGCAGTGCCGCACCCCGGATGCTGACGATGACAAGCATCTTGCCCGACCAAACCGAAATAGCCGCTGCCGCAGAGGTGGCGCTTGCGCCCACTGAGGCCCCACTTGATGTTGCCGCAGTTGAACCGGAACCCGCCGTGCAAGAAACAGTCATGGCAGCAGTTCCAGACCCAGCCGCTGTCGTTGCCGCACCAGCCGCACCAGCCACCGCGCCAGCACCCCCGGCGGCGCTTTTGATCACCAAAGACGGCGTTAAAATTCTGCAAACTGGCGACCAGACCACGGCAGCGGGCCCTGTGGGCAATCTTACAATTGATACGATTAGCTACAGTCCGACAGGTGATGTGCACATTTCGGGTCGCGCCGCATCTGGTGCGGTTATTCGGATTTATCTTGATAATGCGCCTCTGATCGACGTGAAGGCAGATGAGAACGGACTTTGGGCGTCGACAATGCCGCCAATTGCGCCGGGGATTTACACGCTGCGCGCCGATCAATTAGCGGCAGATGGCACGGTCACCGCGCGGTTTGAAACCCCGTTCAAGCGCGAAACTCAGGACGCTTTAGCCGCCGCCACCCAGACCCCGGATCCGGCGGTTGAGGTTGCCGTGGCAGCGCCTGCGCCAGCCACAGTCGCTGCGGCATCGGTGCCGGCGCCGGTGGCCATCCCAGCAGCCATCTCCGCGGCCATCCCCTTAGCCGACGCAAGCGCCACCGAAAATCCCCAAGACGAAGCTACGGCTGACGCCGAACCTGCGCCAGTCGCCGTAGCAACTGTTGCGCCAGAACCTGCCTCTGCGGTATCAATAACCGTTCAGCCCGGCTTTACTCTTTGGGGCATTGCATCAAAACAATTTGGGGATGGCGTGATGTATGTGCAGGTCTATCAGGCCAACAAGGATAAAATCCGCGACCCAAATCTGATTTATCCGGGGCAGGTTTTCGTTATTCCGACAGCATCGGAATAGCGTCTTCGTCAAGCGCCCGCCTACAACAATCATGCACCTGTGGGTGATCCATGCAGCAATCGCGCAAAAGATAGGAAATCGTGCTGCCAAGCCCCGCAAAATCTGCCGAATAAATCACGTTGCGGGCAACCCTGCGGGACTTTATCAATCCGGCCTGTTCCAAGACCCCCAGATGAAACGACAGCCGTGATGCCGAATGCCCCAGTTCCACGCCAATTTTTCCAGCGGCAAGGCCATCGTCTCCTGCCACCACCAACATGCGCATCAAATCAAGGCGCGCCTCATTTGACAGAGCGGACAGGCTTGCCAGGACTTTACTTCGGCTCATATCTTAATTACTCATGATATGTTGAACTGTTAAACCGTTAACCCAAGGTCTGCCCCAAATCAACATGGGATTTCGGCGACAAAGGCAAATACAGGCTAAAATGCTTAAACCAACGCAAAAAATATCCGTCGCCGCCATGCCCGCCGCCCAATCGAAAGCCGAGGGTGCCAGCAGCTGGCAAACCATAAAACGCGTCGGCCCCTACCTTTGGCCAGAAGGCGAGCCTTGGGTGAAGCGGCGCGTTGTTTTTGCAATGATGGCCTTGGTTGCGGCCAAGATCGTATCGGCCACAACGCCGTTCATGTATAAATTCGCAGTCGATGCGCTAACCGGCCAAGCCCCATCTGTTGGGCTGCTGATGGCCGTCACCGCTGTAGGCTTGACCGTCGCTTACGGCATGGCGCGGCTATTAAGCGTTGGCTTTGGCGAATTGCGCGATGCCATTTTCGTGCGGGTCGGCCAACGCGCCATCCGCAGATTGGCGATCGAAACGTTCACCCATATCCACCAGCTATCCATGCGCTATCACATCACCCGCAAAACCGGCGGACTTAGCCGGATAATCGAACGGGGCGTCAAGGGCGTCGATTTTTTGCTGCGATTCATGCTGCTGTCCATCGGTCCGTTGATCCTGGAACTGACGATGGTGTCGATCATTTTCGCCGTGGTGTTCGGCTGGCAATATATGGTTGTCGTGGTCACCACGATTACGCTTTACGTCATCTTCACCTTCCGCATCACCGAATGGCGCGTGGGGTTGCGCCGCCAGATGAACGATCAAGACACCGATGCCAATCAAAAGGCCATCGACAGTTTGCTGAACTTTGAAACCGTCAAATACTTTGGGGCTGAAGCGCGCGAAGCTCAACGCTACGATGGAGCGATGGCAAAATACGAAGGTTTTGCCGTGACAACAGGGCAATCCCTGGCGCTGCTGAATATGGGGCAGGCCGTGCTGATCACAAGCGGGCTGATCATCGTCATGGTGATGGCTGCAATGGGGGTTCAAGCGGGGACGCTGACTGTGGGCGACTTTGTCATGGTCAACGCCTATATGATCCAGATTACGCTGCCCTTGGGCTTTCTGGGCACGGTTTACCGCGAAATCCGGCAATCCTTGGTCGATATGAGCCAGATGTTTGACCTTTTGGGCCAGCCATCCGAGGTCAAAGACAAACCCGGCGCCAAGGCGCTTAAAATCAGCGGCGGCGAGGTGATATTTGACAAGGTCGAATTTGCTTATGATGCCGCCCGCCCCATTCTAAAAGGGGTCAGTCTGCGCGTGGGGCCGGGGCAGCGGATCGCACTTGTCGGGCCGTCAGGGTCTGGCAAATCCACCATAGGGCGGCTTTTGTTCCGATTCTATGACGTTACCGGCGGCGCCATCCGCATCGACGGGCAGGATGTCCGTGATATCACACAATCGTCATTGCACGACCAGATCGGCGTGGTGCCGCAAGATACCGTGCTGTTCAACGATACTGTGTTTTACAACATCGCCTACGGTCGCCCCTCCGCATCCGTGACCGAGGTGGAAGATGCCGCCCGCGCTGCTAAAATCCATGATTTCATCATCTCGCTGCCGCAGGGCTATCAAACCACCGTGGGCGAGCGAGGCCTGAAACTATCGGGCGGTGAGAAGCAGCGCGTCGGCATTGCCCGGACTTTGCTGAAAAACCCGCCGATCCTGATTCTGGATGAGGCGACATCGGCGCTCGATACCCAGACCGAACGCGACATACAGGATTCGCTGTTGGAAATGGGGCAGGGGCGGTCGGTCATCACCATCGCGCACAGGCTGTCCACCATTGCCGACGCCGACCTTATTCTGGTGCTGGAAGAAGGCCGCGTCACCGAACAGGGCACACATGATGTGCTTTTGGCCCTTGGTGGTCGCTATGCCGCCATGTGGGCGCGCCAATCTGCCGAAGATGACAAGGCAAAAAGCGTCAGCACCCCCGGCTTGACTGAAGCCGAGTATGAAGCCGATCATTTCGCAGGCCGGTATGCCCCCGCAGTATGAGCAGACGGATTGTCACTTTCTTTCGCAGCCCTCGTTCTTTCGCAGCCCTTGGCAAAACCTTGGCCTTGCGTGTAAGACGGGTCATCTGATTGGAGACGCGCCTTGAGCAACAATGAAAGCTTCATTGACGAAGTGACCGAAGAGGTCCGCCGCGACAAGCTGTTCGCTATCTTTCGCCGCTATGGCTGGATCGGGGTGGTGTTGGTTGTGGGCATCGTCGGCGGTGCCGCATGGACGGAATGGCAAAAAGCCAGATATACCGCCCGCGCCGAAAACTTTGGCGATGCCGTGACGGCCGCACTGACGCTGGAGACACCCGAGGCGCGTTTGGCCGCGCTGAAGGCGGTGCCAAGCAGCGGTGATCAGGCCGGTCTGTTGCAACTGATGCTGGCAAGCGACCCTGGCAAGGACCGTGCAAGTGCGCTTGCGGCGTTGGATGCGGTGGCGACCGATACATCGCTTGACACCAGCTACCGCGATCTGGCCGTGCTGCGCCGCACCATTCTTGTGGGTGCAGATGCGCCATTGGCCGATCGGCGTTCGGCACTGGATGCCATTACCGCACCGGGCCGGCCTTACCGGACCCTGGCGCTGGAACAACTTGCTTATTTGCTGGTTGAAGAGGGCAAAGCGGCACAAGCGATTGACGCGTTGCGCGCTTTGACCAAAGATCAAGATGCAAGCCAAGGCCTGCGCGCGCGGGCCGGACAAGTGATTTTGGCCTTGGGCGGCTCGCCCGTGGCCGAAGGATAACACCGCCAAATTGGTAGCAAAAGTAGTAAAGAATACGGGGCAAACATGGCAACCAGTGCAGCGATGCGGCTAAGACCCGGCTTGGTGACAGGGCTTTGCCTGATAGCCCTTCTGGGGGCGTGCAAACAGCGCGAGCTGATCTTGCAAGGCGAACGCTTCAACGTGCGCACGCAGCTTGATGCGTCTGTTCCGGTGGAAGGCCAACCCGCACCTGTGGCCGCGCCAGACCGCGCCGATAATATCAGCCAACCCATTGCGCTGCCCGCCGCCAGCGCCAATGCCGATTGGACGCACCGCGCAGGCAACAGCCGCCACCTGATGCCGCATGGCGCGCTGTCCGCATCGCCGCAACGCGTGTTCAGCGTTAACATTGGTGCGGCCAGCACCAGGCGCAACCGCATTGCGGCGGCCCCCATCGTGGCAGATGGCCGCATCTATACCATCGACGGGTTGTCCGGCCTTGTCGCCACTTCGACCTCTGGCGCGCGGCTATGGGCGGTTGATCTGACTGCGGAATTTGACAAAGGCGGCAAGGTTTCGGGCGGCGGTCTGGCTTATGGCGGCGGGCGTTTGTTCGCAGCCACAGGCTACGGCGAGGTCGTCGCTTTGGATCCCGCATCAGGCGCCGTGATCTGGCGGCAACGCTTTGATGCGCCGGTAATGGGTGCCCCAACGGTTGATAACGGCGTGGTCTATGTCTCTGGCCGCGATGGTGCCGCTTTTGCCCTGACCGCCGATTCTGGCCGCATCTTGTGGGATATTCCTGGCACGCCTAACGGTGTTGGCATGGTGGGTCCGGCTGGCCCAGCAGTCGCAGATACTACAATCCTGTTCCCTGCTGCCGGCGGCGAAGTTACCGCCGTCATGAAAGACGGCTCTGCCCGGATCTGGCAATCCTCGGTCGCCGGGCGGCGTCTGGGCCGCGTCTATGCGGCCATTGCCGATGTGACTGCCGACCCGGTGGTCCAAGGCTCCACCACCTATGTCGGCACATCCGCCGGGCGCACATTTGCGATCAACACCGAAACCGGCCAACAACTTTGGTCAGCACCTGAAGGTGCCCTTGCCCCGGTTCTGCCCGTGGGTGGTTCGGTGTTTTTGGTCAATGACGAGGCCCGCCTGATACGTCTTGATGCCGCCACTGGCGATTTGATCTGGTCGGTCGCGATGCCCTATTTCGTCAAGGAAAAGGTCAAGAAACGCAAAGCAATCACCGCGCATTACGGCCCGGTTCTGGCTGGTGGGCGGCTTGTTGTAGTCTCGGGAGACGGCGTTCTGCGCTTTTTCAACCCAACAGATGGCGCGTTGCTGTCCACACTGGATATTCCAGGCGGTGCGGCGGCCCAACCTGCCTTGGCGGGGGGCACGCTGTATATCGTTTCGGGTAATGGGCAACTTCACGCTTTCCGTTAACGCACGGGCCGTGTAAGGCAATCCCTTCACGACGACCCGCCCAGCTTGGTCGTTCTGCCGGAGCGCGACCATGACGTTTACTTTGGCCATAGTAGGCCGCCCGAATGTGGGCAAATCCACGCTTTTCAACCGCCTTGTGGGCCGCAAACTGGCTTTGGTCGATGATCAACCCGGTGTCACCCGCGATCTGCGCGAAGGCGACGCCAAGCTGTTTGATCTGCGCTTTACCGTGATTGATACGGCGGGCTTGGAAAATGTCACCGATGACAGTCTTCAGGGCCGCATGCGGCGTCTTACGGAACGTGCCGTTGATATGGCCGATTTGTCGCTGTTCCTGATTGATGGCCGTGCAGGCGTCACCGCCAATGATATGATCTTTGCCGATATCCTGCGCCGCAAAGGTGCCCGCGTAATCCTGGGCGTGAACAAGGCCGAAGGGTCCGCCGCCGATGCAGGTGCGCTGGATGCGTGGTCGCTTGGTCTGGGCGAGCCTCTGCGCCTGTCCGCCGAACATGGCGAGGGGCTTGATGATCTGTACCACCTGCTTCGGCCCATGGCGGATGAATTTTCCGAACGGGCTGAAGCTGATGCACCTTTGGTCGATCTGGATATCCCTGAGGAAGAGGCGGAGCTGGAGGTTGATCCGCTGGCGCACCGCGCCACCACCGCCAAGCCTTTGCAAATCGCAGTCATTGGCCGCCCGAATGCCGGTAAATCCACCCTGATCAATAAAATCCTCGGCCATGAACGCTTGCTGACCGGGCCAGAGCCGGGCATCACCCGCGATGCAATCTCGATCAAGGCCGATTGGCTGGGCACGCCCATTCGGATTTTCGACACCGCCGGTATGCGCAAAAAGGCCCGCATCAACGAAAAGCTGGAAAAAATGTCGGTGTCTGACGGCCTGCGCGCCGTTCGCTTTGCCGAGGTGATCGTGGTCTTGCTGGATGTCGATATCCCGTTCGAGACCCAGGATCTGCGCATCGCCGATTACGCCGAAACCGAAGGCCGCGCCGTGGTGCTGGCGGTCAACAAATGGGATCTGGAGGGGGAGAAGCAAGAAAAGCTCGCCGCTCTGATCGAAATGTTTGAACGCTACCTGCCGCAGTTGCGCGGTGCCCCGCTGATCACTGTTTCCGCCAAAACCGGGCGCGGGCTTGACCGTTTGCACGACGCGATTGTGAAGGCACATGATGTCTGGAACCGCCGCGTGCCCACGGCGCGCCTGAACACATGGCTGGGGGCAATGACTGAGGCGCATCCACCACCAGCCCCCGGTGGGCGGCGCATCAAGCTGCGCTACATGACCCAAGTGAAAACAAGGCCGCCCGGTTTTGTGGCCATGTGCAGCCATCCCGATCTGATGCCAGAAAGCTATAAACGCTATCTTGTCAACGGCTTGCGCGATCACTTTGATATGCCGGGCACGCCCATTCGCATCACCCTGCGCGGCCAAGGCGACAAGAACCCGTTCAAAGACCAGAAGTTCCATACACCAAGCCGCCTGCGAAAGCATGTGGGCAATCCTGTCAAAAACAAGTAGGCCCCGGCGCAGCTGAGTATTTGGGCGAAAAGGAAATCGCTTAGCGTCGGGCCGTCGCCATCGTGCCCGCCATCACGGCAATGCCACCGAGGGCCACATAGGCCACCAGCCGTGCATCACCCCAATTTACCGCTATGACGCCAATCAATGCCCAAATTACGGTAGCACCGTATTCCAACACACCGCGCCTGGCGATTTGCACTGTCACCGCGATCACCAGCACCAGCGCCAGCATCGCAATCGCCGCCGCGGTGTTGCTTAGCCAGCCATACCCGGCAAGGATAACGCCCAGCGACACCGCCGCCGCCGCCGTCAGCCAACCTGTATAGATTGCTATTGGTGCCACCAGCAGCCAGCGATCCCGCGCAGGGTTCGCCCGTAGCAAAGCCGACAGCGCCAGCCACAGCATCGTCCAGATGACAACCGTCGCTGTCACAGGTGCCACGCCCGCAATCGCCAGCCACACCGCCCCCATCAGCGCAGACCCCGCCAGCGGCAACCGCGTGACATCCCAGCGCGTATCATCCGCGCGCTTTATCAACCCAAACACCGCATGCACCGCCAGCCAAGTGTAAATCAGCCCCCAGATGGAAAACGCATATCCTGCAGGCTGGATAAACGGACGCGGGATTACGACCCGAAACGTCCCCGGATCATAGCCCGTGAACGGCGGCGAGATAAACGGTGCGACCAAAAACGCAAATGCTGCGATTAAAACCAACCATGGTTTGATGTTCATTCCAAGACTCCTGCCGCCGAGATCCGGGTTTTGCCGCCCAAGTAGGGATAGAGGGCTGTGGGTAGATCAACCGATCCATCTGACTGCTGACCATTCTCTACCACGGCAATCAGACAGCGCCCCACCGCCAAACCAGACCCGTTCAGCGTATGCACAAATTCGGGCTTTCCCCCCGGCACTTTGAAGCGCGCATTCATCCGGCGTGCCTGAAAATCACCGCAGACGGAAACCGAGCTGACCTCGCGGTAAGTGTTCTGCCCCGGCAGCCACACTTCGAGATCATGCGTTTTGGTTGATCCAAAGCCCATATCGCCCGTGCACAGCACAATCGTGCGGTAGGGCAGGCCCAAGCGCTCCAAGATCACTTCCGCGCAGCGCGTCATACGCGCGTGTTCGGCCAAACTGGTGTCTGGGGTGGTGATCGACACCATTTCCACCTTTTCAAACTGGTGTTGGCGCAACATGCCGGCAGTGTCCTTGCCCGCAGACCCGGCCTCGGACCGGAAACATTGCGAATGTGCCGTCATCCGAAGGGGCAGGGCCGCCTCGTCCAGAACATCGCCCGCAACGCAATAGGTCAGCGTCACCTCTGACGTAGGGATCAGCCACCAGCCATTGGTGGTGCGGTAACTGTCCTCGGCGAATTTCGGCAACTTATCCGTGCCCTCCATCGCGTCGTCTTTCACCAGAACCGGGGTCCATGTTTCCGTCAGGGCATGTTCGGACGTGTGCACATCCAGCATCATCTGCGCCAAGGCCCGCTGAAGGCGCGCCACCGCCCCCTTCAACACCACAAACCGCGCACCAGAGAGTTTGGCAGCCGTCGCAAAATCCATGCCGGGTTTCACGCCCGCGATATCAAAATGTTCTTTCGGTGCAAAATCCATGACACGCGGCGTGCCCCAGCGGCGGATTTCGACGTTGCCGGTTTCATCCGGGCCATCCGGCACTTCGGCCAAGGGCAGGTTCGGAATGCGCATCAGCATATCGCGCAGTTTGGCGTCATGCGCAGCAGCTTCGTCGTTCATCCGGGCAATCTCGGCCTTCTTTTCACCGACCAAACCGCGCAAACGGTCAAATTCTGCAGTGTTGCCCGCAGATTTAGCCGCACCTGCGTCTTTGGTTGCTGCATTTTGTGCCGCCTGCGCGGTTTCCGCAGCCAGAATTGCGGCCCTGCGTGCAGCATCCACTGCCAGCAATTCGCCCGACACTCCCGGCAGCCCGCGCCGCGCCAAACCGGCGTCGAAGGCTTCGGGGTTGTCGCGAATGGCGCGGATATCGTGCATGGGTCTGGTCCTGCAAAAGAAGCTACCCGCCCCCTATGCCCCAGCGCGCCCGGCAATTCAAATCCTGAAACGCAGTGGGCTTAGGGTGTTTCGATGCGGGCGCGAAAATCTTCATCCAGCATGACGGCGTAAGACTGGATTTCGCCCCTGCCTGTGCCTTGCGATACGATCACACCCGCCACTTGCCAGTTTCCGTCTTTTTGCACCAACAGGGGCGACCCTGAATTACCCGACGTGACCGCGCAAGTCAGCCCGAGCACCCTGCCGCGCTGATTAACCAACCTGCAATCATCGGTTTTTACCGCCAGATCACGGGCGTCTCTGCGATATCCGATAAAACTATAGCTGTCGGATACGGCGTCCTTTGGCATCAATGGCAGGGGTAGGGCCAAATCGGCCTTGATCGGGTCGGATAGCTTCACCAGGGCAATGTCGTAGCGCATCCGAAAATGTTCGCCCTCCGGTGATGTCATCAGAATGATCTCACGCCCATAGCGCACGGCCGCACTGTCAGGGCCGTTCTTTCCCGCCGCAAATTTGATGGTAGACGGTGCCATTGCCACCCCGTCAATCGCCACGCAATGCCCCGCCGTCAACATTGTATCGGGTGCAACCAAAGTGCCTGTGCAAATTGCGCCATCCGTTTTTTCACCGTGGCTGATCTGCCCGATGGCAAAGATCGGGAGAGGGGCAGGCGTGGCCAATGTCTGGGCAAGGGGGGGCGATTGCGCAAAAACCAGCGCGATTCCTGCACCCACACACAACGCCGATCCCGCCAAAATCTTTACACCACGCATCTTTGCCACCCTTTTGCCCGGTCACGAATTGAACGCGGGTCGCATCATGTCTATATGCCAAAGGCCGTAATAGGAAAGAGGCATGCTGCCCCTATCATCACCTTGCGCTTCCCGGCCCTCGTGGCTAGGGTGCGCAACCAAATTCCGGGGGTTTCCCCACCTGCTTTGAGAGGACGACCATGTTCTTTGTGACCCCCGCTTATGCCCAGGCTGCCGGAGGCGGTGCCGCCTCTGCAATCACCTCGTTCGTGCCGCTGATCCTTATTTTCGGGATTATGTATTTCCTCCTTATCCGGCCCCAGCAGAAAAAGCTGAAAGAACATCGAGGCATGGTCGCGGCGTTGCGCCGCGGTGATCAGGTGCTGACCCAAGGCGGAATTCTTGGCAAAGTGCTGAAGGTGAATGATGACGGCATCCTGGAGGTGGAAATCGCCGAAGGTGTAAAGGTCAGGGTTCTGCGGTCCACCATCACGCAGGTCATGTCAAAAACCGAACCTGCTGCTGCTTGATCTGGGAAGCCGTTGATGTTGCACACACCGCTGTGGAAGCGCCTATTTATTATGTTGGTTTGCGGTGTTGGCATACTTTATGCCATCCCAAACGCCTTTTACAGCCAAGTTGAACAACACAATGATGCCGGCAAAGCGATCGAGGCGGCAGCAAATGTCGCCACGCCAGATCAAACGGCTGCCCTGGCACTTTGGCCGGCCTGGGCACCGTCCGGTCTGGTGAACCTTGGCCTTGATCTGCGCGGTGGCGCGCATTTGCTGGCCGAAGTTCAGGTGGATGAAGTCTATGCCACCAGGATCAATGGCATGTGGCCCGATGTGCGCGACGCGCTGCGCGATCTGCGTGATAAAATCGGCAATGTGCGCAGGCTGCCTTCGGTGCCCGGTGTGCTGCGTGTCACCATCGCAAACCCCGCAGGCATGGCGGATGCTGTTGCCGCGATCAAAGCCTTGGCAACCCCGGTCGTCAGCCTGACGGGCATTGGCCAAAATGATATCGACGTGGCGGTGGATGGCAATGATATCACTGTTCAGCTTTCCGATGCGGAACGCGTTGCCACCGACAGCCGCACCATGCAGCAAAGTCTTGAAATCATTCGCCGCAGGATTGACGAAGTCGGCACGCGCGAACCTACCATTCAACGTCAGGGCGTTGACCGTATCTTGATCCAGGTGCCCGGCATCGGGTCTGCGTCCGAACTTAAAGCGCTGATCGGTACCACGGCGAAGCTGACTTTTAATCCGGTCGTTGGCCGCACGTCTGATGCCGGTGCCGATCCCGGCCCGCGCAATCTGTTGCTGCCCTCGATCGACGAAAAAGGTATTTTCTATATTGTCGAAGAAACCCCGGTGGTCAGCGGCGAAGATCTGGTAGACAGCCAACCCGCGTTTGACCAAAACAACCGCCCGGCAGTCAACTTTCGCTTCAACCCCTCGGGCGGGCGCAAATTTGGTGATTACACGGCTGAAAACATCGGCTCGCCCTTTGCAATTGTGCTGGATGACGAAGTGATCTCTGCCCCCACGATCCAAAGCCATATCGCGGGCGGTTCTGGCATTATTACCGGCAGTTTTTCGGTCGAGGAATCGACCAACCTTGCCGTGCTGTTGCGCGCAGGCGCTTTGCCTGCAAAAATGACATTCCTCGAAGAACGCACCGTTGGCCCGGAACTTGGCCAGGACAGCATTGATTCGGGCAAATTTGCCGCCATCGTCGCGATGGCCGCTGTGGCGGTGTTTATGTTTGCTTCTTACGGGCTCTTTGGTCTGTTCGCCAATATCGCCCTTGCTGTTAACATGGCGCTGATTTTCGGCGCATTATCAATCATCGGCGGCACGTTGACGCTGCCGGGCATCGGTGGGATCGTGTTGACCATCGGTATGGCGGTTGATGCCAACGTGCTGGTGTATGAGAGGATACGCGAGGAACTCAGGGTGCAGAAAACCCCCGCCAGGGCCATCGAGCTGGGTTACGAGCGTGCGTTAAGCGCCATCATCGACGCCAACTTTACCACGCTGATCACCGCCGCCGTGCTGTTCTACTTTGGTGCCGGCCCGGTGCGCGGCTTTGCCATCACGCTGGCAATCGGCATCATCACATCGGTCTTCACCGCAATTTATGTCACGCGGTTGTTGATTGAAGCATGGTTTGCTTTGCGCAAACCTAAATTCATCATCGTATAGGGAAGATCAGCTATGGCATGGCGTCTAAGACTGGCTCCGGAAAAGACGAGTATCGACTTCTTTCAATATCAGTGGATCACTTTCGGTGGCTCTATGGTGCTGATGGTTCTGGCATTTATTGTTTGGGGGATCATGGGCCTAAACTTTGGTATCGACTTCCAGGGTGGCACCACTATTCGGACGGAGTCCACGCAAGCTGTTGATGTGGGAACATATCGCACAGCGCTTGAGGGGCTTGAACTTGGCGATGTGTCAATCAACGAAGTGTATGACCCGTCATTTCGCGATGATCAGCATGTAGCCATGGTGCGGATCGCCGCATTGGACGGGCACGAAGCTGTAACTCCGGAAACGCTTGATAAGGTCAAGGCCACGCTGACCGCGATGGACAAGGCAATCACGTTCCCATCGGTCGAATCGGTTGGACCAAAGGTGTCGAGTGAACTGGTTTATTCGTCGATCATTGCCGTCGCCGTGACCAGCTTTGGCATCGCGCTTTACATCTGGTTGCGCTTTGAATGGCAGTTTGCGCTTGGTGGCGTTTTGGCGTTGCTGCATGACGTGTTCATCACCATCGGAATTTTTGCGCTGTTTCAGATAAAGTTTGACCTGTCGATAATTGCGGCACTTCTGACAATTTTAGGTTATTCCATCAACGATACAGTGGTGGTCTTTGACCGATTGCGCGAAAATCTGATCAAATATAAAACCATGCCACTGCGCGATGTGATGAACCTGTCGGTCAACGAAACTTTAAGCCGCACCTTGATGACATCCATCACTACGCTGATTGCGGTCGGGTCGATGTTGGTGTTTGGCGGTGACGTGATCCGTGGCTTCAGTTTTGCCATTTTCATGGGCGTTGTGCTTGGCACTTATTCTTCGGTGTATGTGGCCAAGAACATTGTGTTGATCCTTGGTCTGGACCGCAGCGAAAAGCTGAAAAAAGACGGCAAAGCGGGTACGGATTTCGCCAATATAGACGCGTGACGCCATGCGATTGACCGAAATTGCCTATGATCTTGCCAAACCGATTGACGGCTACGGCCCCGGATTTTTCCGCATTGATGGCAAGGTGTTATCCGGCCCGTGCCTGATCACCCCGTGGGGCGCAGGGGCTTGGGGCGGGCTTGACGATACCGCCACCCCCTTGGCGCTTGCGGGCAAAATAGATGTGCTGTTCATCGGCATGGGGGCGGACATCGCACATGTGCCGGCGGCCTTTCGCGAAACGCTTGAAGTCGCTGGTATCGGCGTCGAGGTGATGAATTCTCCCGCGGCCGCCCGCACCTACAATGTGCTCTTGTCCGAAGGGCGTCGCATCGCCGCGGCCCTGCTGCCAGTCTGACCTATCGCCAGATGTCCAGATGCTTTAAACCCGCAGCATGACCCTAACCGTCACCGATCTTGCCTGTGCGCGTGGTGGACTGACCATTCTGTCCGGCGTCAGTTTCACCGTGAAACCCGGACAGGCGTTGGTGCTGCAAGGCCCCAATGGCATCGGCAAAACCACCCTTTTGCGCACCATAGCAGGCTTGCAACCGCCGCAATCGGGCCAGATCACCGCGCCTGCAGATAGCATCGCCTATGCAGCCCATGCCGATGGCATCAAACCCACCCTAAGCGTGCACGAAAACCTTGCGTTCTGGGCCGCCATCTTCGGGCTTGCAGACACCACCTCCGCGATGGCTGCCCTACATCTTGCCGCGCTGAAATCGCGCCCTGCAGCAGCCCTGTCGGCAGGCCAAAAACGCCGCCTCGGTCTTGCCCGGCTTTTGGTGACAGGCCGCAAAATGTGGCTTTTGGACGAACCCACGGTATCGCTGGATGTCGCATCAGCGGCGCTGTTTGTGACGATGATCACTGCCCATCTGGGGCAAGGCGGCAGTGCCCTTATTGCCAGCCATATTGACCTTGGATTACCCACGTCCGTCGGCCTTGACCTCGCGCCTTTCGCCAGTCGCAAAGCGGCCCAGGCCAGCGCCTTTGACGGTGTCACCGCATGATTGCCCTGCTGATCCGCGACATCACTCTTGCCACCCGCGCTGGTGGCGGCTTTGGACTTGGCCTTGCGTTCTTTTTATTGGTTGCCGTCCTCGTCCCTCTCGGGGTTGGCCCCGATCCCGGAACCCTTGCCAAAATCGCCCCTGGCATCCTTTGGGTCGGGGCGCTGCTGGCTTGCCTTTTGTCCCTGGACCGGCTGTTCGCGCTGGATGCCGAAGATGGGTCGCTTGAACTGCTGGTCATTGCCCCGATTCCACTGGAAGCCGTTGTTGCCATAAAATCGCTTGCCCATTGGCTGGTGACGGGCCTGCCGCTGACCCTTGCCGCGCCCTTGCTGGGCCTTTTGCTAAACCTGCCCACCCCCGGATATCCATGGCTGATGGCCGCCTTCGCAGTTGGCACACCCGCCCTTTCGGTGATCGGTGCGTTCGGTGCAGCACTTAC
>JAYSPY010000004.1:0-22316 GCA_043721855.1 Pseudorhodobacter sp.
GCCATGTCGCCAGCCCGGTGCAACCTGCCGTCGCGCAGGGTTTGGATCAGGTCAAACAGACGGTCTGTGCGGCGCATGATGCGGGCTTTGCTCTTTTCCAATCACTTGGCGCCATGTTGCCTGCCACTGGGCCAACTGACAAGTAGCTGTCAGCAATCGCCGGATCCTGGCCTTATCTTTCGCCCAATGTCTTTGATCCGCCCGCAACCTTGATTAAGTCTTGTCTCAAAGGCGTCGCAATCTGCGGCACTATGGAGGAATATACTATGAATTTAAGCCCATTGCATCTTTTGGTCGTCGGCATTGTTGTGCTTGTGTTGTTTGGCAGAGGCAAAGTCAGCTCGCTTATGGGCGAGTTCGGGCGTGGCATCACTGCGTTCAAAAAAGGCGTCTCTGATGGATCGGCCGAAATTGAAAAAGACAAAGAGGCCGCCGCTGCCGCTGCCCGCGATGTAACCCCCGCGGAAAAAGACAAGGTCTGAAAGTGAACTCTTGCTGCTTATCGCGCGCACTCTTCCGCCGGGAGGGGCACATTCATGTTTGGTGATATCGGCTGGGCCGAATTGTTGGTTATCGGGATTGTGGCGCTGATTGTTATCGGCCCTGAAGACTTGCCGCAAATGTTCAGGCAGGTTGGCCGCTTTACCGCCAAGATGCGCGCCATGTCGCGTGATTTCAGCCGTGCCATGGATCAGGCCGCGCGGGAATCCGGCGTAAAAGATGTGACTGATACGGTCAAAGGCGCCACGTCGGCGACGTCGATGGGGCTGAACAAGGTCAAAGCTGCTGCCGACAGGTTTGAGAAGTGGGATCCGATCAAATCAACCACAGCGCCCGTCGCCACAAAACCCATTGTGCAAGCGCCCATGGTTGGACCGGGTGGTATGGCAGTGACTGAGCCTGCTATTCATGGTGCTGAAACACAAGCCTTGTTGAAAACCCAAACCGCCAAACAGGCAGCGGCGTTGAAAACGGCGCAAACACCCGATCCAGCGCCAGCGGCGCCAGCTGTAAAAGTAAAACCCGCCACACCCGCAAAACCCACTACGCCCGCCAAACCCGCCAAACCCACCACGCCCGCGACAGCCGCAAAATCCGCTGCAAGCGCGGCGGTATCTAAACCCCGTGCGGCAAGAAAACCCAAGAAAGCAGACGAGGCATGAGTAAGGCTGACGAAGCAGATGGCAGTGCCGCCCCGTTGATGGAGCACCTGAAAGAGCTGCGCAACCGCATCCTGATTTCGGTCGCGGCCTTGGGTGTAGCCTGTCTTGTGGGCTATCTTGTCTGGAAACCGGTGTTCGACATTTTGTCGCAACCCATGTGTCACGCCATGGAAGTGCGCGGTCAGCATTGCCAGTTCATATTGGTTAAATTGCAAGAAGGCTTTTTTGTTGCCGTGAAAATCGCTGTGTGGGCGGGCTTTGCAATGGCATTTCCGGTGATTGCGTTTCAGTTGTGGCGCTTTGTGGCGCCGGGGCTTTACCGCAATGAAAAGAACGCGTTTTTGCCTTTTCTTGTCGCCTCGCCAGCGATGTTTATAGCCGGTGCCGCCTTTGCCTATTACCTGATTTTGCCGGGAGCGTTTGCGTTTTTCCTTAGCTATCAGGATGATTTTCAAAAGGCGATGGCCGAAGGCACCGCCTTGGCGGCGGGCGCGTCTGCCGGGGTTGTCTATCAAGGCTCGGTTGAGGCGTTTTTATCCTTGACGATGAGCTTTGTCATGGCGTTTGGTTTATGCTTCCAACTGCCCGTGTTGCTGACGTTGATGGGCAAAGCCGGGTTGATTACGGCGTCCGGTTTGCGGGCCACTCGCAAATATGCTGTGGTTGCTATCCTGTGCGTCGCAGCCGTCGCGACGCCGCCCGATGTGATGAGCCAGCTTATCATGTTTTTTGCCGTCTACCCGCTTTACGAAATTTCAATCCTGTTGATCAGCCGCTTTGAGAAAAAGAAAGAGGCTGCAATGCGCGCTGATGGCAGTTGGGTTGACGAAGATGAAAGCGCAGTATGACCGATGATGCCTTAAGTCGCATCGCGGCCGCCCTGGAACGCCGATACCCGCCCGCCATGTCTGCTCCAGATTACCGGGCCGCGGATGCTTTTGCGTGGCACGCCGCGCCAGACCGGCTGGAGCCTGTTGGCCGCGTCGCGCGGGTGCATATTGACCTGTTGATCGGGGTTGATCGGCCGCGTGACGTTTTGCTTGAAAATACCCGCCATTTTGCCCGCGGGCTTCCTGCCAATAACGCGCTGTTATGGGGCGCGCGGGGGATGGGTAAATCCAGCCTCGTGAAGGCCGTGCATGCCGCGATCCTTGCCGAAGGACGGTCGCTGAAAATCGTGGAACTCAGCCGCGAAGACCTGCCTTCGGTTGGCCGGTTGTTGGCGCATCTTCGGCTGGCAGATCATCAGTTCATTCTATTCTGCGATGATCTGTCGTTCAGCCATGACGATCAACATTATAAATCCCTAAAAGCAGTGCTGGATGGCGGGATCGAGGGACGGCCTGACAACGTGATCCTTTACGCGACATCAAACCGCCGTCATTTGATGCCACGTGATATGATTGAAAATGAACGATCCACCGCCATCAGCCCGTCAGAAGCGGTGGAAGAAAAAGTGTCGCTGTCAGATCGCTTTGGCCTGTGGCTGGGCTTTCACCCGTGTAGCCAAGACGATTACCTTGACATGATCCGAGGGTATTGCACCGCTTACGCCGTTGAAATCAGCGATGCAGACCTGCGCGCGGAAGCCATAGAATGGCAAGCCACGCGCGGCGCACGGTCTGGCCGGGTGGCATGGCAATACTTCACCGATCTTGCGGCGCGGCGCGGTGTAAGGCTGCAAAGCTAAGAGGCATTTTTCGCCGCCTGCCAATGGGCGTCATTGAAGAAACTGCACGGGGTCGATGCTCTCGACGCCTTTGCGCACTTCAAAATGCACGAAAGCCGGGTTGCCCGCCCTAACAGAAGCAATGGTTTGCCCACGCTTGACCTTGGCACCTTTGGCCACCTTGATCCCGTCCAGCCCGGCATAAACCGTAAGCAGGCCGCCCGCGTGACGGATCACCAAAATCGGCACTTGTTCGGTGTCTTTGGTAATCGCGGCAATCACGCCATCGGCAGCGGCTTTGACCGAACTGCCCGCAGCGGCAGATATATCAATGCCGTCGTTTTTGCCTTTTGCATATGCGCGGATGATCTTACCATCTACGGGCATCATAAACTTTGCGGCCGAGGCTGAGGATCGTTGCTCGCCCAGATCAGGTGATGCAGGTGTTTCTTTTGGCGTTTGCGCAGCCGGTGTCACATCTTCATCCGGAAGCGGCTGCGACGCCGACGGCGGCACTGGCGTTGGTGATCCGATACCGGGCGCAGTTTCTTCCACATCCGCTTGTCTTGCCGGGGCACTTGCAGCAGCCACGGGAATAATCAACAACTGGCCTTCGCGCACGGCCAGATCGGCGGGCAAGCCGTTCCAATCGGCAATCGACTTGGCCGATACGCCGTAAATCCGGGCGATTGAAAACGCCGTCTCGCCGCGCGCAACCTTGTGGCGCTGCGGTTCCGGGCCTGAAAGGGCGGCAGTTGCTGCGGGCGGCGATCCCCCAACCCGGTCAAGCGCCGTGGTGGCAATGCCCGCCACATCAACCGGCTGCACGCCAGCGCCGCTGCCACCGATAATCGTTCCGGTGTTCCCGTCGCTGAATGCACCACCGGCAACCCGGCGCGGCAGCAACAGCGTCTCGCCGTCGCGCAAAGGGTCGGTGGGGCGCAGGGCATTGTAGCTTGCCAGTTCGGCAGCACCCAAACCGATCCGGTCGGCCACGCTGGCCACCGTGTCCCCACGCCGCGCCACGACTGCCTGATAGGTCGGATAGGTCAAGATACCTTGCCCATCCGCTGACGGACGGCTGGCCGATGCCTGCAACGCCGCACCAGAGGTATCAAGCGCGCCGCCACCACTGCGCAGATCCCAATCCATGTTTTTAAGCCCACCCCCGACAGATGCATCACAAGAGGCCAACCCGACCAAGGCGGTGGTCAGGGCAAAAGCACGCAGCGCTGTGCTGCTTGTAACTGGGGGACGGGTCATCTTTGCTCTGCCTCTATAAACCAGCGCCCGGGTTGATCCCGGGGCGCGCGCATCATCGTTCAATCTGCACCAATCCCTTCGACCAGCGGCACAAAGCGCACCGGGCGAAGTTCATGGTAGTCATAGCCTGTCTCATTGCGCACCACCTTGATCAGGCTTTGCACCGTATCAGACTGGCCCACCGGAACCACCATGATACCCCCTATCTTTAGCTGCGCCAATAGGGGGCCGGGGGGGTCTTCGGCGGCGGCGGTCACTATTATACGGTCAAATGGTGCTTGTTCGGGCAACCCGTGGCTGCCATCTGCCGTCAGGGCGGTAATATTCACCAAATCAAGCGCCCGAAACACCTCGGTCGCTTCGCGCACCAAACGGCGGTGCCGATCGACCGTATAGACACGCCGCGCCAACTGCGACAGGATCGCCGCCTGATACCCAGACCCGGTTCCCACCTCCAGCACCGTGTCGCGCGGATTGACGGAAAGTGCTTGCGTCATCAATGCCACCACGGAAGGTTGGCTGATCGTTTGCCCACACGAGATTGGCAACGGCATATCTTCATAAGCCCGGGCGGCAAAATGCCCCCGCACAAAGTGACCGCGATCTATGGTTTCCATAGCACCCAAAACCCGCGCATCGGTAATGCCGCGTGACCGCAATGTGAACAAAAACCGCATTTTACGTTCCGCGGCGCTGCCGCCGGTATCATCGTCATTGCCCGGCTTGCCTCCGCCCATTGTCATCCCAGACGCGCCGTCAGATCGGCCAACTGGTCATGCGCCGTCAGGTCCGCCCGCATGGGGGTGACAGAGATATAGCCTTGCAAGTTCACCGCAGCGTCGGTTCCGGGCAGCGTTGGCGTTTGCTGCGGGCCGCCCTTGATCCACAAAAACCTGCGCCCGGAAGGTGAGATATGCGGCTCCAGCCCAAAAGCGGTATCGCGGCGAAAGCCTTGTGCGGCCACCTTGATGCCCTTGACCGATGCGGCGGGCACCGGGGGAAAATTGACGTTGTAGAACGTGCGGTAATCCGCATCGTCCCAAATGCCCTTGTCCAACAGTGCGCGCACCACTGCCACCCCATGCGTGCGAGACGCTTCAAACGGGTCGGTCAAATCCTCGGTCAGCGGGCCCAGAAATTGCGACAAAGCAATCGCCTTCAACCCGTGCAATGCTGCTTCCATAGCGCCGCCGATGGTGCCGGAATAAAGCGTGTTTTCAGCAGAGTTGTTCCCCCGGTTCACGCCCGACAGCACCAGATCAGGTTTTGCCCCGTCCAGCACATCAAAAAGCCCGGCCAGCACACAATCCGCCGGGCTGCCCTCGGTGGCAAACCTGCGCGGTCCCAGCTTTGCGATCATCATGGGCTTGGTATAGCTGATACAATGTGCGACGCCCGATTGTTCAAATGCCGGAGCAACCGTCCACACCTCGCCTTTTGGCCCGGCGATTTCGGTGGCAATCTGGGTCAAAACTTCCAGCCCCGGGGCGTTGATGCCATCATCATTGGTGATCAAAATGCGCATCATTCGCCCTTTATTGCCTGCCAACGCTAGATAGACGACACGGGGCAGGGCGGCAAGCGGCGACCAGGCTGTTTTGCTTATTCCGGCGTCCAGACCTCTGGCGGCTGGTCACGCTTGATCGTGTAAAACTGGTTTGCCACCAGTTTATACCAGTCACTGGTCGCACCGTCTGGCCATTGCACGCGAATTTCGGCATCTGCCGCACTGCCGAGGCCAAAATGCCGCCATCCGATTTGTCCGCTGGCATGACCGCCCCCGACGGTGATTTCGCGGCTCATCACCACATCTGCATGCTTGACCTCGATGAAGGCCCCGATGGCATCTTGGTTCGCACCCGGCTGTTTGATCTGGACTTCAATCCAGTGGCCAGCAGTGGTGCTGGTGTTGCGCCATAGTTGGGCTGGCGCGCGGCGATTGACGACAACCAGATCAAGCAATCCATCTAGGTTAAAATCCGCCAACGCCGCCCCACGGGCAGTTTTCATGCTGGCCACACCCGCCAGATCGCCAGCCTCTTGAAAGGTGCCATCGGCGCGTTGCAACAGCAGATTGTTGGGGTCTTCCAGCGCGAAATCAGGCATGGCATTAACATTGCCCTTGGCCACGAACAGATCCACCATGCCGTCATTGTTCACATCGTCAAATTGCGCATGCCACCCGGTGCTGGGCTTCTTTTCGGCCCCTGTGTAGGGCTTGTGTGCCGTCACACCCGCCTTGAACGCGATATCGCCGAATGTTGGCGCCAGGGCCGCCCCGTCAGCGGGGGGCGCTGCGCGCTGCAGCTTGCTATCTGCCATGCTGGTCAGAAAATATTCAGGCAAGCCGTTGAAATCAAGGTCATAACTGGCAATCCCCATGCCCCAGATCTTCAATGACTTCCAGCCTTCTTCCGCGGAATATAGCACAGGCGCTGCGCCCGGCTGCAAATGCCAAAGCTGTTCTTGCCCGCCTTTGTAATATTCGCGGTCGTTCGAGACACGCAGCGACGGGGTGCCAGACCTGTTCCAATCGGTGAACAACATCGACAAGGCACAAAAGCTGGGTGTCAACGCCAAGGGCGATGCAAACTTTGCTGCATCCCCCGCCGGGCGGTGCAGCCAGTTCGCGGTGCAAGATCCCCACGGAAAATCTTCCTCGTCCCGGTTCAGATAGTTGCCAACAACAAGGGTCGGCCACGCAGCGCCATGTTCCCACGTTGCGGCAAAAGCGGTGGACCATTCATTACCGCCGTCAAAGCCCCAATCTTCGTTCGCGCGGGCGAATTTGCAATTGCCAAGCCCGCGCATGGCCACGTTTTCACCCTGCCGCAGCAAGATCAGATCAACGATCCCGTCGCTGTCGACATCCAGTGGATAAGTGCCGGTCACTGCGTCCAATTCCAGGCCGCTGGCTTCGGTTGAAAACGAAAGTGCACCGCCCACCGCACTGGTATTGCGGTAAAAAGTGGCAGGCCCGGCACCGCCGGCCAACACCATGTCGGCGCGGCCATCGCCGGAACAATCAAAGGTCGCCACTCCACCACCGACCATATACTGCCAGTCGCCCGCATATACACTGGTGACGCCAGCGGCAGGGCCTTCTTCGGCGAATGACGGTATCGCAGGCATGTCCTCGCCCCAAGCGCTGCCAGAGATGCTGACCAAAACCGCGGCCGCTGCCAAACTTACCTTCATCATTCGCTCCGTGTTTTCAGAGCATTGGTAAAGGCCGCGACACAGCGCCCCTGATCAATGCCGCGTTCAATCGCAGTGCGAAAGTGGATGCCGCCATACAGGCGCGAAATGCCAGCTTCTTCGGCTGCTGCCCAAAAGCTTGCAAATTTGCGGGGCGGCATACCGTCATCAGCGTGCGCTGTATCCTCAAAGGCAAAGTTATCGCCCAACAGGGCGGTTAGAACCGTCGCCGCTGCCCCCGATTGGGCCGAATGCCCGCTGGGATATTCGGGGAAGGGCGGTGTGATCAACAGTGATTCCCATTTTGGGTCCATGGTGCGGCGAAGATAGGTGACGGGGCGCAAAAGATCATATTGATATTTGGTGGTCCATACACCGATGAACGCATCGGCGGTCGCAATACCAAGGCGCGCCAGTTCATCAACGGATTGGTCGATCGGGTGCTGATCCCGCTTTTGAATCTCCAAGACAATGGCGATCCAATGCCCGGGCGGAGTAGAGGACAACATTGCATCATCCGACCAAAACCGCGCGATTTCCTTTTGCTCGGGGGTCATGTTTTTCCTGGCGTCAAACACTTCTTTCGCTTCTGCATAAAACGCTGAAGTCGGATCTTCGCTATACTCTGGCGGTGGTGGCAGGTTACAGACGGCACTGGTAGGCATGGCAAAGGGGCGATTTTTCCCCCAATTTGGTAAAAGTGGCAGCTGTTGCAAACGAATAGCGCTGGTCGGCACCCAATGCGCCGGACCTTTGGTCAGGTTATAGGTTTCAGGAAAGCCCAGATTTTCGATCACCGCGCCGCCATCGGTAAGCGACCAGGCGATCACATGATCTGCCACGGCTTTGCCAAAACCTTCGGACCGCTCCACCACGTCGGCGGCAAGACCGTTTGCCACTTTCGCGCGCTGTTTGGCGTAAAGCGAAGCCATGGCGCGCTGCCCCATGGGCCCGGTATTGGAAAAATAAACGGTCACGGTTTGCGCAAGGGCAGCTTGTAAAACAACAGCCTGATCATAAGCTTGCGCCGCGTTTCGTTTTGGCAGTGGCGACAGACCGTTCAACTGCCCGGCAAGCGATTGCAGATTATCCGATCCGCTTGCCACCGCCTCATAAGCGGCAATACCGATATAGGCAAAGCTTCGGCTTGCCACCGGCGGCGTGTAGGTGGGGGTATGGCGCACCAATTCCATGGTCATGCGGTACCAAATGGCCAGCACATCCTGTGGCGGCACCTGGGCTTGAACGGCACTTGCACTGTGCATGCCCAAAATGACCGCAAGCGCCAAGGATTTCAGAGTTTGTCGATAAATCATCATCTGGATTCCCACCCGCGCTGGCGCACTGGTTCCCCAGCAAATTTTGTCGACATAAGCATTTAATTTCGCGGCCTAGCAAGGCACTTTGTGGTCGCGTCGGGGGTGAAGCGGTCGTCAAAACAAGTGGAACAATCGGTGATCCGAGGGTATGTTGGGCATTCGCATGTATTGCGCCGCACTTTTCAAAAGTGCGCGACACATCAAGACCTGACCCTTAACATTGACCTTTTCGACAAAAATACCATGCTTACACCGAGCCTATTGCACCTTTGCAGTGAGGGAACCACAGCTTGCTGCAGTCTTGACGGCAGGCTATTTCAGGATTGATGTTTTATGGCGACGGTCTTCAAAGCTCACCGGATTGCGGCCACGGTTGTGCTTGTTGCAGCTGGCGCTTGGGTGGCAACAGGCGAATTTTCCGCAGTCGGCAGTCAACAGACCAAGGCCGCTGAACCGGGCACCGTAGCTGACGCCGCGCCAGATACCGCCGCGCCTGTTGCCGCACCGCTGCGCACCGTGGCAGCCGTGGTCCCGATCTTTGCCGATCATGCCCGCGAAATCCGCATCGCAGGGGCAACTTCGGCTGATAAAACTGCCGTGCTTGCGGCCAGATCTGATGGCATCGTGGAAATGCTCGGCGTGACGCAAGGGGATGATATTACTGCAGATACCTTGGTTTTGAAACTTGCTGGTGCCGATGTCGCGGCGTCAGTAGCGACCGCGCAGGCGGCCCTTGCCCAGGCAAACCAGCAACTCGAAGTTGGCGAAAAACTGTTCGCCCGTGGCGGGCTTGCGGATTTGGAACTGACGACGCGGCGTTCCGCCAAAGTGGCTGCAGATGCCGCGTTGCAACAGGCGCAATCTGCCGAAGACCGGTTGTTGCTGAAAGCGCCGTTTGCCGGAACGATCGTTTCAGTCTCGGTGGAATTGGGTGAATGGGTGCAAACCGGAACCCCGATCACCACCGTGTTGGCATTGGACCCGATTGTCGTGAAGGCTGAGGTCAGTGAACGCGATGTGGCGTTTGTGTCAACTGGTGGCAAGGCCCGCGTGCGTCTTGTCAGTGGGGCCGAAATGGAAGGCACCATTCGCTATGTGGCCAAACAGGCATCGGTTGGAACCCGGACTTTTGTGGTCGAGGTGGCGTTGCCAAATCCCGATCATAGTATCGGCTCCGGCATGACGGCCGAGGTGCGACTTTTCGCAGCGCCCGTGCCAGCCGTGACGGTGCCGCGATCTGTCATCACCATATCAGAAGCGGGTTTGATCGGGTTGCGTATGGTCGGCCCCGACAACGTCGCACAGTTCGCTCCCGTCACGCTGCTGGATGACACCCCTGCCGGATTGATCGTCACCGGCGTGCCGTCCGGATTAAGAATAATCGTTGCGGGTCAGGATCTTGTGCGTGACGGTGAAACTGTCACTGTAACAGAAGTATCCGCCGCCGATGTGGCAAAGGCACAGCCATGAAGTTGGTCGACCTTGCCATTCGCAACGCCCGACTGACCCTCTCGGTGCTGGTGTTTCTGATGGTCGTGGGTGCTTTGGCCTACATCAATATCCCCAAAGAAGCAGAACCTGACATCCAGATTCCGATCATTTATGTCAGCGTGGGCTATGATGGCATTTCGCCTGAAGACAGCGAACGGCTGCTGCTTAGGCCAATGGAAACGGCGCTTAAGTCTATTCAGGGCATCAAAAAGATGACCGCGAGCGCCTATCAGGGCGGTGGGAATGTTCTGATCGAATTTCAGGCTGGGGCTGATTTGGACAAAGCCTTGGACGATGTGCGCAACAAGGTCGACGACGCCCGGCGCGACTTGCCAGACGGCGCAAACGAACCTTCGGTGAACGAGATCAACATTTCCGAATTTCCGGTGCTTGTCGTGACTTTGTCAGGCGAGGTGCCTGAACGTGTGCTGAGTGCCGCCGCAAAGGAACTGCGCGACCGGATCGAAGAAATTCCGGGCGTTCTGGATGCCGCATTGCAAGGCGTGCGCGATGATCTGGTCGAGATTGTGATAGACCCGGCCAAATTGTCGTCATACGGTCTGCGCCCCGACAGCATGATCGCGGGCTTTAATGCCAACAACCGGCTGATCGCCGCCGGGTCGATGGAAGGGGCCGAAGGGCGCTATGCAATCAAAGTGCCGTCTTTGATTGAAACCATTGAAGATCTTGCCGATTTGCCGATTGTCGCCAACGGCAATGCCATCGTGCGGACCCGTGATTTGGCCGATATTCGCCCGACGCTGAAAGACCCAAGCAGCGTGACCCGGTTGAATGGAAAACCGGCTGTGGCCATCGAAGTGTCAAAGCGGATCGGCGCGAATTTGATCGCCACCGTCGATCAGGTGAAACTGGTGACGGCAGCGCTGCAAACAAAAATACCTGACGGCGTGGTCGTGTCGTTCAGCCAAGACAAATCAACAACCATTCGTCAACTGCTGAGTGACCTGCAAAATTCGGTCCTGACGGCGGTCATTCTGGTGTTCATCATCATCTTGTATTCGCTATCGGTGCGGTCTTCGATTCTGATAGGCCTTGCCATTCCGGCCTCGTTTCTGATGGGCATCCTGGGGCTGCAAATGGCGGGCCTTACGGTGAATTTGGTGGTTCTGTTCAGTCTGATCCTGGCTGTGGGGATGCTGGTGGACGACGCGATTATCGTCACAGAATATGCTGAGCGGCGCATTGGCGAGGGAATGGATAAAAAGCTTGCCTTTGCGGAGGCGTCGCACCGCATGGCTGGCCCGGTCATCGCATCAACCATGACGCGGATCGCCGCATTCTCGCCGCTGCTGTTTTGGCCCGGCATTGTCGGCGAGTTCATGAAATACATGCCGATCACCTTGATCGCGACGCTGTCGGCCTCGATGGTATATGCGCTGATCTTTGTGCCAACGCTGGGTGCCATCATCTCCAAGCCGTTCAAAACCCCGCCGGTGCACAAGGACGGCGGGTATATGTGGGTGGTTGGAAAAGCTATCCGGCATCCTTTTATCGTGATGTTTCTGGCACTTGGAACTTTGTTTGTCGTGCCCTTTACATATGTTCAAGTCGGCAAGGGCGTGGAGTTTTTCCCCAATGTCGAACCAGATTACGGCCAGCTTTATGTGAAAGCGCGCGGCAATCTGTCGATCCAGGAAAAAGACGCATTGGTCCGCCAAGCGGAGGCGCGGCTTTTGGGATGGCCGGGACTGGAGACGATTTATACCCGCGTCGGGTCTGCTGGCGGACCGGGCAATGATGGCGCGTCAGATACCATCGGAACCATTCAGTATGAATTTGTCGATTGGCGAAAACGCAAAAACGCCAACGCAATTTTGGCGGATTTGCGCGTGGCGATGCAAGGCATACCCGGTGTTGATATCGAGGTGTCGGTGCCTGATGCCGGGCCACCAACAGGCAAAGCCATCCAAATTCGCATGTCAGCGGATGATCCGGCAGGATTGAATGACGCGGCCCGCCTGATCAGCCGCAAATTAGCGGATATCGGCGATGTCACGGATATTGACGCAGGCCTGCCATTGCCGGGCGTGGATTGGGAATTGAAGGTAGATCGGGGCGAAGCATCACGTTACGGCGCGTCACCGGGGGCGGTTGGTGCAGTCGTGCAGCTTGTCACCTCTGGCTTGAAGCTGTCAGATTTCCGGCCCGCGGGATCTGATGACGCGGTGGATATTGTGCTGCGCCTGCCGACAGATCAGCGCAATCTATCCGCACTGGATCAACTGCGGATAGAAACCGAACTTGGCCCGGTGCCAATTTCAAACTTTGTCACCCGCATTGCCGCCCCTACTACCGGCACCCTGACCCGAATTGACGGTGCCCGCACTGTCACCGTGCAGGCCGGTATCCGCGAGGGCGTGCAAGCCCAGGATGTGCGCGATACAGTAACGGCCATGCTGGATGCTACCTTCAAGGCGGAAGGGTATTCGCAAGCGGGGATCAGATGGACTATGGCGGGCGAGGATCAGGAACAGGCTGAGGCGAGCGCATTTTTAGCCAAAGCGTTTGGCACCGCAATTTTCCTGATTTTCATTGTCTTGTTGGCGCAGTTCAACAAGTTCATTTCAGTTGGCCTTGTTCTGTCTGCCGTGATCATGTCGACGATCGGCGTGTTTTTGGGCCTGATGATCATGGGGCAGCCGTTCGGCATCGTGATGTCGGGTATTGGTGTTATCGCGCTTGCGGGCGTTGTGGTGAACAACAATATTGTGCTGATCGCCACGTTTGACCAACTGCGCGACGGCGGTATGGCAAAGATCGATGCAATTTTGGAAACCTGCCGCGAACGTGCCCGCCCAGTGGTTCTGACAGCGCTAACCGCCATTTTTGGCGTGCTGCCCATAGCGTTTGGTCTGAACCTTGAATTGTTGAACCACGAGACGACCTTCGGCGCGCCCTCCACGCAGTGGTGGATATCGCTTTCCAGCGCAATTGTCTTTGGTCTGGCCTTTGCGACGATCCTGACGTTGATTGTGATCCCCTCGATGCTTATGCTGGTCACGCGGGGCGACAAGAGCCACCAAAAAGGCCGGGGATGGTTCCGGCGCAAACCGAAGGTAAGCCTTGATCGCGCGCCGGCAAAACGTGGCCAACCTGCTGAATAGAGCGGCAGGTGGCTTTCAGGGCGTCGCTACAGTTTGGTCACCGCTTCACGCTACAGTTTGGTTGCGGGGCGTTCTGGAATGGAAAATACGCGGTTTGAAAGCAAGTTTGACCATCTTGATGTTCACCTGTGCCCGCGCAACCCAAATGATGGCACGCCCGCGCCGCACCCCTGACGGCAGAATGAGGCGTCCTGTAAATTGCGTGGCTGCTGCCGAGGCTTACGTCATGGGTGTAGCAGGGGCTGCATTGTGACATTTCTATCAAGCTATATGCTGCTTTTTGTTTCGGCGTTTTTATCCGCCACCCTTTTGCCCGGGTCGTCAGAAGTTGTGCTGCTGGGCTTGCTGAGCGCCGCGAAGGGCACGCCGTTTATCCTGATCGCAGTGGCCACCGTGGGCAATGTCGCGGGATCAGCGGTAAACTGGGGCATGGGGCGGTATTTTTTGCAGATGAAAGACCGCAGATGGTTCCCGGTCAACGGCGCGATGCTGACGCGCGCGCAAGGCTGGTTCGCCCGCTATGGCATCTGGTCGCTTTTGCTTTCATGGGTGCCGGTGATCGGCGATCCGCTGACGCTGGTGGCCGGGGTCATGAAAGTACCGTTTTCACGGTTTGTGCTGCTGGTCTCGATCGGTAAGACACTGCGTTATTCGTTGGTATATGTCATCTGGCAACACTGGCCCTAGACCTCATGACCCGGCCAGATGCCACCCGCCAAAAATGCATTTGCCAGGAGGATTGCGCTGCGGCCCGCCCGCTGGTCGGGTGCCTGCCTGATCTGCTGATGCTGTTTGAGGCGCCTTCCACTGATTACCAAACGCCAGCACCGCTTGCTTGTTTGGTGCAAGACGGCTTTGCCATTCCGAAGCTTGGTCCCGGCCTGACCTATGCGCTGCGCGAGGCGCTTTGCGGCCTTGATCATACGGCCTTCGTGCTGTGTGCCAACCGCCCCGACCTTCTGCGTGCGTCCGTCATGCGGGTTTTGCAGCCGTATTTCGCCGCTTGCCGGGGGCCATAACCACAATGGATCAGGAAAGTCTGGCAGGGGTGGTGCCTTTGCGGCGGGCAAAGGCACGCCATACGCCCAAAGCGTTCTTTATGACGCTGGGCCAGTTTTTTCCCGATCATCTGCTGCGATACATAATATAGAGGCAAAAAATCGTGACCAATGGCTTTGATGCGGCCGGTGGACAGCAGACAGGAAAAATCAGATAAACAAAAAAAATGACAGTATACCCGCCCCATAGACTGTCCATCGCGCCGATGATGGATTGGACAGATCGCCATTGTCGGCATTTTCACCGGCTGATGACGCGCCGCGCCATGCTGTATACCGAAATGGTCACCGCCGCCGCCGTCATTCACGGCCCGCGTGAACGGCTGCTTGGCTATTCCGACACGGAACACCCGGTTGCCCTGCAACTTGGCGGCTCGGACCCTTCGGAATTGGCCAAGGCCGTGCGATTGGCAGCACCCTATGGCTATGACGAGATCAACTTAAACGTCGGCTGCCCGTCAGACCGCGTGCAGTCTGGCTGTTTTGGCGCGGTGTTGATGGAACGGCCCAGCCTTGTGGCCAACTGTGTGGCGGCGATGATGGCCGAAAGCGCGGTTCCTGTGACGGTGAAGTGCCGCATTGGGGTCGATGATCAAGACCCCGAGCAGGTGCTGCCTGCATTTCTGGAAACCGTATCGGCGGCGGGAGTTACGCAGTTCATCATCCACGCCCGCAAGGCGTGGCTGAAGGGTCTGTCGCCCAAGGAAAACCGCGATATCCCGCCGCTGGACTATCCGCTTGTGGCACGCATGAAACAGCAATTCCCGCATCTGACCCTCTGCATCAACGGCGGTATTACGTCGCTTGATCAGGCGAAAACCTTCCTCGATCTTGGGCTGGACGGCGTCATGCTGGGACGGGCGGCCTATCACGATCCGGCGTCCGTGCTGATTGGTGCAGATGCGTTGTGGGGTGATGCGCCCGGGCGCGATGTGGCTGAAGTGGTTGACGCTATGCGGCCCTACATTGCTGATCATCTGGCGCATGGCGGTCGCCTGCACCAAATCACCCGCCACATGCTGGGCGTGTTCCACGGTCGCCCCGGCGCGCGCGGCTGGCGGCGGGTGCTGTCAGACCACGCCAATCGCCCCGGTGCCGGGTTGGAGGTGCTGGACGCTGCCTTGGCCGAACTTCACGCCATGGCGGCCTGACGCGGCAGAAATCGCGACAGCGCAAGCGCTATGGCCCCGCACAGGGCAAAAGCGAATGTGCCTGTTTCATAATCGGCTTTCTGAATTGGGATGGCAGAACGATATGCTCGATTTTGGCGCTGTGTATGGGGCGGAGCGGCTGGCACATGGGGCGCAGGCGCGCTAGGGTTTGTGCAAAGATACGCCGTAAAGGATGCCGATGCCTGATCTTGCCACGCTGCTGCCGATGATCGCCCTTCTTTTGGGTATTGGGGCCTTTGCCGGTGTCATCGCAGGCATGTTGGGGGTAGGGGGCGGTATCGTTCTGGTGCCTGCGTTTTTCTACATGTTTGGTCATCTAGGTTACGGCGGCCCACAACTGATGCAGGTCTGTGTGGCCACATCGCTTGCCACTATCATGGCCACGTCAATGCGGTCTGTCATGGCCCATCACCGCAAGGGCGCGGTCGATTGGGCAATTTTACAGCAATGGGCACCGTGGATTGTGATCGGGGCCATCATGGGCGTGTTTGTGGCCGGGGTGCTTAAATCCACCACGCTGACCGCGATTTTTGGTATCTTGGCAATGATCGCGGGCCTGTATATGGCGCTTGGCCGCGATAGCTGGCGGGTGGCACAGGCGATGCCAAACCAGCCAACGCGCGGTATTTTGGCCGTCCTTATCGGGTTTTTCTCGGTTCTGATGGGCATTGGTGGCGGCACGTTTGGCGTGCCGATGATGACGCTTTACAACATGCCCATTCACCGAGCTGTTGCGACGGCGTCGGGCTTTGGCATGGTTATCGCCGTGCCGTCGGTGATTGGTTTTCTTGTCCTGCCTGTCGGTCAAGCGCCGCCCTACACCATAGGTGCTGTCAACATTCCCGCCTTCTTGGTGGTCATTGGCACCACTTATCTTGCAACTCCGTGGGGCGTGCGCTTGGCCCATTCGATGAACCCCAAACCCTTGAAACGCGCCTTCGCGGTGTTTTTGGTCCTTGTCGCGCTGAACATGCTGCGCAAGGTTGCCGGATGGTAGACCGTGGCTGGCAGTTAATTGATCATGACCCCGCCATCGCGACTTGGGCCCAGGCTGCGCATAAACTGGCGCTTGCCACCCTTCGCTCGCGCGATGAGGCATGGCGCTGCGGCGGCACATGGCTGGTCGGTGTTGATGCCTTGCCAAACGACCCATCCGGCGCAGTACCTGATGCTGCTTTCCCTTGGGATGCGTTGCCGCTTGTCGAGGAACCCCTGCACCAAGGCCAGCTTTCCGTCATAAAGCCCGGCTACCCGCAGCCTTCACCAACTGAAGCCGCACCCGCCTTCAAATATCGACTGAACCGCGATGCTGCCCACTTGGACGGCCTGCTTTTGCAACCAAACGGCGCGCGGGTGATGCAAGAGCCGCATCGTTGGATCCTCGGGTTGCCGTTGAACATTTCGGATGCGTCGCCACTGGTGGTGTGGGATGGCAGCCACGTCATCTTGCGCGCCGCCTTGTTGCGCAGCCTGGCCGATGTACCGCCCGAGGACTGGGGTTCGGTTGACCTGAACCCCGCTTATCAAGCCGCCCGCCGCGATATTTTCGCCACCTGCACCCGATGCCTGCTGCCGGTGCAGCCCGGACAAGCCACCCTTTTGCACCGCTTGACCCTGCACGGCGTCGCCCCTTGGCGCGGTAGCGATACCGCCCCGCCTGAGGGTCGCATCATCGCCTATTTTCGCCCGCAAATGGGCAGCGTGCAAGACTGGCTGACGGCGCCGTAACGGTGATGATTTGCAAACAGGGTATCAGAGGAATTTTTTGGGCGCCGAAATCCAAACCCTATCTGTCAAGCCGCCCCATCCGCCCACCACGCCGCTTGATCAGCCTTGGCGCACGGTCCGGCAAATCTGCCATGATCAGTGCCCGCGCTGTTGGTGCCAGACGCGACCACTGCGAAATTTCTTCTATGGTGCGGTAGCAGCCGACGCAAAGCCGTTCTTCCGGGTGGATGACGCACAGCTTTACACAAGGCGAGTCGATCTCGTCGCGCATCCAGACCTCGTCCTTTGTCTGCTCATCTTTCAAAGCCGCGACCTTCGCATCTTTACCGCTCACCCCGCCGCCCGCATGATATAGTTCATCCGGTCCAGGGCGCCTTGCAAGATATACCCGGCGGCCACCTGATCTATGACCTCATTGCGACGTTTCCGCGACGTATCCGCCTCCAGCAACGCGCGTTCTGCCGCGACAGTGGACAGCCGTTCGTCCCAGTAGCCAATTGGCACATCGGTCAGGCGGGCAAGATTGCGCGCAAACGCCCGGGTGGCTTGGGCGCGCGGGCCTTCGGATCCGTCCATATTGCGCGGCAATCCAAGGATTAGCCCGGCGATTGTGCGCTCAGCCATCATCGCGAGCAACGCCTTTGCATCTTCGGTAAACTTGGTCCGCCGGATCACAAAAATCGGCGTGGCCACAGAGCGGCGCAAATCAGATGCCGCCACCCCGATGGTCTTTTCGCCAAAATCAAGGCCGAATACCGCACGACCCTGGGGCAGGGCGGCGGCAAAATCTTCGATCGCTTCCACAATCATTCCGCCACTCCAGACGCGATTGCCGCCGCTTTCAACGCATCCAACTCTGCCTTGCGCCCGGCAAAAGCCGTCTGCGATTCCACGTAAATCGCGCGGGCGCGGTCTGTATCGCCCAGCACCCCAAGTGATTTGATCAGGCGCGCCCAATCTTCCGCAGGCCCGCCTTTGGCTTCCAGCCGCTGCGACAGGCCGTCGACCATGCCTTGGATCATCGAAAGCCTGTCCGGACCCGTCATATCCGCCGCCGCATCCACCTGTTCCGCCGTCGGCCCCACAGCTTCGGGCAGCGCATATTTGACCCCGGCCCGTGCCGCCACATCGGCGATCTGCGCTTTGATCGGGGCAACCCACGGATCGTCTGGCGCGCTCGTGTCCAGCAAATCGCGCCATATTGCAAACGCCCGGTCCGCCCGGTCGCCTTGCGCGAACATCAACCCCGAATAATACAAAGCCGTGCCATTTTTCGGCTCTGATTTCAGGGCTGCGATCAATTCCGCCTCGGCCTCGGGTGACACATAGCCGCCCGCCAGCCGGATCAGAATCTCGGCCAGCATCGCGTGATCTGCGCCCGTCGCCACATCCGCCTTGGCAGCTATCAATGCCGCTTGCGCCGTCGCCGCCGCACCGAGGTTGCCCAAGGCCGCCTCGTTGCGCGCAAGCAACGTCAGGCCCTGTATGTCGCCCGGCCGGTCCACCACCGCTTGGCGCAGCTTTTTCATCAGGGTGGCCATTTCCGCATCAGGTGCGACAACATCAAGGTTTGGCGATGCCGCTTCGGCCACAACTTGCAAAGGCCGGGTGGCACTGAACGCGGCCGCTGCTGCCAACCGCTTTACCAGCGGCAAATCGGGATATCCGGGCGAACCAAGCTGCAGATAGCCCAAAATCGCCCCACCCATTACAAGCGCAATCAGCCCCGCCGCCAAAACCCGCCCGCCCGGCGATACCGCCACTGCAGCGCCGCGTCGGGTCCGGTCAGCGTCAAGTATCCGCCGGGATATTTCAGCGCGCAGTCGATCTGCATCTGCGGCTGCCACCAGCCCCAACGCTGCATCGCGGTCCACCTCAGCCAGCTGCGCGCGGTAGACCTGCATGTCATAGGAACCTGTCGCAGGTAGGGTGTCCCGCCGCTGAAACAGCACCGCAATCAAACTGGCCGCAACCACAAGGCACATGCCCCCCGCCGCAACCCAGAAACCCCAATCGCCCACGCGTCCAACCCATTTTGCCCGTTCAGTCGCTTGTCTAAGCGCTTCACCGATCAATCTAAAGCCCGAAATCCCGTGCCTTCAGGCAATGCGCAAACTGTCACACCCCACTCAGTCCACAAATGTCGCAAATTTCCCGATTGTGCCGCTTGTGGGTGCGGATATATCTGCACCTCGTCCACACCGGGGCGACCTAAGCGCGAGGCATCCATGAAACGCTATTCAGTTTTTGCCATCGCGCGCGAAGCGTTTCGCAACCATCAGGGGTGGGAGCGGGCATGGGCATCACCCCTGCCCAAAAAATACTATGACGCCATCATCGTGGGGGCAGGGGGTCACGGTCTGGCCACCGCCTATTACCTTGGCAAAAACCACGGGCTTACCAATGTGGCCATCGTTGAGAAAGGCTGGCTCGGCGGTGGCAACACCGGGCGCAACACCACGATCATCCGGTCGAACTACCTGCAAGACCCCTCTGCCGCGATCTATGAAAAGGCGCGCAGTCTTTACGAGACGCTCAGTCAGGATTTGAACTACAACGTCATGTTTTCCCCGCGCGGTCTGCTGATGCTGGCGCAAACCCACCATGAGGTGCGCGGCTACCTGCGCACCGTGCACGCCAACATGCTGCAAGGTGTATCGACGGAATACATCACCCCCGACCGCGTGAAAGAACTGGTCCCCATCATCAACATCGACGGCCCGCGATACCCCGTTCTCGGCGCGCTTTACCAGGCCCGCGGCGGCACCGCCCGCCATGACGCCGTGGCCTGGGGCTATGCGCGCGCCTGTTCTGCCATGGGCATGGACGTGATCCAGCAATGCGAGGTCAAAGGCGTCACCACCGAGGCCGGACAAGTCACCGGCGTCGATACCACCAAAGGCCACATCGCCTGCCGCAAACTCGGCATCGTCGTCGCAGGCCACTCGGGCCAAGTCGCGGAAATGGCGGGCTTCCGCCTGCCGATCGAGGCTGTCGCCCTGCAAGCCCTCGTCTCGGAACCCATCAAACCCTGCATGGATGTGGTCGTCATGGCCAACACCGTGCACGGCTACATGTCGCAATCCGACAAGGGCGAAATGGTCATCGGCGGCGGCACCGACGGCTTCAACAACTTCACCCAGCGCGGCTCGTTCCACCACATCGAGGAAACCCTGCGCGCATTGGTCGAAACCTTCCCGATGATCAGCCGCCTCAAAATGCTGCGCCAATGGGGCGGCATTGTCGACATGACCGGCGACCGCTCGCCGATTATCTCCAAAACCCCCCTTGCCAACTGCTTCATCAACTGCGGCTGGGGCACCGGCGGCTTCAAAGCCATCCCCGGATCAGGTTGGGCGATGGCCGAGCTGATGGCCAAGGGCGAGCCGGGACCGCTGGCTGAGGCGTTCGGGATGAACCGCTTCCGGGAGGGCCGGTTTATTGATGAGAGCGTCGCGGCGGGGGTGGCGCATTGATGGGGTGGTTTTCTGTCCTTGGCCTTTTCATGGACCTGATTGGTGTCGCTTTGCTGGGCGTAGATTTGTACAAAGTGCAGATCGCGCAGAAAGTGGCTGCCGAACGAAATAAGGTTGCGCTAAATGAAGCGTTCCCGAAATTCCACGACCTTAGCACTACCCAGACTTATCTTGAGACTGGAGTGTCTGGCGGTGGTGAATTTGATGGCGATGGCGGAGTCGATGTTGACGCACTGAGTCGCACTTTAAAGGCTCACCAGAGAGAGATTGAGAATTCGTCAGAAGGCGTAATTAATGTGATTGAGTTCTTATTCTCGTCTGCACACGAGAAAGCAGATGAAGCGCAAAGGTCAATTTCATATACCCGCTTTGGGCTAGGACTGATCGTTTTAGGGTTCATCCTGCAAATTATTGGGACTTTTGGCACTAACCATCAACTGTTTGGATCATTCTAAAATGCTAACCCTAACCTGCCCCTACTGCGGTATCCGCGCCGACGAGAGCGAACTCGCCCCCGGCTACCAGGCGCATCTGAAACGCTTCGGCCCCGGTTCCTCCGACGATGATTTCAACGACTACATGTTCGCCCGCAAAAACCCCAAAGGCGTGCATTTTGAACGCTGGCGGCACGCATACGGCTGCGGCAAATGGTTCCTCGCCGCCCGCGACACCACGACGCTGGAGGTGTTCGGCACCTACCCCGCGCAATCCTCCGCGCCGCCCGCCGATCTGCAAGCCAAGATCAAGGCAAAACGCCCCGATTGGGAAGGTTACAAATGATTGCCATGATCCAGCCCCCCCTCCCATCCTCCCCCACCGGGGGGGAGGGGCAGCACAGCGCCCGTAACAACCATTCCGCCCCCAGCCGACCCATCGCCCCCCTCCCCCCGCTGTGGGGGAGGGCCGGGGTGGGGGGGCGACGCGACACAACCCAACCCACAAAGGCCCCCAAATGAGCACGCGCCTTTCCACTGGTGGCCGCCTGATCGACCGCACCACACCGCAGGATTTCACCTTCAACGGCAAACGCCTGCGCGGCCTTGCGGGTGATACGCTTGCCTCCGCGCTGTTGGCCAACGACCAGATGCTGGTCGGGCGCAGCTTCAAATACCACCGCCCGCGTGGCATCGTGGCCGCTGGTCCAGAAGAACCGAATGCGCTGATGAACCTGGGCGCGGGCGCACGGCTGGAGCCGAACCAGCGCGCCACCACGACAGAACTGTTCGACGGGCTGGAAGCTGCCAGCCAAAACCACTGGCCCAGCCTGAATTACGATATCGGTGTGGTCAACAACTATGCCGCCCGGTTCATGCCCGCCGGGTTTTACTATAAAACCTTCATCCACCCGCGCGCCTTCTGGAAGCACATTTTCGAGCCTGTTATCCGCCAAGCTGCGGGCCTTGGCCGCGCGCCAAAAGACCGCGATGCAGACCGCTATGAGCATGTCTATGCCTTCGCCGATGTGCTGGTGATCGGCGGCGGCATCGCAGGCCTGCAAGCGGCGCTGACTGCCGCGCAATCTGGCAAGCGCGTCATGCTGCTGGAACAAACTGCGCATTGGGGCGGCCGTGCGCCCGTTGATGGCGTGGCAATTGACGGTAAGCCAGTGGCGCAGTGGATCGACCAAACCATCGTCTCTCTCGCCAACATGGAA
>JAYSPY010000005.1:0-48969 GCA_043721855.1 Pseudorhodobacter sp.
AGCCGCCCTCCATTCAAGGTAGGGCAACCGAATCATGCAACACAAAACCCGTCAAGCGCACCGGGAAAACCAAACCTGACGATGTGTGCATCCCCTAGCGTTAAAGATGGGGGGACTGCGCTTACCACCTATCGCACTTTCGCAATAATGTTGTCACCCCTATGACCCACTCCCCACCTCTCTTACACACTCGATCCATGCGCCCGATTCTGCAATCTCATCTGCCCTTCGCCCCCTGGATGGACCCCCGCACCGCCCGGCTGCCGGGGCTGCTGCCGCTGAACGACGGTCATTGGACCATCCAAGATGATGCCTTTGCCGGCCAGATGGCCGAACGTGACCGGCTGATTGCCGCTGCCCCGACCCTTGTCCACGCCCTGCAAGACCGCGCGATGCCGGCGGCACTGGAACTGTATCAAACCCTGCTTGAAACCCTGTCCACCAGACCCGGCTATCATGCCAGCCCCCACGAAATTCGCCGCCCCGACGCCGTCACCGTGCGCCTTGATCCAGATCAGCCGTTGCTAACATTGGGGCGGCTTTTTCAGGAAGATTTCTGCATTCTCGAACAAGACGGCCCCGAACATATCCTGACCGCCGCGATCCTGTGTTTTCCCGCCAGCTGGACACTTGCCCAAAAGCTGGGCCGCCCATTGATCCAGATCCACTCGCCGGTAGAAAGCTACACCAGCGACATCGCGCGGCGCGTGCAGCGATTGTTCGACGCGGTGCGGCCCGAGCAGCCCATATGGCGCGCAAATTCCCTGATCTATGACGACCCGACCCTGCACCAGCCGCGTCTGGAGGGTGAACGCAGGCCGCGACCCGTGGCAAAAACCTATGCCCGATCAGAACGGCAATGCCTGATACGCCTGCCACACACGCGGGCGGTGGTTTTTGCCATCCATACCTATGTCGTGCGCATGACCGATCTTGCCCCTGACGTGGCGCAAGGACTGCGCGATCTGCACCCGGACTGATCTTGGCAAACGAGTTTTCGGTATGCGGCCCAGGTCTTACGGCTTGATACGGGTCTCGATCTTCGGTCTTTCGCGCCACTTGTTGATCACCACATTTGCAAGCCCAAAGGGCAACGCTGTCAATGACTGTAGGGCCTGCCTTGTCTGGGCACCAAATGCTTTGCTTCCGTCGGCCCGCGCCGTATCCCCGGCATAAAGCGCGTCGCGAACGCCCTTCAAATCGGTTGATGACGCGGTTTTTTGTGCTTGCGCAGGTGATTGAACCTGCGATTGAACCCCAAGCTGTGGCGACCGCACGCCTTTTTGGCAAAACAGTTCACGATTTGTCATTTGCTTAGGGTAAATCGGGTGTGCCAAATTTCCGTCTGTAATGGGCAGCTGCGGCTGCGGGGGCGATAAAGTGGGTTCGTTTGCTGGCGCCTTTCGCCCATTTGGTATCGCGGATGCAATAGCGCGGGTGATAAGGCTGGGAGAACGGAAGGTCAATTCTGATGAAAGTCGTTGTATCAAGCGATCAATATCGTTTGGCACAGCCAGAATTGGCGTGTCTTCGCCCTTCGCTGCTGACCCGCAGAGCCCGGCCTTCGCGCGCGCGGGATGACCTTCGTTGATCGACAGCATATCGACACATTGGTCAATCAGGTCGGCTGTCAAGGAATGCGGATGCACCCATTCCTGCGAACGCTGCACATCGCATGCAAAGCGTTTCACCAAGGGCTGGATCACCGCCTCAGATATTAAAAACCGATCTGCCGAGGTCAATCTCGGGGTATTTGGCAAGGGCGACTGTCCGATTGCCGCCGTGATACAGGCTGTATGCGGACCCGGCAAGTTATCGGAAAACCCGATGACAATACGGGCAGCGCCGAAGTCCAGCAGGGCGATATGGTCACAGTCCCACGTTAGGGTAGGAGGTTGGTCAAGCTGTGACGCAAAACGACACCGTAAAACACCAACGATTTGAGCAAAATCCAGAACTGGCGTGACCCGGTATAAAAGTTGCGTCACTTGACTGGGTAAAGCGGCAGACATCCCTGACCCCCCAAGCTGGATAGCCTGAAGCACTTGTGCAACAGCAATGCGCCGACATTAAGAAATTAACTGAACATTAATCAATTCGACCGCCGCCTTTTGGTCAAAATACATTGAGAAACGGCATGAAAGAAGACGGTTTCAAGGCAGATTGCCCATTCAAGCACAAAGGGCACCCCAAATGGGATGCCCTTTTATTTTCACTTAAATCCCAGATCAGCAGCTGTAGTACATCTGATATTCAATCGGATGCGGGGTGTGTTCGTAGGCGTAAACCTCTTCCCACTTCAGCGCCATATATCCTTCGAGTTGGTCCTTGGTGAACACATCTCCGGCCAACAGGAAGTCGTGGTTCTTTTCAAGTTCTTCCAGTGCTTCACGAAGCGATCCGCATACGGTTGGGATTTCGGCCAACTCTTCGGGCGGCAGATCGTACAAGTCTTTATCGGATGCCGGACCCGGGTCAATCTTGTGCTTGATGCCATCAAGGCCCGCCATCAGCAGGGCTGCATAGCACAGATAGGGATTTGCTGCCGGATCAGGGAAGCGCGCCTCGACACGTTTGGCCTTCGGCGATTCTGTCCACGGAATGCGAACGGCGCCAGACCGGTTGCGGGCAGAGTACGCGCGCAGAACCGGGGCTTCAAAGCCGGGGATCAGGCGTTTGTAGCTGTTGGTCGATGGGTTGGTGATCGCGTTCAGCGCCTTGGCGTGCTTTAAGATGCCACCAATGAAATACAGCGCCTCTTGGCTTAGATCAGCGTATTTATCGCCAGCAAACAGGGGTTTGCCACCTTTCCAGATCGACATGTTGACATGCATGCCTGACCCGTTGTCGCCCTTGATCGGCTTTGGCATGAACGTCACCGTTTTGCCGTAGGCGTGGGCGACGTTATGGATCACATATTTGTATTTCTGCATGTTGTCGGCTTGTTCAACCAGCCCGCCAAAGATCATGCCAAGCTCGTGCTGGGTGGACCCGACCTCGTGGTGATGCTTGTCAACCTTGATGCCCATCCGCTTCATGGTCGACAGCATTTCGCCGCGCAGGTCTTGCGCATCGTCAATCGGATTGACTGGGAAATAACCGCCCTTGATGCCCGGACGGTGGCCCGAATTGCCGCCCTCATATACCGTGTCGGTGTTCCACGATGCATCTACCGCATCCACCTGGAACGATACTTTGTTCATGCTGACGGAATAGCGCACGTCGTCGAACAGGAAAAATTCGGCCTCTGGGCCAAAGTAAGCCACATCGCCGATCCCGGTTGACTTTAGATATGCCTCGGCCTTCACGGCCGTGCCACGCGGATCGCGGCTATACGGCTCGCCCGTGTCGGGTTCGACCACGTTGCAATGCACGCACATGGTTTTTTCGGCATAGAAGGGGTCGATGTAAACCGATGACGCGTCGGGGATCAACTTCATGTCGGATTGGTCAATCGACTTCCAGCCCGCGATGGAGGATCCGTCAAACATGAAACCTTCCTCGAAGAAGTCTTCATCCACCAGATCGGCCACCAGCGTCACATGCTGCAGCTTGCCGCGCGGGTCAGTGAAGCGGATGTCGACATATTCGACCTCCTCGTCCTTCATCAGTTTCAGAGCGTCTTTGACTGTGCTCATCTCTGTTTACGTCCTTCTTGTGAATTGTGATTGTAGGGCCCGGTCGCTTGGGCCGATGTAGAGTTTAGCGTCCCGTTAAACCGCGTCGTCGCCAGTCTCGCCCGTGCGAATGCGGATGGCTTGTTCCACCGGGTAGACAAAGATTTTGCCATCACCGATTTTGTCAGTGCGGGCGGCCGTGATGATCGCCTCGATGGCGATATCGACCATGTCATCGGTCAGCACCACCTCGATCTTCACCTTGGGCAGGAAATCGACGACATATTCGGCCCCGCGGTAAAGCTCGGTATGGCCCTTCTGGCGACCGAAACCCTTTACTTCGGTCACTGACAACCCCTGAATGCCTGCTTCTTGCAGGGCCTCCTTGACCTCATCAAGCTTGAACGGCTTGATGATCGCCTCGATCTTCTTCATGGGCCACGTCTCCCCAGGGTTTCTTGCAGTGCCGTCTGATCAGGTCTGGTAGGCAGGAACAATCGCGATAGAATTTCCGGGTGGATTGTAACATGCGATTCTGGGTCATGTGATTAAAGATTAGGCAGGTAGAGCCTTTTAGTGGCGATTTGAAAACAAGGTGGCGCAACCATGACCGAACTTCTGACCGCCGCCCAGATGAAGGCGATTGAGGCTGCCGCTATTGCCAGCGGTGCCGTGACCGGGCTTGAGCTGATGGAACGCGCCGGGCGCGGCGTGGTCGAGGCGATCTTTGCGGAATGGCCGGAGCTGGCGAAGACCGCGCACCGGGCGGTGGTCTTGTGCGGGCCGGGCGGCAATGGCGGCGACGGGTTTGTGGTGGCGCGGTTGTTGAAGGAGCAAGGTTGGGAGGTGGAGGTATTCCTGTATGGGGAGCCGGAAGGGATGCCGCCGGATGCGCGGGTGAATTATGAGCGGTGGCGGGGGATGGGGGCGGTCGAGGATGCAGCGCTTTTGGCCATCATGGACCCCACCGCAGACGTTTACGTGGATGCCTTGTTCGGAATTGGTTTGACCCGGCAGATTGCGGGTGATGTCGCTATTGCATTAGGCGAACTTAGGAACTCTGCGCGCGGTCACAGGGGGCGACTTGTCGCAGTGGATGTGCCCTCTGGCCTATGTGCTGACAGCGGGCGCGACCTAGTGGAGACCCGTGGCGGCGGGGCACCAGTGGACCTCACTGTTACCTTTGCCTACGCCAAACTCGGACATCATTTGGCGCAAGGGCCAGAGCGGTGTGAGCAATTGGTGTTGGTCGATATAGGTTTGCCCGTAAATGCAGCCCGTAAAGTCTTAGGAATACAGTACGACAGCGTCACGCGCCGTAAGGCTGATTACTCAGTGATTGCCCATCTGGAGGATGGCATAAGTTTGCGTCCCGGTTTTTCGTTCAGCGCCAGTATACTCGACAAGGCCTTCGGTGGCTTTGACGCCCACAAATACGCCCACGGCCACGCCCTTATCCTCTCTGGCCCGCCCGGTCATGGCGGTGCAGCTCGCCTTGCGGCCCGAGGTGCGCTCAGAATCGGCGCGGGATTGGTGACGGTGGCTTGCCCGCCGGACGCGATGCCCGAAAACGCCGCCCGGCTGGATGCGGTGATGCTGCGGGCGGTGTCTGATGGGGCAGGGTTGGTCGAGGTATTGCAGGATAACCGGATCAACGCGCTGTGCCTTGGGCCGGGCTTGGGGTTGGATGCGCGGGCGGTGGAGTTGGTGGCGGCGGCGCTTGGTGTCCCGGCCAGTTTCCCCCCACCCCCGGCCCCTCCCCACGTGGGGGAGGGGGGCCGCCTCGGGCTGGGTGCAGCGCAAGGCGACAAAGCGCTTCCCCTCCCCCTTGTGGGGAGGGGTCAGGGGAGGGGGGCTGCGCGACCGCTTGTTCTTGACGCCGACGCCCTCACCATCCTGTCGCAGCATCCCGACCTGTTTGCCGCGCTGCACCCGAATTGCATCCTGACCCCGCATGCCGGGGAATTTGCCCGGCTGTTCCCCGACATCGCTGTAAAACTCAGCGCACCCGCCATCACTGGCCCCGCCTATTCCAAGGTCGATGCCACCCGCGAAGCCGCTGCCCGCGCGGGGTGTGTGGTGCTGTTCAAAGGCCCCGATACCGTGATTGCTGACCCGTCAGGGCACTGTTCCATCAACTCGGCGCATTATGGCCGGGCGGCACCATGGCTCGCCACTGCCGGATCAGGCGATGTGCTGGCGGGGTTCATCACTGGTTTGCTGGCACGGGGTTTCGACCCCATGCAGGCGGCTGAAACGGCGGCCTGGCTGCACGTAGAGTGCGCGCGCAGTTTCGGCCCCGGTTTGATTGCCGAAGATTTGCCCGACGAACTGCCAAAGGTGTTTCGGGCATTGGGTCTTTGAGAATGGCGATCATCTGCACAGAATTTAAACCGATTTCTGCGCAGAAATCGAGGTGCGATGATCAGACGCTGACCGTTTCGCGCAGGCACGCCATTTCCAGCCCACCCGCATAAATTACCTCGTCGGCGTCAAAGTCCAGCGTGAAAACCCGCACTTCCGAAATGGTTTCCAGCCGAACCAAGCGACCATCGGCCAAACGGCCCGCCGCCACGAAGGCTTGGGGTGCGCCGTATAGCGCCTGCGCCCGCCAGTCGCGGATCAAAAGCATCTGGTGCAGAGGCACCAGCGTCTCAGTGCCTGGACGGCCGTGGCCAAGCGTACCCGTACCCGCGCGCACCATCGTAACATTCTGATCTACCCGGACCGATATCGCTTTCAATTCTTTTGCGCCGGACCGGGTCAAGATCCGGTCACCGGGTGTCAAATACTCCACCGGCAACGCGCCATCCAGTGTCATCACAATGGTGCCTGCAACGATGCCGCCCGCCTGCTTCACGGCTTGTGTAGGATTTGAAACCTGGTTCTGACGCACCTTGGACATCGCATTCGCCTCTGCTCTTGATCGCCCGAACATGCGCTTCTGATTGCGGCAGCATTGCGGAATGCAGGTGATCTTTTGCAGGCGATTTTTCCTCTCGCATCCGGCGCGCAAGCTTGTTAGAAGGGCGCGGATTTGCAAGGCGGGGGGCCACGTCGAAAGGCTGGCCCTGCGGTTTGTTCAGCATGCGGGTGTGGCGAAATTGGCAGACGCACCAGATTTAGGTTCTGGCGCCGCGAGGCGTGGGGGTTCAAGTCCCTCCACCCGCACCAGATAACATAGAGGACGAGGATATGCTGGTTACTGAGACCCTGAATGAAGGCCTGAAGCGCGCCTACACGATCACCCTGACTGGCGCTGAACTTGACGCCAAAGTGATGGAAAAGCTGGTCGAAGCGCAGCCAGAGATCGAAATGAAGGGCTTCCGTAAGGGCAAAGTCCCGATGGCGATGCTGAAAAAGCAACATGCGCCCCGCCTGATGGGCGATGCGATGCAAGATGCCATTGACGGTGCCATGAAAGATCATTTCGACAAATCCGGCGACCGCCCGGCGATGCAGCCCGATGTCAAAATGCAAGGCGGCGACGCGTGGAAAGAAGGCCAGGATGTCGTGGTCGAGATGACCTATGAAGCCCTCCCCCCGATTCCCGATCTTGACAGCAGCAAGGTCAAGCTGGACCGTTTGTCGGTGAAAGCCGAAGACGCGGCAGTTGATGAGGCTTTGAAGAATTTGGCGACATCGTCGCAGGCGTTTGAAGACCGCAAGAAAGGTTCGAAAGCCAAAGACGGCGATCAGATCGTGATTGACTTCAAGGGGTCGGTTGACGGCGAATTGTTTGATGGCGGCACTGCGGAAGATTACCCGCTGGTTTTGGGATCGAATTCTTTCATTCCCGGCTTTGAGGCGCAACTGGTTGGTGCGAAAGCCGGCGATGAAGTGACGGTAAACGTCGACTTCCCGGTGGAATACGGCGCGAAAAATCTGGCCGGCAAAGCCGCTGTTTTCGCTTGCACGGTGAGGTCGGTAAAAGGCCCGGTCGAGGCAGAGATCAACGATGAATTGGCCAAGAAATATGGCGCTGAAGACCTGACCGCACTGAAGGGTCAAATTTCTGAGCGGCTGGAGACCGAATACAAAGGCGCAGCTCGCGCTGTGATGAAGCGCGCTTTGTTGGACCAGTTGGATGAAATGGTTCAGTTTGATCTGCCGGCAGCTTTGGTGGATGCTGAAGCGGGCCAAATCGCACATCAACTGTGGCATGAAGAAAATCCCGAGGTCCAGGGTCACAACCACGGGTCGGTTGAAACGACGGAAGAGCATAAGACGCTGGCGATCCGCCGCGTGCGTCTTGGTCTGTTGTTGGCCGAAATTGGCCGCAAAGCCGAAGTGACAGTGACCGACGCCGAGATGACACAGGCCGTGCTGGCGCAGGCCCGCCAATACCCCGGTCAGGAACGCGCATACTTTGACTTCGTGCAGAAAAATCCGCAGATGCAACAGCAACTGCGTGCGCCGATCTTTGAAGACAAGGTTGTCGATTTCATTGTGGCAGGTGCAGTCGTGACCGATAAAGTGGTGACCAAGGAAGAATTACAAAAGGCGATAGAAGCGCTGGACGAGATGTAGCTCTTTCGCCGTTAAAATGTTTTTGGGGGCCGCATCTGTAAAAGATGCGGCCTTTTTTGGTGTCGCCGTGCTTCCGCGCGTTCTTGCCAGATCACCAAAAGCCCTGAGCCGACAATAATTGCGATCCCGATCCATCCCGTGCTATCGGGCCAATCAAACCAAAATATCCAACCATAAATCACCCCCCAGATCAGCGCTGTATATTCGAACGGCGCTACGACATTGGATTGCGAAATCCGGTAGGCTTGGGTTAGTAAAGTCAAGCCCGCGGCGGCAATCACGCCGCATGCCATCATTAATAATGTGTCAAAACCGGTTGGTAGCACCCAGCCGCGCGTCATGAAGGCAATGCTCTTGTGGCCGGTTCCCGCGAAATCGCCAGATCCGAAAATGCCAGACAAGATCAGCGCGCAAAACAGGAATACCGCGTTGCCCCAAAAGGCGAGTGCGGCTGCTGTTTCAGTTGTGCCCATGCGGCGGGCTGATACCATCGACACGCCGTATGTGAGGCCAGAGAGAATGGCTAAAAGGGCAGCCCAATCAAACAGGTCGCTGCCGGGGCGAACCATAATTATGACGCCAACAAAACCCGAAACGACTGACAGCCAACGCGGCAGCCCTACTTTTTCCTTCAGAATCAATACTGACAGCAAGGTGATGAACAAGGGGGCTGCGAAATATAGCGCGACCGTTGTGGCCAAGGGCAAGGCCGCGAGCGCCAGATAATAGGACGTATAGGCAACAAACATCATGAAGCCGCGCCCAATCATGCGGCGCAGACCGGGTGTGACGAGGGTGGCAAGGCCACCGTTCAGCTGTACGAGAATAAGCAAAAACGGCACGGCAGTAAGGCTGCGCAGCACCATGGCTTGATGCAACGGATAGGTGCCGCTGAGCAGTTTCAAGATCAGGTCCTGGACGGCGAAAACAGCAATACCTGCGATCAGGAACAAAATCCCGGCGGTGTTGCGAGACGGTTGTTGGGGAAGATTTGCTGTCGCCATACATCAAGTTAGCGGGGATGCACCACATAGCGCTTGGCGAAAACCGACACTGTGATGTCGAAGTCCATGTGCCCATAAAAAACCGCGCAAGGCTGCCCCCGCGCGGTTTTGATTGTTTGGCGCAAAGATCAGTCGCGACCTAAATCAGCACCATCCTGCGCGGCGCCCATTTCGTCGAACATGCCAGCTATTTCAAAATCAGCCGCTGCTTCAGCCTCGGCAGCCAATTCCTGAATGGATTTGCCAGCGGCTTGCAGTTCGGCTTCTTCTGCCGAACGGGCGACGTTCATTGTGATCTTGGCAGACACTTCTGGATGCAGAACCACGGTCACGGCATGCAGGCCCAGATCCTTGATAGGACGGTCCAGCACAACCTGATTGCGGTCCACGGTAAAGCCGCCGGCGATGGCAGCCTCTGCCGCGTCGCGCGTGGTGACAGAGCCGTAAAGCGCGCCCGAATCCGAGGCAGACCGGATCACTACGAAAACCTGGCCATCAAGAGTATCGGCAAATGCCTTGGCCTCTGTCCTTGTTTCCAGGTTGGTGGCTTCGAGTTGCACTTTCTTGGCCGCGAATGAGGCGATGTTCGTGGCGCTTGCGCGCAGCGCCTTGCCTTGGGGCAGCAGGAAGTTGCGACCGTAGCCGTCTTTTACTTTGACGACATCGCCCATCTGGCCGAGCTTGGGCACGCGTTGAAGGAGAATAACTTGCATGTTTGCGCTCCTTATTTCACGGCATAGGGCAGCAGGGCAAGAAAGCGGGCGCGTTTGATGGCGGTTGCCAGTTCACGCTGCTTTTTGGCCGAGACTGCGGTAATACGGGACGGCACGATCTTGCCACGCTCGGATATGTAGCGTTGCAGGGTGCGGGTGTCTTTGTAGTCGATTGCCGGAGCATTGTCGCCCGAGAAGGGGCAGACTTTGCGGCGACGGAAAAACGGTTTGTTTGCCATTTGGCTGGTCCTTTCCTATCTGATCAACGACGCGGTGCGCCACTAAAGCCGCCGCGGTCACCACCACGGTCGCCGCCACGGTCAGGGCGGTCACCGAACGAGGGGCGTTCGCGACGTTCGCCGCCAAAACCACCGCCATCGGGACGATCGCCGCGTTCGCGGTCATCGCGTTTCTGCATCTGGACCGACGGCCCTTCGACATGGGCATCGACCTTGATGGTCAGAATGCGCATCACATCGTCATGCAGACGCATCAGGCGTTCCATTTCCTGAACGGCGGCGGAAGGCGCGTCCGTTTTCAGAAAGGCGTAGTGGCCCTTGCGGTTCTTGTTGATCTTGTAGGCCATCGTCTTGACGCCCCAGTATTCGTTTTCAACGACTTTACCGCCGTTGTCCGCGAGAACGGTCGAGAAATGTTCGATAAGGCCTTCGGCTTGCGTATTGGACAAGTCCTGACGCGAGATAAAAACATGCTCATATAGGGGCATGCAAACTCCAGTTCTGTGACGTGCATTTCATAGGTCGAACGATCCCTGCCGCGTGATCGACCACGAGAGGCTGCACCGGTTTATAGGGGTGCGACAGGAAGCGGTGGTTTAGCGGGGACATCTGCATTGCGCAAGGGCAGAGATTGCTGCGAGAAGGGCAGGGCTGTCGGATCGGAACGGCCGATGGCAGTTCCGCAAGGACATTTACGAAAAGATGGTTTTTGCGGACTTTTTCCAGGTCAAACCGTCGCGCAAAGGCAATCTGATTGCCACAGCGCAAAATCCGGCTCCGACCGCTCGGACGCCAGATAGCGCGGCCAAGCCAGCGCTTCATGCGCAACGATGCCAAGCTCCCAAACACAGAAGGTGGGGCGCAGGGCGGGCGCGTTCGGGTAGGCGGGATGAAACGGGGCGAAGGCAATAAGCGGGCGGTCAAGGTGGTGGACGGCTTGCCACAGTCGTGACGATTGCGCGCGCGCCACCTGCGCGCTATTGCAAAAGGGCATGCTAACGGGGGGAACCATGAGCCGCGCATTTGTATTTCCGGGGCAGGGTGCCCAGACCATCGGTATGGGCCGGGCATTGGCCGAGGCATACCCAGCCGCACGCGCCGTGTTCGATGAGGTGGACGCGGCCTTGGGGGAAAAGCTGTCGGCGCTGATCTGGGAGGGGACGATTGAGGAGTTGACCCTGACACAGAACGCGCAGCCGGCTTTGATGGCAACATCGATGGCGGCGTTGCGGGCGCTGGAGGCTGAGGGGATGGGGCTGGAGATGGCCGCGTTTGTGGCGGGGCACAGTCTGGGGGAATATTCGGCGCTATGTGCGGCGGGCGCGATTGGGTTGGCGGATACGGCGCGGCTGTTGCGGGTGCGGGGGCGTGCCATGCAAGAGGCGGTGCCAGTGGGTGTGGGGGCGATGGCAGCGCTGCTGGGGCTGGATTTTGCAGCGGCAACCGAAGTGGCTGCCGAGGCTGCGCAGGGCGCGGTGTGCCAAGCCGCCAATGACAATGAGCCGGGGCAAGTGGTGGTATCGGGGCACCGCGCGGCGGTTGAGCGCGCGCTGGATATCGCAAAGGCGCGCGGCGCGAAGCGGGCGATCTTGCTGCCGGTATCTGCGCCGTTCCATTGCGTGCTGATGGAACCTGCGGCGGCGGTTATGGGCGAGGCGTTGGCAAGCGTGGTGATATCAGCGCCGCGTGTGCCGGTGGTGGTGAATGTGCGCGCAGAGGCGGTATCGGAGCCGGACCGCATCCGGGCCCTGTTGGTGGCACAAGTGACGGGATCGGTGCGTTGGCGCGAATCCGTTTTGTGGATGGAAGGGGCTGGGGTGACCGAGTTCTGGGAAATTGGTGCCGGCAAGGCGCTATCAGGGATGATCAAGCGCACGGCGACAGGGGCTGTAACGCGGGCGGTGGGCACGCCGGAAGACGTGACGGCGGCAAAGGGTTAGTTCAGCTTAGCGCTGACCCGCCGGGATGTGTACGGTGTGACCGTGTTCGGGCGGAACCAGAAGCAGCGTGATCTGGCGCGTCGTTTCATCATGAGAAAAGTCGTGTGGCACCTCGATGAAAGGCACGCCAGCTTTTCGCAGGACTTCGCGTTTTACCGCATCGCGCATAAAAGTTTTGGCTTGGTAATGGCCTGATCCTTGATATTCGATGGCAAGCCTGAGCCGGCCAAAGCGGTCGAAGATCGCAAAATCCAGACGTTTGAAATTGATCGAGGCATAGGCTGCGCGCTGTTGATCCTGGCTAAGGCCAGCTTGTTTCGGGCGAATGATTTCACCCAAACTGGTCTGCGCCATAACCCGGTAACCATTGTTCAGTTTGGCGGCACAGGATTCCAAAAGCGGAAGCAGGCGGGCTTCTTCGCGGTTGCGAAGGGGCGTGACTTCAAATTCGGCCGGCGCGATGGCTTCCATCTGTTGTTTTGGATCATGCCGGCTGGGTTTAAGGGGGAAAGAAAGCGTGGCATGCGAAAGGGTGGCAGCCGTGTTTGGTGCAGCTGTCGGCGCGGCGAGCGTACGCCCCTGATAATGCTTTGTTCGGAAGGCTCGGCGGCGGCTTTGCACACGTAAAGATATCCGGCTGGCTAAAAGCAGGCCGATGATCAACACCAAACCCCAGAGTGCAGCGTCAAGAGAAGGCAACGCAGGAACCTTCGTCATCAGGATTGACGCATATGCGTTGAGTTCGGACATCGGCGAAATGACCTTTGATTTAGTACGCAATGTTGGGGATAATTCTGGTACTAATAGGGCGGCAAATCGGTCTTTGTTGCATTTGAGTGGGTAGATTTGAGGCGATGAGCCTGCTACGCCCGCGCTGGTATTGTTGGGGGGGAGAGAATTCAAATGTTCGATCTTAGTGGAAAATGCGCGCTGGTCACCGGAGCCTCGGGCGGTATTGGCGCAGAGGTGGCGCGGGTTTTGCATGGCAAGGGGGCCACGGTGACGCTGTCGGGCACGCGGTTGGAGCCGCTGCAGGCGCTGGCAGCGGAATTGGGCGAGCGGGCCTTTGTGGTGGCATGCGATCTGTCGGACATGGTTTCGGTCGAGGCGTTGCCAAAGACGGCAGCCGGGTTGATGGGATCGGTGGATATTCTGGTCAACAATGCAGGCATCACGCGTGACGCCTTGATGATGCGCATGAGCGATGATGACTGGCTGGCGGTGATAGAGGTGAACCTGAATTCCACCTTCCGGCTGACGCGGTCTGTTTTGCGCGGCATGATGAAGGCGCGCTGGGGGCGGATTGTGAACATCACCTCGGTTGTGGCGCAGGCGGGCAATCCGGGGCAGGCGAATTACGGGGCTGCCAAGGCGGGCGTGGTCGGCATGTCGAAATCGCTGGCGCAGGAGGTTGGGTCGCGCGGGATCACCGTCAATTGCGTGGCGCCGGGATTGGTGGCAACACCGATGACCGACAAGTTGAACGACGCGCAGCGCGACAGCATTCTGAAAGGTGTGCCGTTGGGACGGATGGGCACACCACATGAAATTGCGGCGGCGGTGCTGTATTTCGCGTCGAACGAGGCGGCCTATGTGACCGGGGCGACGCTGGATATCAATGGCGGCGGCGATATGCTGTAAGCGGCTCGCCGCAGCACCGTGTGGGAAAGCATTTGCCTTGCCGTGCGGGCCTTGCTATAGGCGCGCTGAATACGCCCGGACTTGATCTTGGTGGCCTGCGGTATCGCAGGAAAACCGCCCAACTCGGGCACTGGCGAAGACCGGGCAGAGACCCGCAACCTATGAGGAATACCATGAGCGACATCGCTGATCGTGTGAAGAAAATCGTCGTCGAGCATCTTGGCGTCGAGGGTGAAAAGGTAACGGCCAATGCGTCGTTCATCGACGATCTGGGTGCCGACAGCCTTGATACTGTTGAATTGGTTATGGCGTTTGAAGAAGAATTCGGGATTGAGATTCCGGATGACGCTGCAGAAACCATTCAGACCTTTGGCGACGCAGTGAAGTTCATCACCGAAGCAGCCTGAGTTTTTCAGGCTACGGTTGCAAAGCGGCACTCCTTCTGGGGTGCCGTTTTCGTTTGGCGAATGACGTGAGGGCGCATTGTTGCCTTGAGCCGGGCCTTTGGTTGCGCAAGGGTTTGGGGCCGTGTATCAAAACCTGCGATAAGAAAATTCGGGGGCCGGAATGCGTCGAGTGGTTGTGACTGGTTTGGGAATGGTGACGCCGCTGGCTTGCGGGGTCGAGGAAACCTGGGCGCGGCTGATTGCGGGGCAGTCAGGGGCGGGCACGATTACGCGGTTTGATACAACCAATGTGGTGACGCAATACGCCTGCGAAGTGCCGCGCGGCGATGGCACGGCTGGCACGTTCAACCCCGATGACTGGATGGAGCCGAAGGACCAGCGCAAGGTGGATGATTTCATTTTGTATGGCGTGGCGGCGGCGGTGCAGGCGGTTATGGATTCGGGTTGGGTGCCCGGCGATGAAGATGCGCGCTGCCGGACAGGCGTAATGATGGGGTCTGGGATTGGCGGGCTTAGTGCCATTGCAGATACGGCCGTGTTGATCAAGGAGCGCGGGCCAAAGCGGGTGTCGCCGTTCTTTATACCAAGCGCGCTGATCAATCTGATCTCGGGTCAAGTGTCCATTCGGTTTGGTTTCAAAGGGCCGAACCATGCGGTGGTGACCGCGTGTTCAACGGGTGCACATGCGATTGGCGATGCAGCCCGTCTGATCCAATGGGGCGACGCTGATGTGATGGTGGCTGGGGGTGCGGAATCTCCGATATCCGAGATTGGCATCGCCGGGTTCAACGCCTGCAAAGCGCTATCGACCAAGCGCAGCGATGATCCGACCAAGGCCAGCCGTCCCTATGATGCAGACCGCGATGGGTTTGTGATGGGCGAAGGGGCTGGTGCGGTTGTGCTGGAGGAATACGAACACGCGGTCGCGCGCGGGGCCAGGATTTACGCCGAGGTGCTGGGTTACGGCATGTCGGGCGATGCATATCACATCACAGCGCCTGCCGAGGACGGCGACGGGGCGTATCGGTCTATGTCCGCAGCATTGAAGCGGGCGGGGCTGGCACCGGCCCAGATTGATTATATCAATGCGCATGGAACATCGACGATGGCAGATGTGATTGAACTGGCGGCGGTGGAGCGGTTGCTCGGCGATGCGGCGGGCGCTGCGTCAATGTCATCAACGAAATCGGCCACCGGGCATTTGCTGGGCGCAGCAGGGGCGATTGAGGCGATATTCGGCATTCTGGCGCTGCGCGATCAAATTGCACCGCCGACGATCAATTTGGATCATCCGGCAGTGGAGCACCGAATTGATTTGGTGGCGAACGCGGCCAGAGCGCGCAAGATTGATTATGTGCTTTCCAATTCCTTTGGCTTTGGGGGCACCAATGCCAGCCTTGTTTTTGGGCGGGGCCTGAACTGATGTGGCGGTCGGTTGCATCGAACGCGCTGACGTTGTTCATTGTTGCGTTGATTGCGGCGGCAGGCACGCTTGCCTGGGGTCGCAAACAGTTCACAGGGCCGGGGCCGCTTGCGGCATCTGTCTGTGTGAAAGTCGAAAAAGGCGCATCGCTGAGTGCGGTCAGCCGGTCTTTGGAAGATCAGGGCGCGGTTTCTGACGCGCGGATTTTCCGCATCGGGGCGGATTATTCGGAAAAGGCGGCGGGGCTGAAGTTTGGCAGTTATCTGGTGCCGCCGGGATCGTCGATGCAATCGGTTCTGGATATCTTGACGGCTGGCGGGCAATCTACTTGCGGGCGTGAAGTGAATTTTCGCATTGGGGTGACGAAATCCGAGATCGTGCTGCGGGAACTCGACCCCGCCGACAACCGCTACGTCGAAGTGGTGAAGTTTGATCCGGTTGTGGACGCGGTGCCTGCGGAATATATTGATGCGGCGGCGGAGAATGATCTGCGGTGGCGTATCACGCTGGCGGAAGGCGTGACAAGCTGGCAGGTGGTGGAAAGCCTGAAGCGGGCTGATTTCATGCAAGGAACGGTGGCGGCGGTGCCAGCGGAGGGGTCTTTGGCACCGGACAGTTACGAGGTGGACAAGGGCGGTGATCGGGGTGCGCTGTTGGCCGCGATGCAGGACAGCCAAAAGGTGATATTGGCCGAACTGTGGGATGATCGGGCGGATGGCCTGCCATATGACACGCCGGAAGAGGCGCTGATCATGGCCTCGATCGTCGAGAAGGAAACCGGGGTAGCGGAAGAACGCAAGCAGGTGGCATCGGTGTTTTTGAACCGCATTGCACAGGGCATGAAGTTGCAAACCGACCCCACGGTTATTTACGGGCTGACCAAGGGCGAGGGGGCGTTGGGCAGGGGTCTGCGGCAAAGCGAACTCCGCCGGGAGACGCCCTATAATACTTATGTCATCGACGGGCTGCCGCCGACGCCGATTGCCAATCCGGGCAAGCTGTCGATTGAGGCGGCGCTGAACCCGGATACGACGCCTTATATCTTTTTCGTGGCCAATGGGACGGGCGGGCATGCCTTTGCTGCGACCTTGGAAGAGCATAACAAGAATGTGGCGAAGTGGCGGGAAATTGAGGCGCAGCAAGGGGTTGATGGTGCAACTGGGGTGCAGGGTGACTGAATTCCGCATAAACCTTTCGGATTGGTTGGTGGCGCGCACGCACAACCATAGGGGGTTAACTTGACTTTGCGAACGCTCTAAGATAGTAATTTTATAGGCTAGAAGAAGCACATTAACGGCACGGGGAAACCCGGGGCCGTTTTTTTGTTTCGCTCGTGCGGGAGTGGCATGAGAGGCGGTGTATGGGCTGATGACAATACAATTCGGTGCAGGGGATAAACCGCCAGTTGATTTGCTGGCGTTCAGTGAGGGGCTTTACCTGAATGTGGCAGAAGAACTGGCGCGCACGCTTTTGGCGGTGCAGGCCGGGGAAGCGGCCAACCTGAAACCCGCGACCCAAGTGGTCAAGGAGTTGAAGGACGCGTTCAGAATCGCAATGGATGAAAGGACAAGAATTGACAAGCTTCGCCAGCATACAGCCGGGGTTATTGCCGCAGGGTCGCTTGATTTCGACGCGGCGCGGGATGAAATCGGGCGCCGTTTGGCTTGCCTCCGCGACGCCGGAAGTGGTGGATGAGTTTCTGAGTAGTCTCAGTGAGAATGCACTATTGGCATTGCCGTGGATGTTTGAGTTTTGGGCATTGTCACACCAGTTGCCGCCTGAGGGGGCGTGGAAAACCTGGGTGATCATGGGCGGGCGCGGGGCTGGTAAAACCCGGGCTGGGGCGGAATGGGTGCGGGGCCAGGTGGAGGGCCCGGGGCCGTTGGATGTGGGCCGCGCCAAGCGGCTTGCGCTGGTGGCGGAGACCATTGATCAGGCGCGTGATGTGATGGTGTTTGGCGAAAGCGGAATACTGGCATGCTCGCCTCCCGATCGGCGGCCAGAATGGCAGGCCACGCGCAAGCGGCTGGTCTGGCCCAATGGGGCGGAGGCGCAGGTGTTTTCAGCCCATGAGCCAGAGGCATTGCGCGGGCCGCAGTTTGATGGGGCTTGGGTGGACGAATTGGCCAAGTGGAAGCGGGCCGAGGAGACGTGGGATATGCTTCAGTTTGCTTTGCGGTTGGGTCGCAACCCGCAGCAGGTGGTGACAACCACGCCGAGATCGGTGGCGACGTTGAAGGCGATTTTGAAGAACCCATCGACGGTGTTGACGCATGCGCCGACGGAGGCCAACCGCGCGTATCTGGCGGCGTCGTTTTTGGAAGAAGTGCAGGCGCGCTATGCCGGCACCCGGACCGGGCGGCAGGAGCTGGAGGGGCTGATGCTTGAGGATGCGGAAGGGGCGCTGTGGACAGCGGCGCGGTTGGAGGCGGTGCGGGTGGAGGCGACCCCGGCCCTGAACCGGATTGTGGTGGCGATTGACCCGCCGGTGACGGGGCATGGCGCATCAGATGAATGCGGGATTTTGGTGGTGGGGGCCTGCACCGACGGGCCGCCGCAAGACTGGCGCGCGGTGGTGTTGGAGGATGCAAGCGTGCAGGGGGCAAGCCCGGACGCTTGGGCGCGCGCGGCGATTGATGCAGCTCGCAGGCATGGTGCGGATCGGTTGGTGGCTGAGGTTAATCAAGGCGGGGATATGGTGGAATCGGTTATTCGCCAGATTGACCCGCTGGTAGCCTATCGCGCGGTGCGGGCATCGCGGGGAAAGATCGCGCGGGCGGAGCCAGTGGCTGCATTATATGAGCAGGGCCGCGTGTCGCATCTGCGGGGACTTGGCGCGCTGGAGGATCAGATGTGCCTGATGACGGCGCAGGGGTTTATGGGCAAGGGCAGCCCGGACCGGGTGGATGCGCTTGTGTGGGCCTTGACGGATCTGATGATTGAACCCGCGCAAACATGGCGCAGACCGCGGATGCGCACGCTGGGGGAATAAGAATTTTCTGGCCTTCGGCGAGGATATTTTTTGAACAGAAAAAGCCGAAGTACGAGGCAGCGCGCGGTCGGGTAACGGATGTTTATTCCCTGTTTGCTAAAGTGATTTCAACAAGATGAGTGCCTGAGTTCAGGCGATAGATGAAGCGTCGTGGGCCAGTTGGTTTGCGGCTGGGTGGGCTTTTGCCTGATGAAAATGAGGTGGCATGGTGTTCGATTTCTTGCGGCGACCAGACTTGCGGCAACCAGTGCGGCCTGCGCCCGAAACCAAGGCGTCCGCTACGGGGCCAGTGATTGCCTATCAAGGATCAGGGCGGGTGGCCTGGTCTGCGCGCGATGTGGTCAGCCTGACCAAAACGGGGTTTCTGGGCAACCCGATTGGGTTTCGTGCGGTCAAGTTGATTGCAGAAGCAGCGGCGGCTTTGCCTTTGGTTTTGCAAGACCGCGAGCGGCGGTTTGATCTGCATCCGTTGCTGGATTTGATGGCGCGGCCGAACATGGCGCAAGGCCGTGCGGAGTTTTTTGAGGCGGCGTATGGGCAACTTTTGTTGTCTGGCAATGCCTATCTTGAGGCGGTGCCGGGAACGGGGGCGTTGCCGGGGGAATTGCATGTGCTGCGGTCTGACCGGATGGCGCTGGTGCCGGGGGCGGATGGCTGGCCTGTGGCGTATGACTATACCGTTGGGGCGCGGGCGCATCGGTTTGACATGACAGGCGGGCTGGCCCCGATCTGCCATATTCGCAGCTTCCATCCGCAGGACGATCATTACGGGTTCTCGCCCATGCAAGCCGCCGCAGTGGCAGTGGATGTGCATATCGCGGCGGCGCGGTGGTCTAAGGCGCTGCTGGACAATGCGGCACGGCCCTCTGGCGCAATTGTTTACAAGGGCGCGGATGGGCAATCGCAGTTGTCGGCGGACCAGTATGACCGGCTGATTTCCGAAATGGAGGCGCATCATCAGGGCGCGCGCAATGCCGGGCGGCCGATGTTGCTGGAGGGCGGGCTTGATTGGAAGCCGATGGGGTTTTCGCCCAGTGATATGGAGTTTCAGAAAACCAAGGAGTCAGCGGCGCGGGAAATTGCCATCGCATTCGGGGTGCCGCCGATGTTGATGGGCATCCCGGGGGATGCGACTTACGCCAATTACCAAGAGGCGAACCGGGCGTTTTTCAGACTGACGGTTTTGCCGTTGGTGGCCAGGGTGACGGCGTCTGTGTCGCATTGGCTATCGGGGTTCACCGGCGAGTTGGTGGATCTGAAACCGGATCTGGACCAGGTGCCAGCGCTGGCGGTGGAGCGGGATCAGCAATGGGCGCGGGTCGGGGCGGCTTCGTTTCTGACAGATGCGGAAAAGCGGATGCTGCTGGGTCTGCCCCGCGTGGCGGAGGAATGACGGCGCGCAAGGAAACCCCCGGATCGCGGTATTTATACGACAGTTTCGATGCCGCAGCGGCCCGGATTGAGGCGAATGAGCGGGTGGCGGAGGAACGCTGGACAGGGCTGGAATACCGGCTTGGCCAGATTGAGGGCAGCTTGGAGCGGTTGGAAAAGCGCATCTGGGTAGGGGTTTACGGGGTTGCGGCCTTCCTGCTGGCGCAGGTGGCGGAGACGCTTTTGGCAGCGGCAATGAGGTGAAAGACATGATGGACATATCCGATTTTGGCGCACCAGAGCGCAAGTTTCATAGGCCCGATGCCGGGATTTTGGTGACGGATGGCGTGGTAGTGGAGGGCTATGCGTCGCTTTTCGGCCAGCGCGATCAGGGCGGCGATACGGTGCAGGCGGGGGCTTATGGCGCATCGCTGAAGGCGCTGGCGGCGCAGGGGCGGCGGGTGAAAATGCTGTGGCAGCACGACCCGGGCCAGCCGATTGGTGTGTGGGAAGAGGTGCGCGAGGATGCCAAGGGCCTGTATGTGAAGGGCCGCATCCTGACCGAGGTGGAGCGCGGACGTGAGGCGGCGGCGCTGCTGTCTGCTGGTGCGATTGATGGATTGTCGATTGGATACAGAACTTTGCGGGCGGAACGTGATGCAAAAGGTCAACGTCTGCTGGCGGAAGTGGAATTATGGGAAGTGTCACTTGTGACATTCCCGATGCTGGCAGAGGCGCGGGTATCTGCCAAGGCAAACGACACAGATTGGGCCGATATGGCGGCCCTGTTTGATGAGGCGCGGGCGGCGATTGCCGGACTGCGCAAAGGACCAATCCGAGACTGAAACCCCAAGGAGGTTTGGATGACCGAGACGAAACACCGGCTTGGGGCAGATGCGCCTCGGGCAACCCATCCGGCTGCGGATGTGAAATCCGCGATGACGGGGTTCTTGAAGGAATTCAATATCTTTCAGGACGAAGTGAAGACTGCGCTGCAACAACAGGAAGAGCGACAAACCATGCTGGATCGAAAGACAATGACCTACGGGCGCCCTGCGTTGCAGGCCTCGGCTGAGATTGATGTGCCCCACAAAAAGGCGTTTGGCGCATATCTGCGTTCAGGCGATGATGACGGAATGCGCGGGCTGGTGCTGGAGGGCAAAGCACTGAGCACGGCCGTGGCGGCGGATGGCGGCTATTTGATTGACCCGAAAACAGCGGACACAATCAAATCGATGCTGTCATCCACCACTTCGCTGCGCTCGATCGCGACTGTGGTGAATGTTGAGGCGACTTCGTTTGATGTGCTGATTGATCGATCCGACGTAGGCTCTGGTTGGGCCACGGAAACCACGGCCACCACGGAAACTGCGACCCCGATTATTGAGCGTATTTCGATCCGTCTGCATCAGCTGTCAGCGATGCCGAAGGCCAGCCAACGGTTGTTGGATGACAGTGCGTTTGATGTCGAAGGCTGGTTGGCCGGAAAAATTGCCGAACGCTTCATTCGTGCGGAGTCGGCGGCGTTTGTGAACGGTGATGGGGTTGACAAGCCAAAGGGCTTTTTGCTGCCGACCAAAGTTGCCAATTCGTCCTGGACGTGGGGCAATATCGGTTATGTACCAACCGGGGCGGCGGCAGATTTTGCCACCAGCAATGCGGTCGATTGCATTGTGAACCTGGTCTATTCGCTGGCGGCTGATTACCGCAGCAATGCGACCTTCGTCATGAATTCGAAGACGGCGGGTGCGGTGCGTAAAATGAAAGACCTTGATGGCCGCTTTATGTGGTCCGACGGGTTGGCGCTGGCGGAACCGGCGCGACTGATGGGCTATCCGGTGTTGATCAACGAAGACATGCCGGATGTGGCGGCCAATGCCTATGCGATTGCGTTTGGCGATTTTGCAGCGGGTTACACGATTGCGGAACGTCCTGACGTGCGGGTGCTGCGCGACCCCTTCTCGGCCAAGCCACACGTGCTTTTCTATGCGCTCAAGCGTGTCGGCGGTGACATCAGTGATTATGCGGCGATCAAGCTGCTGAAAATCGCAGTGTCTTAAACGGCGCTGCGAGGCCCGCTGCCCCTGCCGGGGTAGCGGGAACTTGGACGCGCGCCGAAGTGCCGCGCCGTCTAGCTGCTCCCCCCTCCGTTCGAGCGGCGCGGGGCGCGCGTCCATGATCCATGGGGAAACCGGAGAATTGCGATGATATTGATCGAGCAGACCATAGTGCCGCCGCTGGCCTTGCCCATAGCGGCCTTCAAGACCCATCTGAGATTAGGCACCGGGTTTGCCGATGATACCCTGCAAGATGGCTTGATTGAAAGCACGTTGCGCGCGGCGATGGCGGCGATCGAGGGGCGAATTGGCAAGGTGCTGATTGCGCGGCGGTTCAAATGGACGATTGAAGACTGGCGCACTGGGGCGGAGCAGGCGTTGCCGGTGGCCCCGGTGACGGCTGTGGTATCAGTGACGCTGGTGGATGCCGCCAACGTGGCGGTACTGGTTGATCCGGCGCGATACAAGTTGGTGCAAGACACGCACCGCCCGAAGGTGATTGCGGCGGGTTTGGCCTTGCCTCTGGTGCCGATGGCGGGGCGGGCGGAGATTGTGTTTGACGCAGGCTTTGGTGCGGCTTGGGCCAATGTGCCCGCGGATTTGGCGCAGGCGGTGCTGTTATTGGCAACAGAGTATTACGAGCATCGCAGTGAAACCGGGGTGCGTGACGGCGGGTTGCCCTTTGGCGTGGTGACGCTGATTGAACGCTGGCGCACGGTGCGGATTTTGGGCGGGGGGACAGCATGAAGGATGTTGTTCTGAACCGGCCTTTGGTTTTGGAAAGCGTGGTGCGGGTGGCGGATGGGTCTGGCGGGTTTAGCGAGGCTTGGGCGGTGCTGGGCACGCTTTGGGCCGAAGTGGTGCCGGGCGCGGGGCGTGATGTGGCAGGTGAGGAGGCGTTCTTTGCCACCGTGCCCTACCGCATCACGGTGCGGGCTGCGCGGCAGGGGGCACCATCGCGACCAAAGCCAGATCAGCGGTTTCGCGACGGCGCGCGGGTGTTTGTCATTTTGGCGGTAACGGAGCGAGATGCGGCGGGGCACTATCTGATGTGCTTTTCCCGCGAGGAGGTTCCGGCATGAGTTACGGTGTGGCGGCTGCCTTGCAGGCGGCGATTTATACGCGGTTAACCACCGCAGTGCCGTTGACCGGGGTTCCGGTTTACGACGCGGTACCACCCGGCGCGGGCACGGGGACGTTTGTGTTGATCGGGCCGGAGGATGCGCTTGATCGGTCTGACAAATCGGGTGGCGGGGCAGAGCACCGTTTGCAGGTGTCTGTGATCAGCGATGCGACAGGCTTTGCGTCGGCGAAATCGGTGGCGGTGGCAGTGTCTGACGCGTTGGTAAATGCGCCGATGACGCTTGTGCGGGGGCGGCTGGTGGGGCTGCATTTCATGCGGGCGGCGGCCAAGCGGATTGCCGACGGTGACGTGCGCCGGATTGATCTGACATTCATGGCGCGGGTGCAGGATTGATTAAGTTCAATGGCTTGCGGGCATATGCCCGGTGGCCGAGGTTTCATATCGGAGAGTGATGATGGCTGTTCAAAGCGGTAAAGACCTGTTGATCAAGCTGGACCTGATCGGTGACGGGCAATTCGTGACCATCGCTGGCCTTCGCGCCACGCGGATCAGTTTCAACGCGGAAACGGTGGATGTGACCAGTCTGGAAAGCATCGGCGGCTGGCGTGAATTGCTGGCGGGCGCGGGGGTGCGGTCTGCCAGCATTTCGGGATCCGGCGTGTTTCGCGATGCCAACACGGATGAGCGCGCGCGGCAGATTTTCTTTGACGGCGAGGTGCCGCGGTTTCAGGTAATCATCCCAAATTTTGGCGTGATCGAGGGGAAATTTCAGATCTCGGCCATTGAATATGCGGGCAATTACAACGGCGAGGCGACCTATGAGATGACGATGGCTTCGGCTGGGGTTCTGACCTTTACGGCGCTGTGATGGTGCCCCTTTCAATTGTAAATGCTTGGGCCGGTGAGGTGGCGATCTGGCTGGATGGCCAGCGTCATGTGGCGAAGCTGACGCTGGGGGCGCTGGCGGAACTGGAGGCAGCGCTGGAGGCGGAATCGCTTATTGATCTGGTGCAGCGGTTTGAGGGCGGCCAGGTGCGGACGCGCGATGTTCTGGCTTTGGTTGTGGCGGGCTTGCGCGGTGGTGGCTGGAACGGCACGGCTGCGGATTTGCGCACTGCGGTGATCGGAGGCGGGCCGGTAGAGGCGGCGCGGGCGGCGGCGGAAGTGCTGGCACGGGCGTTTGCGCTGCCGGGGGAGGCATGACGCTGATTGATTGGGCGGGGCTGATGCGGGCCGGGTTGCAGGGGCTTCACCTGACGCCGGACGTATTTTGGCGACTATCGCCCATTGAGCTGCGGATCATGCTGGGGGCGGAAAATACCGCGGCGCCAGTCACGCGGACAAGGTTGGAAGAATTGGCGGCGGCGTTTCCGGATGTAGCGAAAGGGATGTGTGATGGTTGATATTGCAACACTGCAAGACGAGATTGCTGTGCTGGAGGCATCTCTGGAGGGCACTGCCGGAATGGTGGCGGCGTTTGACGGTGAACTTTTGCGGATGCGCGATACGCTGTTGTTCACCGGAAAGGAAGTGAACACGCTGTCGGCGGGCATTGGCGGCGGCTTGCGGCGGGCGTTTGACGGATTGGTGTTTGACGGGGCCAAACTGTCAGATGCGCTGAAATCGGTTGGGCAGACGATTGTTGATACGGTTTACGGCATTGCGGTAAAGCCTGTGCAAAACGCGATTGGCGGATTTTTGGCGAATGGGTTGAATTCGCTTTTGGGCGGGGCGGCCTTTGCGGATGGGGCGGCGTTCAGCCAAGGGCGGGTAATGCCCTTTGCCAAGGGTGGCGTTGTGTCCAGCCCGACCAGTTTTGCGATGCGCGGCGGGCAGGGTTTGATGGGCGAAGCAGGGCCAGAGGCGATCATGCCGTTGGCGCGCGGGGCTGATGGCCGTTTGGGCGTGCAGGCAGGTGGCGGCGGGCGTTCTGTAACGGTTGTTATGAATATAACCACGCCGGACGTGCAAGGATTTCAGCGCAGCCAAGGGCAGATAGCAGCACAAGCGCAGCGGGCTTTGTCGCGCGGACAGCGGAACAGGTAAGGGTGCGGGATATGGAATTTCATGATGTGCGGTTTCCGGCCAATCTTTCTTTTGGGTCGGTCGGTGGGCCAGAACGGCGCACCGAGATTGTAACGCTGGCCAATGGGTTCGAGGAGAGGAACTCTCCTTGGGCCCATGCACGCAGGCGCTATGATGCGGGCATAGGCTTGCGGTCTTTGGATGATGTGGAACTGCTGATCGCGTTTTTCGAGGCGCGACGCGGGCAGCTGGCCGGGTTTCGCTGGAAAGACTGGTCAGATTTCAAATCTTGCGTGGCGTCTGGCACCGTTGGGTATGAGGATCAGGTGATTGGCGTGGGGGACGGCGTTAAAACAATATTTGGCTTGTCCAAAACCTACCGCTCTGGTGCGCAAACCTACGTGCGCCCGATTGTGAAGCCGGTGATTGGCACCGTGCGGGTGGCCGTTGGCGGTGACCCTAAGGTCGATTCGCTGGAATACGCCGTGGACGGTGCAACCGGGCTGATCAGCTTTGCCGTGCCCCCCGCGATAGGCGTGCAAGTGACGGCGGGGTTTGAATTTGACGTGGCGGTGCGGTTTGATACCGACCGCATTCAGACATCGGTTCAGTCGTTTCAGGCGGGCGATGTGCCTAATGTGCCGATTGTGGAGGTTCGGGTCTGATGGCGGGGGCAGCAGGGCTTTATGCGCATCTGGCCACTGGGGCCACGACCGTGTGCCGGGCTTGGGCTGTGGTGCGACGTGATGGCACGGTTTATGGGTTCACCGATCACGACCGGGACTTGGCGTTTGAGGGGATCGCGTTTCTGGCCAGCACGGGCCTGACTGCGCGGGCGTTGCAGCAAACGACGGGGCTTTCGGTAGATAACACTGAGGCGCTGGGTGCTTTGTCGGATGCTTCTGTCTCCGAGGCGGATTTGTTGGCTGGGCGGTTTGACGGGGCGAAAGTGCGGGCCTGGTTGGTAAACTGGGCCTCGGTCGAGGACCGGGTTTTGCAGTTTAGTGGCGCGTTCGGCGAGGTGTCGCGGGCTGGCGGAGCATTTCAGGCGGAATTGCGCGGGCTAACCGAAGGGCTAAATCAGCCGCAGGGGCTTGCCTATCAGCGCGGCTGTTCGGCGGTATTGGGCGATGGCAAGTGCCGATTTAATCTGGCGCAATCGGGGTATTTTTCGGAACGCAGCGTTGAAGAGGTGGTTGATCAGCGGATTTTCCGTTTTGCCAGTTTTGGCGGCTATGACGACCGTTGGTTTGAACGAGGGCGGTTGGTTGGGTTGACGGGTGCGGCGTCCGGTCTGGTTGGCGTGGTGAAGAATGACAGGGTTGTTGGCGCGGGGCGCGAGGTTGAACTTTGGCAATCGCTTGGGTCTGGTCTGCTGGTGGGCGATCTGATCCGCATCGAGGCAGGCTGTGACAAGCGGGCCGCGACCTGTCGGGTGAAGTTTGCCAATTTTCTGAACTTTCGCGGGTTTGCCTATATTCCGGGCGAGGATTGGCTGACATCCTATCCGGTATCGTCGCGTGCGAACCAGGGGCGGAGCCTGTTTTCGCAAACCGAAGGTTTGTTTTGATGGAGCGTGCGAGGGCGGCAGTGGCAGAGGCACGGCGTTGGATTGGCACGCCTTATGTGCATCAGGCGGCAGTGCTTGGCGCGGGGACCGATTGCTTGGGACTTTTGCGCGGGGTCTGGCGGGCGCTTTATGGTGCAGAACCGGAAACAATACCCGCCTATACGCAAGATTGGTCTGAACCAAGCAACAATGAAGATCTGTGGCAGGCCGCGCGGCGCTGGCTGCTAGAAGTGCCGCGGCGCGATGTGGCGATGGGTGATGTGCTGCTGTTTCGGATGCGGGCAGGATCTGTGGCCAAGCATCTGGGCATTGTCAGCGTGGTGGGTCCGGAGGCCAGTTTCATCCATGCCTATACCGGGCATGGGGTGACGGAAAGCCCGCTTTCCGCGCCCTGGATGCGCCGGGTGGTGGCGAAATTTGAATTTCCGACAGGAGTGTAAACGATGGCCACTATTCTGCTTTCGGCGGCGGGCGCAGCCCTTGGTGCGGGCTTTGGCGGCACGGTTCTTGGCCTTTCCGGTGCAGTGATTGGCCGTGCTATTGGCGCCACGCTGGGCCGGGTGATTGACCAGCGCCTGATGGGGGCGGGATCAGAGGCAATCGAGGTGGGCCGTGTCGATCGGTTTCGCTTGATGGGGGCAAGCGAAGGGTCATCTGTGGCCCAAATTTGGGGCCGGATGCGGGTGGGGGGGCAAGTGATCTGGGCCACCGAGTTTCAAGAAAACGCGCGACAGTCCGGGGGCAAAGGTGCGCCCAAGCCTAAGACGACCTCGTATTCTTATTCGGTCAGTATTGGGGTGGCTTTGTGCGAGGGGCAGATCACACGTGTTGGGCGGGTTTGGGCAGATGGGTTGGAAATCGCACCAGATTCCATCAATATGCGGGTCTACACGGGGTCTGAAGCGCAACTGCCTGACCCGAAGATTACGGCGGTTGAAGGCGCAGGTTTCGCCCCGGCTTACCGCGGCATCGCTTATGTGGTGATCGAGGATCTTGAGCTGTCAAGCTACGGAAACCGTGTGCCTCAGTTTACGTTTGAGGTAGTACGGGCAGCGCAAGGCGCGTTTGCCGATGATGTGGTTGACTTGCCACGAGCCGTGAGGGCGGTGGCTTTGATGCCGGGGACGGGCGAATATGCGCTTGCGACAACGGCGGTGCATTACAATCAGGGGCTGGGGGTGAACCGGTCTGCGAATGTTAACTCCGCAAGTGGCAAGACCGATTTTGCCACATCACTAGAACAACTGGGGCAGGAATTACCTAACTGTGGTTCGGTGTCGCTGGTGGTATCGTGGTTTGGCGATGATCTGCGTTGTGGTGTCTGCAGGGTGCAGCCAAAGGTGGAACAGACCGTGTTTGACGGTGTGGGGATGCCTTGGACGGTATCTGGCGTGGCGCGGGCACAAGCGGTGCAGGTGCCAAGGCTGGACGGGAAATCCATTTATGGCGGCTCGCCCGCAGATAAGTCTGTGATTGAGGCCATTCAGGCCATTCGTGCGGCTGGGCAAGAGGTGATGTTCTACCCATTCATGCTGATGGATCAGGTGGCGCTAAACGGATTGCCTGACCCTGCGTCGGATGCGTTTGATCAGCCCGTTCTGCCTTGGCGGGGGCGGATTACAACCGCCAAGGCCGCGGGGCAGGCGGGATCGAGCGACCGCACTGCTGCGGCAGCCGCCGAAGTGGCCGCATTCTTTGGCTCTGCCACGCCTGCGCAGTTTTCGATTGTTTCAGGCGCGGTGCAATATTCCGGGCCGGTCGAATGGAAATATCGGCGATTTATCCTTCACTATGCCAAGCTATGTGCGCTTGCGGGCGGTGTTGATGGGTTTTGCATCGGGTCAGAAATGCGCGGATTGACGCAAATTCGTGGGGCTGGGGATAGCTTTCCCGCCGTGCAGGCGTTGCGCCAGTTGGCAGCTGATGTGCGCAGCATTTTGGGGCCCACGACCAAGATCACCTATGCGTCGGATTGGACGGAGTATTTCGGGTATCAGACGGGCGGGGATGTCTATTTCCACCTTGATCCGTTATGGGCCGACCCAAATATCGATTTTATCGGCATCGACAATTACATGCCCGCCTCTGACTGGCGCGATGGCGAGAACCATGCTGACACGGGGCAGGGCGCAATCTACCGGCTTGATTACCTGAAGGCCAACATTGCTGGTGGCGAAGGATATGACTGGTACTACGACAGTGCTGAGGGGGCTGCGGCGCAGGTGCGGTTGCCGATCACGGATGGTGCTTATGGCGAGCCTTGGGTGTTTCGCTATAAGGATTTGAAAGGCTGGTGGACAAATCAGCATTTTGACCGAACGGCGGGTATTCGAGCCACGCTTCCCTCTGCTTGGGTGCCGGGATCAAAGCCCATTCGATTTACCGAATATGGCTGCGCGGCGATTGATAAAGGGGCCAATCAGCCCAACCGGTTTATTGACGTGAAATCATCCGAGTCCGGCTTGCCCGCGTATTCCAATGGGCGGCGGGATGATTTGATGCAGATGCAATATCTGCGTGCGCAGGCAGAATACTGGGCGGATGTGGGGCATAATCCTGTATCGGTGCTTTATGGCAGCGCGATGGTCGACATGAATCATGCCCATGCCTGGGCATGGGACGCGCGCCCTTTCCCGGAATTTCCGGGCAACCCGCTATGGAGCGATGGAGAGAATTACGCGCGCGGGCACTGGTTGAATGGGCGCGTTACAACGCAAGCCTTGGCGTCGGTTGTGGCGGAAATTTGTGAACGATCTGGCTTAGACCATTTTGATGTGGCCGAAGTGTTTGGTTTGGTGCGGGGCTATTCGCAGGCGGAAACCGGGTCTGCGAGGGCAGCATTGCAGCCTTTGATGCTGGCTTATGGATTTGAGGCGGTTGAACGGGATGGCGTGCTGCAGTTCAAGATGCGTGACGGACGGGTAACAGCAACGCTTGAGCGGGACTTGCTGGCACAAAGTAGCGATCTTGACGGCACGCTTGCGACTATTCGTGCGCCAGATGCGGAGATGGCGGGGCGGATCAGGCTGGGTTTTATCGAAAGTGCAGGCAGTTATGAAGTGCGGCAGGCCGAGGCGGTATTTCCTGACGAAACCAGTCTGACGGTTTCGCAAAGTGACATGCCGCTGGTTTTGACGGCAAACGAAGCGCGGTCGATTGCGGAACGCTGGTTGTCAGAAGCGCGAGTGGCAAGGGATACTGCGCGTTTTGCGTTGCCGAAATCAGCCTTGCAACTGGGATCAGGCGATGTTGTTGCGTTCGACGGACAACGCTACCGCATCGACCGTGTGGAACAGGCCGAAGCGCAGTTGGTTGATGCTGTGCGTGTTGAGGCGGGTATTTATCAGCCCAGTGATGGTGCCGAAGAAAGGGTCATTCCGCGCGCTTTTACAGCGCCTGTGCCCGTATTTCCGGTGTTTTTGGACTTGCCATTGTTAAGCGGTGACGAAGTTCCGCACGCGCCCTACATTGCAGTCACGGCAGACCCATGGCCCGGATCGGTGGGGGTGTGGAGCGCGCCTGCCGATGCGGGATATGCATTGAACCGGCTGATTGCGGCACCGTCGGTAATTGGCACGACAGAGACTGTTTTAGCCGCTGCCCCGGCTGGATTGTGGGACCGGGGCCCCGCATTGCGGGTGAAGATCGTGGGTGGGACGTTAAGCTCAAGCGATGAATTAGCGGTGCTGAACGGGGCAAATGTGATTGCGATTGGGAATGGTTCTTCGGCCCGGTGGGAGGTTTTACAGTTTGCTGAGGCCGTGTTGGTTGCCCCGTCAACCTATGATCTGACCTTGCGGTTGCGAGGTCAACAAGGCACGGACGGCATCATGCCTGCGGTATGGCCAGTAGGAAGCACGGTTGTGCTTTTGGATTTGGCACCGCAGCAAATTGATCTGGCGCTTTCGTCGCGTGGATTAGCCCGGTATTACCGGATCGGCGCTGCGGGCCGGGGATATGATGATCCGGCTGTAGTCGTTAAAGTCGAGGCGTTTGATGGGATTGGGTTGCGGCCTTACCCGGTGGCGCACTTTTCTTCAGTCAGGAATGCTGCGGGTGATTTAACGGCGGCGTGGGTTCGGCGCACGCGGGTTGACGGCGATAGCTGGCAATCGCCCGAAGTGCCCTTGGGTGAAAGCGTGGAAAGCTACACTGTCCGGGTTGTGCAGGCTAATGTGATTTTGAGAGAAGAAACCGTAGTCGTGCCAACTTGGTTTTACGCCGCCAGCTTGCAATCCAGTGACGGCATCATCGGCGCTTACCGTATCGACGTCGCGCAAGTGTCTGACCGGTTTGGTGCCGGTCCATTTCGCAGCGTTCAAGTGGCGGCTTAGCGCTTAGATGCGAACGACTCTGTTGGGAGATGTGATTGCAGCGGCGCGTGTGCTGATGAATGTGCAGCCTGATCTTTGGATTGGGCTGTTGGACGCAATGATCCAGCAGGCGGATGCAGCGCATAATTATCACAAGCGACTGTCCAAGCCCCACCCTTTGTGGGGCAATGGCAGCCTAATGGCGCGGGCAAATGCAGAGCCGCAGATGGCGGAGCCTTTCGTATCGGATCTTAAGTATTTGGCGGCATTGCAGTTGGTAATCGGGGCGATCATCGCGCGAAAGGAAGTGGCGCGGCGATAGCCATTACCAATCCAGTAATAGCTGTGCCACCCGGCGTAGCCCCATTTCCAAATCAACGCTTTTGCCGCCGCCGACGCCCAGCCTGATGTGGTTGGGTTGATCGTAAACCGACCCGGGTAAAAGGAAAGTCCGATATGGAGACGCAAGCAACCTGCGTGCAAAATCGTCTGACATCATGCCATCGGGCAGGCGCGCAAGGCCGATCAGACCTGCTTCGGGCTTGACCCAATCTAGGCCAGTTTCGTTCATCACAAATCTGTTCAACCGCGCCAGATTTTTCAGCGCATCACTGCGCGCTTGGCCTAACGCCATCGACAAACGATCCGGGCGCAACGCGATTTCTGCGATCACCTCACCCAGTATGTTCATAATCTCGCTTGAGTTTTCACGCAAAATCAATGCGTCCATCATCATTTCTGGATTGTGGCAGATCATCCAACCGGTGCGCAGGCCTTGCAATCCCAATGCCTTTGATACGCTGCCAGTGGTGATCCCGCGCGGGTATAGGCCTGCGATACTGGGTGCTCGGGGGCCTGCCCATTCCAAACCCGCGTAGACTTCGTCGATGATCAGCCAAGCACCAACCCGGTCTGCAATCCGCACCACCTCGGCAAGGTCTTGCCGGGACATCAGCTGCCCTGTCGGATTGTTTGGGTTGGACAGAAAGATCAATTTGGTTCGATCGGTTACGACAGCCTTCAGATGGTTCAATGGTAGTCGCCAGCCATCAGCCTCCAGTCGTGGCACCAAAGTCAGATCGGCGCCAATCGCCTTTGCCAAGACCGCCGCTTGCGGCCAGCCTGGAGTTTCGGTCACGATCTGATCGCCGGCCTGCAGCAACTGGCGCAGCGCAAGATAATTCGCCTCCGCTGCCCCGGCGGTGATTAACACGTCATCGGGATGGCACAGGCCTGTTAAGCCGGCTTGTTCAAGCACCCGTTCGCGCAAGGCAGGCAAGCCCCGAAACGATGCCTGATTCCAGTCCAGCGACAGGTTCGGATCCAAATCCGCCAGAAACTCCCCCAATACAGGTGACTGAGACAAAGAAAAGCCAACGATCGCCTCTGGCCTAGTATTGGTCGTTTCCAGCAGATACTGAAACAGACTGTGGATCTTAACTTTCATTTGGGTCGGGGCCTGCTTACGGGAAAAGGGGGGCGGTATAGATGCATTCATGTGGATATCTTAAGGGCAACCTGATCAGCCTGATGGTTTTGGATTACGGGTTGTTCAAAGTCCATGCCAATGGCCGAATAATTGGCATTTGTGGATTTCTTTTGCGCACTGATCACGATGAAACTGTTTTGATCGATACGGGTTTCCCCAAACATTATGCTGACGACCCAATTGCAGCATCTGCAGCAGATGGTTTGGGTTCGTTTGGCGAAATTTTGACGCTAGCCCCCACCAATCTTCCCGCTGGACAACTGGCACTTGCAGGGGTTGGACTCGCAGATATTGATCTTTTGATCCTGTCCCACAGCCACATTGATCATGTGGGTGGCTTAGGCGATCTGCCCGGTATGCCGATTTTATTGGCGGCGGCGGAACGCGCATTGCCGCGCCCGTTATATTTTGGCAAGCGGCAACCAATGGAATGGCCAGACCGGCCATACCTTACGATCGACGGCGATTGCACGATCGGGCCCGGCTTTCGGGCCTTTTTCTCGCCCGGTCATGCCCCTGGGCAGTTGGCATTCATGCTGGATTTGCCGACAACGGGCGCGGTTTTGCTGACCTCGGATGCCATATCCCGCCCGGCCGAGGTGGAGGAAAAGTTTGATACTGCCGCCGACCCGGAACTCGCTTGCAAAAGTGCGGCGCGTCTGTTGGCAATGGCAGCCGCTGCGGATGCATTCATCATCTACGGACATTGCCCTGAGCAGTGGCCCACTTTGAAAAAAGCTCCCCACGGCTACACTTAGCGGACGTCACGTCCTTGATTCAGGATGATGACATTCCCTGAACTTATATCCCCGGCAGGCGAGATCAGGAAACTGACCCAAGCTGCAACCTCGCTGGGCTGCATCGCGTGGCCGTGCGGCATCTGCGCGATGGCGCGCGCCAACACATCATCGGACAACACCTTGAACAGGGGCGTTTCCGTCATTGCAGGGGCCAGCGAATTCACCGAAATTTTTTCCCGTGCATACCGTCTCGCAAGGTCTTTTGTCAGCGTATCAAGCGCCGCCTTGCTGGCGCGGTAATGCGGCGGATCGAATATATCAAAATTATAGGCACCGTTTGAAGAAATGTTGACGATCTTGCGCACGCCGCTGCGCCCTGACATCAGCGGGACTGCCGCTTGGCAGCAATAAAACGCTGAGTTAAAATTCACCGACATCTGCAGATTTAGCTCCGATGCCGGGATGTTCGGGAAATCGGACATAAAGCATGTGCCGGCGCAGTTGACCAATGCATCCACACCTTCAAACGTTCGACCGATGTCTGCAAACACCTTGGCCACGGCCCAATTGTCCGTCAGATCAACAGGTATGGCCGTGAGGCTAGACGCCTGCATTGCAAGCAGCGGCTCTGCAGTGACATCCAGTCCCACCACATGCAGGCCGTCCGCAACGAGACTTGCGCAAATTGCCCGTCCCAGACCGCCTGCAGCCCCAGTGACAACAGCAATTTTCATCACATTCCCCTCGTGATTGGCTTGTAAGTTTTATAACGGAAACCAAAGCAGTTAACCTTGTCTTCCAAGATTTTCCGAAAGCTCTGGATTTGATAGCACCCCATGTTGCGACAAGCTGATCAACGCTCAGTCACGCGCCACACGTCTGCAGGCGCGCGACTTTGGCAAGGAACTTATAACCGGTCTGGGTCTGAATAGTTCATATCTGAATTTTCACACAGCCATTTCCGCGTCGCTCTCCAAATGTAATTATTGCGAAACAGCTTGGACTTCTACCCACAAAGGCTATGTGCTATGATGGAAACAAATGAGGTGCAGGTATGGCCGAAGCAAAAGCAAAACTGGCGGCGCTGGATCCTGTCTGGAGCCGCGTTTGCGACGAGGCAGTCGAGGCGATCAAGGCAGAGCCTTTGATGGGCGGCCTGATCCATTCCAGCCTGTTGCACCACGCCACGATGGAACGCGCGCTGGCGTATCGGTTTTCGTTGAAGCTGGCGTCAGGCGAGATGAGCGAGCAGATCTTGCGCGAGATTGCGGATGAGGCTTATGCGGTGGACCCGGAACTAGCGCAGGCGGCGCGGGCGGATCTGATGGCGGTGTTTGAACGCGATCCGGCCTGCCATCGGTTCTTGCAGCCAATCCTGTTCTTCAAGGGATTTCAGGCGGTGCAGGCCTACCGCGTGGGGCATTGGTTGTGGAAGGCCGGGCGACGTGATCTGGCGTATTTCGTGCAGATGCGGGTGTCAGAGGTGTTTGGCGTGGATATCCACCCGGCGGCTGTTTTGGGACGCGGCATCATGATTGACCACGCGCATTCCATTGTCATCGGTGAGACGGCTGTGGTGGGCGACAATGTGTCGATGCTGCATTCGGTGACGCTGGGAGGAACCGGCAAAGAGGATGGCGACCGGCATCCGAAGATCGGCAATGGTGTGATGATTGGCGCGGGGGCAAAGGTGCTGGGGAATATTCACGTGGGCCATTGTTCACGCATTGCGGCGGGGTCGGTTGTTTTGCAGGACGTGCCCCATAACACCACCGTGGCCGGGGTTCCGGCGCGGGTTGTGGGTGAAGCGGGTTGCGCGCAGCCATCGCAGACCATGGATCAATTGCTGGCGGGTGAGATCTGAGGGCGTTTGTCCATCGCCCCGGCGAAGGCCGGTGGCCCGATGGTTTGCTGCGGTGGGTCGAGGCCCCGGCCTTCGCCGGGGCGATTGGTGCTACGCCAGCATCGCCATCGGGTTTTCCAGATTGTCCTTGATGGCGGCCAGCAGTTGCGCGCCCAAGGCCCCGTCAATCACACGGTGATCGACGGATAGCGTTACCGACATAACATTGGCCACCACAACCAGACCCGCCTTCACCACCGGCTTTGGCGCGCCTGCGCCCACGGCCAGAATTGCCGCATGGGGTGGGTTGATGATGGCATCAAAGTTATCAACGCCGAACATACCAAGGTTGGAAATGGCAAAACTGCCACCCTGATATTCATGCGGTGCCAATTTCCGGTCACGCGCGCGTTTGGCGAGGTCTTTCATCTCAATTGACAGGGCCGACAGGGTTTTCGTCTCGGCGTCTTTCAGAACCGGGGTAAACAGCCCGCCCTCAATAGCAACGGCGACGGCCACGTCAGATTTCTGGAATTGCAACACGCGGTCGCCTGCCCAGACGGCGTTGGCGGTGGGGCATTGTTGCAGGGCAAGCGCGCAGGCCTTGATGACGAAATCATTGACCGACAGCTTGACGCCCCGCGATTCAAGCCCCGCATTCAACTGCGTGCGGAAAGCGAGCAGCGCATCCAGTTCAATGTCGCGGCGCAGGTAGAAATGCGGCACGGTTTGCTTGGCTTCCGTCAGGCGCGCGGCGATGGTCTTGCGCATGCCGTTCAGCGCCACCTCGGTATAGGGGCGGTCGGCATAGGTTTTCAGCACGGCCTCAGTAGACGGGCCGGCGGCCATTGCGACGGCGGGGGCTGCGACTGGAGCGGCTGCGGCAACGGCCACGACCGGAGCAGCTTTCGCGCCTTCAACATCTGCCTTCACAATGCGGCCATGCGGGCCGGAGCCTGCGACCTTTGTCAGATCAAGGCCCTTCTCCGTCGCAATGCGTCGTGCAAGTGGGGACGCAAACACCCGCGCCCCTGCGGGTTTTGCAGCGGGTCCAGCGGCTGTGGGTGCGGGCGTGGCAACGGCAACAACGACAGGTGCAACGGCAGCAGCAACAGGCGCTTTCGCGGGAGCAACGGGTGCTGCATCGGCACTTTCGCCGTCCTCCAGCAGAACCGCGATGGCAGTGTTAACCTTTACCCCCGCCGTGCCTTCAGCCACCAGCAATCTGCTGACCACGCCATCATCAATGGCTTCGAATTCCATCGTGGCTTTGTCAGTTTCAATTTCCGCCAGTATCTGCCCGGATTTGACGGTATCGCCTTCCTTGACCAACCATTTGGCAAGGGTGCCCTCCTCCATCGTGGGGGACAGGGCTGGCATCAGAATTTCAATAGCCATGGTGTGCCCCCCTTAACGGTAACAAACGGATTTGACGGCGTCGATCACCTCGGCGGTGGTCAGCAGAGCGTGTTTTTCAAGATTGGCCGCATAGGGCATCGGCACGTCTTTGCCGGTGCAGTTGATCACCGGCGCATCCAGATAATCAAACGCGCGCATCATGATGGTGGCGCCGATGTGATTGCCGATGGCGCCGACGGGCCAGCCTTCTTCAACGGTTACGCAGCGGTTGGTTTTCATCACAGATGCCAGCACGGTGTCGTAATCAATCGGGCGCAGGGTGCGCAGGTCGATCACTTCGGCAGAAATCCCGTCTGCCGCCAGCTTTTCAGCGGCTTCAAGCGCGTAGGTCATGCCAATGCCGAAAGACACGATGGTGACATCGGTGCCTTCCCGCCAGATGCGGGCCTTGCCGAAGGGGATGGTGAAATCGTCCAGCAGCGGCACCTCGAACGATTTGCCGTAAAGGATTTCGTTTTCCAGAAAAATCACCGGGTTCGGATCGCGGATTGCCTGTTTCAACAGGCCTTTCGCGTCCGATGCCGAATAGGGCACGACCACCTTCAGGCCCGGAATCTGCGCATACCAAGCGGAATAATCCTGACTGTGCTGCGCACCCACGCGTGCCGCAGCACCATTCGGGCCACGGAATACGATCGGGCTGCCCATCTGGCCGCCAGACATGTACAGCGTCTTGGCCGCCGAATTGATAATATGATCAATCGCTTGCATGGCGAAGTTAAACGTCATGAATTCGACAATCGGGTTCAAGCCGCCAAAGGATGCGCCCACCGCGATACCGGCAAAGCCGTGTTCGGTGATCGGCGTATCGACCACGCGCTTTGGGCCAAATTCATCCAATAGTCCTTGGCTGATCTTGTAGGCACCTTGGTATTCGCCAACCTCCTCGCCCATCAGGAATACGTTCGGATTGGCGCGCATTTCTTCGGCCATGGCTTCGCGCAACGCTTCACGCACGGTCATGGTTTTCATTGCCGTGCCAGCGGGCCAATCAGGGGAGGCTGCGGATTTCACCTCTACCGGCGCTTTGACGGTGGCAGGTGCGGCCGCAGCGGGCGCGGCTATAGATGCGGTGGCTGCAAGCGGGGCAGAGGCCGCGTCAGCGCTTTCACCAGCTTCCACCAGCACGGCGATGGGGGTGTTGACTTTCACACCCGCCGTGCCTTCAGCCACCAGAATTTTGCCGATGATGCCTTCGTCAACCGCCTCGAATTCCATCGTGGCCTTGTCGGTTTCAATCTCGGCCATGATCTGACCGGATTTGACCGTATCGCCTTCTTTGACCAGCCATTTGGCCAGCGTGCCTTCTTCCATCGTCGGGGAAAGCGCGGGCATAAGGATTTGAATTGCCATGATTATATCACCTTCACGCGTAGATATCTGTCCAAAGCTCGGACAAGTCCGGCTCTGGGCTGTTTTTGGCAAATTCGGCAGATTCGTTCACAATTGCTTTGATGTCTTTGTCGATGGCCTTCAGATCGTCATCGCTGGCATGGCCGCCTTGCAGCAGCAGGTCGCGCACATGTTCGATGGCGTCTTTTTCGGATTTGATTTTTTCCACCTCTTCGCGCGTGCGGTATTTCGCGGGGTCAGACATCGAATGGCCCCGGTAGCGGTAGGTCATCATTTCCAGAATATACGGCCCTTGGCCCGCGCGGCAGGCGGCAACGGCTTTGGTCGCCGCCGCCTTCACGGCCAGCACATCCATGCCATCCACGGCCTCCCCCTTGATGCCGTAAGCGGCACCTCGTTCCCACAGAGTTTTCGAATTGGTGGAACGTTTAACGCTTGTTCCCATGGCGTAGTTGTTGTTTTCAATCACAAAAACCACCGGCAGGTTCCACAACTCTGCCATGTTATACGTCTCATACACCTGGCCTTGGTTCGCAGCACCGTCGCCGAAATAGGTGAAGGTCACATTGTCATTGCCAAGGTATTTGTCGGCAAAGGCCAGACCCGCGCCCAATGGCACCTGTGCGCCGACAATGCCGTGCCCACCGTAGAAATTTTTCTCTTTCGAGAACATGTGCATCGAGCCACCCTTGCCGCGCGAATAGCCGCCCGAACGCCCGGTCAGTTCGGCCATTACACCTTTGGGGTCCATTCCGCAGGCCAGCATATGGCCGTGATCGCGGTAGGATGTCAGGCGTTTGTCGCCGTCCTTGGCCGCCGCCTCGATCCCCACAACCACCGCTTCTTGGCCGATATAAAGGTGACAGAAACCACCAATCAGGCCCATGCCGTATAATTGCCCGGCCTTTTCCTCGAATCGGCGGATCAGTAGCATCTGGCGGTAGTAGCCAAGCAGTTCTGCCTTGGAATTGTTGGATTTCGCGGCGGTTTTCGGTGCGGCCATAAGGGCAATCTCCGGTCCAGGACTAAAGTAGTTTAATATTAAACTACCTTTACCATATCGGATATTTAAGGGCGTGGCAAAGATTTTGCATACGCCTCGCCAAAAGCCTGTTTAGCGAATGACGATTTCGTCTGCGCGCACATAGCCCAACACGTCGCGCGCCTGCTGGTCCAAAAGGTCAATATCAAGATAGCTGTCGGACAGGCGATGCGTCAGGTTCTTGATCTGCGCCAATTCGGCAGTCAGGCGGTTGCGTTCTGCGCTCAGGTCTTGCTGTTCGGCTGAGATTTGGACCCGGCGGAAAATGCCGTAATCGCCCTGGACGGCGGCGAACATAAAATAACCGCCCAGCGTACAAGCCGATACGTAATAAAACATACCGCCGATCGCCGGGCGCATTTGAGAGTTGCTCATTGTCGTACCTCAGATCCCGCATCTCTTTTTTGGACGCGTGTTCATATAACTTGGCACAGCGTGCGGGCGTTGGGAATCCTGAAAATCCAGGATTCCCCGATTTTACCGAATTAATCGCGGCCTTTGTAGATATCGACCAGCTTGGCCAGCATCGCCAAAGCCTCGGCGCGGGGCCGCTGGAAGGTATTGCGTCCGATAATCGACCCGTTGCCACCGCCGTCGCGAATGGCGCGGGCATCGTCATACACGGACTCGCTGCCCTTGGCCGCCCCGCCAGAGAAAATCACGATGCGGCGGCCTGCGAAAGTGGCGTCCATGCAGTGGCGCACGCGGGCGGTTTGGGTGGCGATGTCGATCTTTTCTGAAAGATAGACCTTTTTCGCCTCTGCCAGCATCAGATGATCGGTGGACAGTTTGATCTTGATGATATGCGCGCCCAGCAATGCCGCGATCTGCGCGCCGTATGCTGCCACGTCAATCGCGGTTTCGCCGTCTTTGGTGATGGCTTCACCGCGCGGATAAGACCACACGACCGACGCAATCCCCTTGGCCGCCGCTTCCTGCCGCATGGCAGAGATTTCTTCGAACATGTCCAGCGCGTTGTCTGATCCCGGATAGATGGTGAACCCGATACCTGCACAGCCAAGCCGCAGCGCATCATCTACGGTTCCGGTGATGGCCTGATTTTTACCCGCCGTTTCCGACATCAGGCTGTTGGCGGAGTTCACTTTCAGGATGGTCGGAATCTGGCCTGCGAACGTGTCCGCCCCAGCCTCCAGCATCCCCAACGGGGCAGCATAAGCGTTCAGACCTGCATCAATCGCCAGTTGGTAATGGTAATGCGGATCATAGGCGGCAGGGTTGGCTGCAAAACTGCGCGCAGCACCATGTTCGAACCCCTGATCGACCGGCAGGATAATCAGCTTGCCGGTGCCCGACAATTTGCCTTCCATCATCATGCGGCACAAATTGGCCTTCACGCCGGGTGTTTCGCCTTCGTAATTCGACAGGATTTTCTGAACAGCCTTGGTCGCGCGCATGTGGGATATCCTTTAACTGGGTCAGCCTTGCATTTCGCATAGTTGGGCAAATCAAATCCGGCAAGATTGATAGCGCTAACGGGTTGGACAATAGATGGTTGTGATGCGCAAGCGTGGTCCACCGAACCCGATTGCAGATGGTAAAGCTCTGCCCTGAAGATCGCCATCCTGCGGTTTGGCCACGCAGACGATGTGACAGACTACCCCATCAAAACCGCCACGCCCGGAAGCGTCTTGCCTTCCATCCATTCAAGGAAAGCACCACCCGCAGTTGAAATAAACGTAAAATCGTCCGCCGCCCCAGTTTGGTTCAGGGCCGCGACTGTATCGCCCCCCCCGGCAACCGAAATCAACTTGCCCGCGCGGGTCAAGTCTGCTGCGGCCTTTGCGGCGGCATTGGTGGCCATATCGAAAGGGGCAATTTCAAACGCCCCCAACGGGCCATTCCAGATCAGGGTTCTGCAAGCTGCGAAGACGGCGGTCAGGGCGGCCACGGTCGCCGGGCCCGCATCAAGGATCATCGCATCCGCGGGGCAGGCGGCAACCGGCAATGTTTCAGATGCCGCCCCTGCCTTGAATTCGCGCGCCACCACGATATCGACGGGCAGGTGAATGGTGCATCCTGCCGCTTTGGCCTTTGCCAGAATATCCAGCGCGATCGGCGCCATATCGCGTTCGGCCAGCGATTTTCCAACCTCAACCCCCTGCGCCACCAGAAACGTGTTCGCCATGCCGCCACCGATGACCAGATGATCCACCTTGGTGACCAGATTTCCCAAAAGCTCCAGCTTGGTCGAAACCTTCGCCCCGCCAACCACCGCCACAACCGGGCGCTGCGGGGTGCCAAGTGCCGCCTTCAGTGCCGCCAGTTCTTCGGCCATCAGACGCCCCGCGAAAGACGGCAGCAAGCGCGCCACCCCTTCGGTTGACGCATGGGCGCGGTGCGCGGCAGAAAACGCATCGTTGCAGAAAAGATCACCAAGCGAGGCCAGAAATGCCGCCATTTGCGGATCATTGGCTTCTTCGAGCGCAGAAAAACGGGTATTTTCCAGCAGGGCCACCGCATCGCCCGGCAGCGCATCTATCACCGCGCGGTTTGGGTGTTCAAGAAACGTAACAGCGTGGCCAAGCGCCGCTTCCAGCGTTGGAAGGATCAGGCGCAGCGACATTTCCGGCACCACTTTACCCTTCGGTCGGCCAAAATGCGCCAGCAGAACAACCTTCGCGCCTTTCGCGGTCAGATCATGCACGGTTGGCACGATCTTCTCGATCCGGGTGGCATCGGTGACAACGCCGTTTTCCATCGGCACGTTGACATCAACCCGCACCAAGACGGTCTTGCCCGCAACGTCCATGTCGTTCAGCGTTTTCCATGCCATGTCGTGATCCCCCAAACGTGATGGCGTTGCATCGCCGATGATAGCTTCGAGGTCAACCAATCATGCGCTTTGGCCTTTCCCTTTGGGGTGCACCGCACTAAGTTCTGCCCAAATTGAAACAGGAGTGCCAAATGGCCGAGATCAAAGACCCGGAAAACACCATCATCGTCGCGCTGAAAGACGGTGAGGTGGTTATTCAACTGCTTGCCGAAGTGGCCCCAAAGCACACTGAGCGGATGAAGACACTCGCACGCGCGGGTGCTTATGACGGCGTGGTGTTTCACCGGGTAATCGACGGCTTCATGGCGCAGACGGGCGACGTGGAAAACGGCAATTCGACCAAGGGCTTTAACCTTGGTCGTGCAGGCACCGGCGGGTCGGACATGCCCGATGTGCCTGCCGAGTTTTCCAAACTGCCGCATGATCGCGGCACGATTGGCGCTGCCCGGTCGTCGAACCCGAATTCGGCCAACAGCCAGTTCTTCATCAATTTCAAGGATAATCATTTCCTGAACGGGCAATATACCGTGTATGGCCGCGTGATTTCTGGCATGGAATTTGTCGACAAGATCACCCGCGGCGAACCGGCGCCAAAGCCTGATATGATGATTTCGGTAAAGGTGGCGGCGGATGTCTAAATCTTTTGTAATTGCGGGCGTGTTTGCGGCGGGCATGGCAGTTTTGGGCGGCTATGCCCTAAGCACCAGCGCCGTGCAGGCGCAAGATGCGGTGGACGGCCCCGGCCCGAATTTGGTGATCGAAGTTGATGGCAGCACAAAAGGCACGATCGTGATTGATTTGCTGCCCGAAGTGGCGCCAAAGCACGTCGCGCAAATTGTGGCTCTGGCCAAGGCCGGGGAATATGATGATGTGGTGTTTCACCGCGTGATCGACGGTTTCATGGCGCAAACCGGTGATGTGCAGTTTGGCAAAGCGGGCGGTTCACCCGAGGCCGGGATGGGGCAATCGACGATGCCAAACCTGCCCGCAGAGTTTTCATCGCTAAGCTTTGATCGCGGTGTTTTGGGCATGGCGCGCAGCCAAGACCCAGATTCCGCAAATTCACAGTTTTTCATCACGCTTGCAGCGGCGCCGCATCTTGATGGGCAGTATACCATATTTGGCCGGGTAATTTCGGGCATGGATGTGGTTGATGCAATCAAGAAAGGCGAAGGCGGCAATGGTGAAGTTGTTGAGCCTGACCGGATGGCAAAAGTGACGGTGGTTGAGTAAGTTTTGCTGAGGCCAGTGGGGGGCCAGCCCCCCGCACCCCCCGGGATATTTGTGCCAAGATGAAAATACGAGGGGTTAATTGAGCCTGACGAGGACGTGCTTCTTCTTTCCGATGGAGACTTTCAGGTCTGCGGCAAGCATTTCGGTCGTCACCAAGCCATTTGCATCGATCACCAATTCATTATTATAGCGCAGGCCCTTTTCGGAAATCAGCCGTTTGGCTTCCTTACCTGACGCGACCAGCGCCGTGGCAACAAGGAAATGCGTGTTGGCCATGCCTGCGCCGATCTGGTCGCGAGGGATAGAGATCACTTCAAGATCAACGCCGATGCCGCCTTGCTCGAACACTTCGCGCGCTGTTGCTTCAGCCGCCTTTGCAGCATCTGCCCCGTGCAACAAAGTGGTGACTTCATTCGCCAGTACGATTTTAGCCGCGTTGATATCTGACCCTCCAAGCGCGCCCAAACGATCACATTCTGTCACCGGAAGTTCTGTATAAAGCTTCAGGAACCGCCCGACATCGGCATCGGTGGTATTGCGCCAGAATTGCCAGAATTCGTAGGGGCTGCGCATATCGGCATTCAACCAAACCGCGCCAGCCGCCGATTTGCCCATCTTGTTGCCATCTGACGTGGTCAGCAAATGTGTGGTCAGGCCGAATACCTCGCCACCAATGACCCGGCGCGTCAGGTCAACGCCGTTGACGATATTGCCCCATTGATCCGACCCGCCCATTTGCAACAAGCAACCATATCGGCGGTTTAGTTCAAGAAAATCATAGGCTTGCAGGATCATGTAGTTGAATTCAAGGAAAGACAGCGATTGTTCACGGTCCAGCCGGGATTTCACAGATTCAAACGACAGCATCCGGTTGACCGAGAAATGCTTGCCGATATCGCGCAGGAAAGTAAGGTAATTCAGATCATCCAGCCATTCAGCGTTATTCACCATTTCCGCGTCATTTGGGCCTTGGCCAAAAGTCACATAGGGCGAAAAAGCGCGCTTGATGCCGGCGATATTGTCATCGATTTGCGCGTTGGTCAGCAGCGGGCGTTCTTCGGCGCGAAACGATGGATCACCAACTTTTGTCGTGCCGCCACCCATCAGAACGATCGGCTTGCCGCCACATTTTTGCAGCCAGCGCAGCATCATGATCTGGATCAGCGATCCGACATGCAGCGACCTCGCCGTTGCATCAAAACCGATATAACCCGGCACCACGCCTGCCACAAACGCGTCATCCAAAGCCTGATAATCGGTGCAATCGGCCAGAAAGCCGCGCTCCATCATCACGCGTATGAAGTCTGATTTTGCATGGTAGGTCATGGGTGTCTCGTGCTTTAAGGATGGCAGCTTCGCGTATAGCGAGGGCGTGGACCAAGGGGAAGTCATGTTGAAAAGCGGCGCACTCTGGGCTTTGGGCACGATGTCTGGCACGTCGCTTGACGGCGTTGATGCGGCGATGGTCTTGACGGACGGCGCGCGGATCATTGATTTTGGCCAGTCCGAATATCGTGCCTACACGGCGGCGGAACGGGAAGTGCTTCGTGCAGCGCTGGGGCGTTGGCCCGGTGATGCGGGGGTAGAGGCGGCGGCAGAGGTGGTGGAAACCGCCCATGCCGAGGTGCTGTCGCGGTTTTCCGGGGCGGAAATCATTGGGTTCCACGGCCAGACTTTGGCGCATGATCCGCGTGGGCGCGGCACACATCAGGCGGGATCAGGGGCGGTGTTGGCACAGGTTCTGGACGTGCCGGTGGTTTGGGACTTTCGCACCGCAGACGTGCAGCTTGGCGGGCAGGGCGCGCCCTTGGCCCCGTTTTACCATTTCGCTTGTGCCAGGCATATCGGCGCAGACGTGCCATTGGCCATTCTGAACATGGGCGGGGTTGGCAACCTGACATGGATTGATCCCCGCATTGCCAGCCCAGAACAACCCGGTGCTTTGCTTGCGTTTGACACAGGCCCCGCCAACGCCCCGGTGAACGATCTGATGCTGGCGCGGTTGGGTTTGATGCAAGACGAAGGCGGGGCTTTGGCCGCACAGGGCGTGCCGAATCAGGCGATCATTGACGCGTTTTTGCGGCATCCGTATTTTTACAAAATACCGCCAAAATCACTGGACAGGAATGATTTTCATGGGTTGCTTGATGCGGTGGCGACGCTTGCCGATGCCGATGCCGCAGCCACGCTGACCCTGGCCGCAGTCATGGCTGTGGCGCGGGGGACAGAGCATTTTTCCAGTCCGGCCATGCGGATTTTGGTGACCGGCGGCGGGCGGCACAACGCCACCCTGATGGCCATGTTGCGCGCAGCCTTGCCTTGCCCGGTTGTGCCTGTCGAGACTGCAGGCCTGAACGGCGACATGCTGGAAGCGCAGGCGTTTGCCTATCTGGCGGTGCGGGTCGCGCGGGGCTTACCAACATCCTGCCCCAGCACAACCGGGGTGGCGGGGGCAGTGGGCGGCGGCCAGATCAGCCGGCCGTAGCCGCAGCCGTAGCCGCAGCCGTAGCGCGCGCTTTGGACGCCGACCGCGCTTGGGCGACAAGTGACACGGTGTAAATCACCAACGCCGTCCATATCATTGCGAATGCAATCATCTGGGGGCGCCCGAACGGCTCGTCGAACACAAAGACAGCCGTCAAGAATATCATAGTGGGCGCTATGTATTGCATGATGCCGATGGTTGAAAGCCGCAACAACTTTGCGCCATTGGCATAGATCATCAGGGGCACAGCGGTGACCAGTCCGCAGCACAGCAGCAAAATGGTATCGCGCGGGACATCTTTCATGAAATGGCCTGTGCCCTGCCATTGCAGCCACGCCACATACCCAAGGGCCGGGGCTAGAAGCAACAGTATTTCAAGAAAGAAGCCCTGATTTGGGCCGATGGGCAATGATTTTTTCAGATATGCGTAAAAACCCCAACTCACCGTCAAGGCAAGTGCGGTGACTGGCAAACGCCCGGCCTCGACGGTCAGCACAGCCACGGCAAGTGCAGCCAAGGCAATGGCCGCGATTTGCGCGCGCGCCAATTTTTCGCCTAGCAGAACGGCCCCCAAAAATACCGAAAACAGCGGGTTGATGTAGTATCCCAACGCCGTATCCAGCGCGTGCCCCGCGCCGATGGCCCACACATAAATGCCCCAGTTCACCGTGATCAGGCTGGCGGTCAAGGCCGCCATCCCCAGCATCCGCGGCGACCGCAGTGCCACCATCAAATCGGCGCTGCGCCCGGTGGCCCAAAGCACCGCCCCGGCAATCGGGATCGACCAGATCACACGGTGGGCAATCACTTCGGCGGGCGATATATGCGCCAAGGCCTTCATGAATATCGGCAAAAATCCCCACAGCAAATAGGCGGTCAGCGCGAAACCAAAGCCGCGCAAGCTGTCTTCGTTCTTTTTCGGGGTATTTTGGGAATTTACCATGAGACCGGGCTATACCTGCGCAGGCTTATGCGCCATTTGAAAATTGTACCCGTCACATTGAACGCAGCCGGCCTTGACCCGGAATGTCAAATCCAGATGGGGCCAGTTCAAAGCCCGCAAATCGAAACCCCGGACTGACGGTGCAACTGACCAATGACCAATCACCCGATGTTGCTGCCGCCTGCCACCAGCCGCTTGGCACGGTGGATTGGGCTAAATCACCTGCCAGAATATCCGGCCCCAGCCTATGGGCGGATGCAGGCCCCATGGCATTTTTAGCCGTCCGCAAAAGCACAGGCGCAGCTGCGTTGAATATCCAGATTTCATCGGCATCAAGCCGGTGCCAATGACTGCTTTCACCCGTCCGCAGCAAAAACAAGATAGCCGTTCCGCTTGCCCGCCCTTCAAGGATTGGCCCAGACCAGGTTTGCAAACACCGCCCACCCTCAGGATGCGGCTGCAATCCCAACTTGGCATTTATCTATTCTGCCGTCCCCATCGCCCAACCTTCATCCGTTTGAAAATATCCCCGCCGAAGGCTTGTATCAAAGTCGTTCCGTGGCCCGGTTAATTGCGCTAAGCTGACGCATTCCAATAGACAGGGCAAGCGCATGGCAGGTGTTCAGGGGCGGGTGGCATTGATCACTGGGGCGGGGGCGGCGGATGGGATTGGCTTTGCCACCGCGCGGTTGTTGCGGGCGGCGGGGGCAAGGGTTGCCATCACCTCAACCACGGACCGGATATTTGACCGGCAAAGGGAACTTGGCACGGGCAGCTTTGCCGCAATTGCTGACCTGACCGATCCGGCGCAGGTCACAACGCTTGTGCAAAAGGTGGTGGCTGCACACGGGCCCATTGATATTGTGGTGAATAATGCCGGCATGTCGCAGACGGGCCTATCGGGAAAGCGGGCGACGCTGGCAGAAACGTCCGACGCCGCTTGGGCGTTTCAGATCGGTATCAGTTTGACCTCTGCCTTCATGGTGACACGGGCAGTGCTACCGGGAATGATCGCGCGGACCTATGGCCGGATCGTGCACATGTCATCGGTAACAGGACCATTGGTTGGCATCGATGGGTCTGGCCCCTACGCAGCGGCAAAGGCAGGGATGTTGGGCATGGCGCGGGTGATGGCGATTGAAAACGGTGGCCACGGCATAACGGTCAACTGCATTGCGCCGGGCTGGATTGAGACCGGATCAAGTGCGCCGACAGAGATTACCGCAGGCCGCTACACCCCCGTCGGCAGGCCGGGGCGTCCGGAAGAAATTGGCCATGTTGCGGTATTCTTGGCATCACAAGAGGCAAGCTATCTGACCGGCCAATTGATCGTGGTGGACGGCGGCAACACGCTGCAGGAATTCAAAGTGGCGTTGTAACGCGCCACTTTGAAACTGGTTTTACCGCTTCAGCACGCTGCGCCCGGCATATTCGCCCGTCTCGCCCAGCATTTCCTCGATCCGGATCAGCTGGTTGTATTTGGCCAAACGGTCCGAGCGGGACAGTGACCCGGTCTTGATCTGCCCGCAGTTGGTGGCAACCGCCAAATCGGCAATCGTGGCATCTTCCGTCTCGCCGGAACGGTGGCTCATCACATTGGTATAACGCGCACGGTGGGCCATATCGACTGCCTGAAGAGTCTCGGTCAAGGTGCCGATTTGGTTGACTTTTACCAGCATGGAATTGGCGCAGCCTTTGGCGATGCCTTCGGCCAGTCGCTTAGGGTTGGTCACGAACAAATCGTCGCCGACCAGCTGAATTTTGTCGCCCAACCGTTCGGTCAGCAGCTTCCATCCCGCCCAGTCATCCTCTGAACAGCCATCCTCGATGGAAATGATCGGATAATCAGCGGCAAGACCCGCAAGAAAATCGACATTTTGTTCTATGCTCAGCGATTTGCCTTCGCCCTTCATCTCATACTTGCCACCTTTGAAATATTCAGTCGCCGCACAATCAAGCGCCAGATAAATATCTTCGCCCGGCCGGTAGCCTGCTTTTTCAATAGATTTCAGAATAAAATCAAGCGCATCACGGGCGGAGCTAAGATTTGGTGCGAACCCGCCTTCATCGCCGATGCCGGTATTATGGCCTGCGGCTTGCAGTTCTTTCTTTAGGGTGTGGAACACTTCTGACCCCATGCGAATGGCTTCGCGGATGTTTTCCGCGCCCACCGGCATGATCATGAATTCCTGAATATCAATCGGGTTATCAGCATGTTCGCCGCCGTTGATAATGTTCATCATCGGCACGGGCAACACACGGGCCGAGGTGCCGCCGACATAGCGAAACAGGGGCTGCCCGGTGAATTCCGCGGCGGCTTTCGCCACGGCCAGCGACACGCCCAGAATAGCATTCGCACCAAGGCGGGCTTTGTTTGATGTGCCGTCCATTTCAATCATCGTGCGGTCGATGCCAACCTGTTCGGTGGCATCGAATCCCACGATTTCCCCGGCTATTTCGCCGTTTACCGCCGCCACAGCCTCCAGCACGCCTTTGCCCATATAGCGTGACTTGTCGCCATCGCGGCGCTCGTTCGCCTCATGCGCGCCAGTGGACGCGCCCGATGGCACGGCGGCGCGGCCCATAGCACCGCCTTCCAGATAGACATCGACTTCGACCGTCGGGTTGCCCCGGCTGTCCAGAATTTCGCGGGCGTGAATGTCGATGATCGTACTCATGGGAATTACCTTCTTTTTGGGGCG
>JAYSPY010000006.1:0-16864 GCA_043721855.1 Pseudorhodobacter sp.
CGGCCGCATTGCTTTGTTATAGCGCGCAGGCCTGCACATCAAAGTGCAACTTTAACCCAGGAAGGTGGTGACAACCACATGCAGGTCAGCGTCCGCGACAATAACGTCGAGCAAGCCCTTCGGGCCCTCAAGAAAAAGCTCCAGCGCGAAGGCGTTTTTCGGGAAATGAAGCTTAAGCAACATTTCGAAAAGCCCTCCGTTAAAAAAGCACGCGAGCAAGCAGAAGCCATTCGGCGTTCGCGCAAGCTAGCGCGCAAGAAGCTTCAGCGCGAAGGCGGTCTTTAAGGCCAATCGTCGTTAGCGAATACTGAGGCAGCGATGCCTGAGCCCGATCAACCCCCGACCGCCACGGCCGGGGGTTTTTCATTGGACGGATGGGCATGTCAACCGCCTGCAAGCGACACAGGCCAGCATGACCCCGTGAAACGTCAACCGCAGATGCCCGCAACGGCGACGTTTGATAAGGCGGCCAACGTGGCTGTAGGCATGGAAAACCGGGGTCACCAAACCGAAGCGGTCGCAGGGCCACCTTCCGGCCAGCAACGACTATGTTTTGGCCCACGTCTTATCGTGGCTGTGTCAAGATGCGTCGGGCCGCGTCGCAACGTGACGGCCCAGCCAGCCGAAACCATCACCCCCCCCCAAGAAAGACTGGATCAACACAGCCTCTGCCATCGACATCCAGATTGTCGGCAAGAATTACGTCGTCGAAGACCGCTTGTGCCTGCCCGAACAGATCATCGCGCGTCACAAGCGCATAGCCCGGTGTGGCGCAAGACAGGCTTACCCCGCTTGCCGCCACCGCATCAGGCCGCCCAAGCGAGTTCACTTCCACATAAGGAATAAACTTGTGCGACTGAAATGTGTAATCCACGCCTGCACGCAGATACGGTGCCTGCAGCGCGCCAGTGACGAAGGTTTCGTTCAGACCGAAATCATAGCCAAGCCCGATGTTCGCAAGCAAATCGCGCGAGCCTGTGACACCAGACAAAGCGACGCGTCCGGGTGTTCCGTCCAGACCGAACCGCACGTTCAGATCTACCCCGCTGACAATATCATCCGAAGACGCGTCAATGGATCGCACACCCACCACACCATCCGGGCGCGGGCTGGCCTTGGCACCAGACCGCCACACGAGGCCCAGATAGGCGCGTGTGGCGCGGCGGCTGTCACTGCCGGGCGTGACAACAGGGGAAAGTCCTGCGAAAACGCCGATCCTACCAGACAATTCATTATAGCCAACACTGCGACGCCCGACAAAATTCATGCCATGATTATCCTTCCTACCCTGGTATTCTTAACTGGTAGTCAACAGACCACCGAAATTATTTCAGGCGCGTCTTTGCGCAGTTTTTTAATCTTTCGCGTTCCTGTGTCCAAATAAACAAACGGTAAAGGCGTTACCCGACCGCAAACTCCGGCCCGCCAAAAGTCGTGTGGCCATTGCCCCGGTCACACTGCCCGCGCAGCGGGCTTTACTACCGTGCGCCACGCAAACTACGCTTGCATTGGCACCCAATCTTCCCGTCACCAACTTTCAGCGATAGCGTCACAGCGAACAGTGTCGGACTGCTGACAGATCAACGATTTGCAGCTAACATGATGTTTTAGAACGGGGTAAGTGCATGCGCGCTTGGTTGATACATCGATGGCTTTGGATGTTATTGGCGCTGCCCGCGGTGGCAATCGCCGTGCAGTGGCTTCAAACCAGAACCGATATGCATGCGGTGCATGATTTGCTGGAACCCAGCGGCGAGGCATCTGCGCGGCTGTTGATCCTGGCCCTGTGTGCGACGCCGCTGTCTATGCTGTTTCCCGGGTGGCGCGGCGCGCGAATTTTGGTGCGCAACAGGCGGGCGATTGGGGTGGCGGCGTTTCTGTACGGTTGCCTGCATCTGGGTGTTTATGTGGCCAGCAACCAGAGTTTTGCCAAGCTTTGGGGTCAGGTTGGCTGGACCTATATCTGGCTTGGTTGGCTGGCGTTTTTTGCGATGATCCCCTTGGCCTTGACCTCTACAAACACTGCGATGCGCAGGTTGGGGCGCAACTGGAAGCGGCTGCACCGCTTGGCTTATCTGGCGGCTGTCGCGACCTATCTGCACTGGGTGGCGATTTATGGCGGCTCGATCCTGGTGAATGTGACGCTGAATTTCGTGCCTGTCTTAGTGTTGACCGGCTTTCGGATATGGCGTGGCCTGCGGCCCGGTCTGGCCTCAGAGTGACCTTGCAAAAGGCCCGTCCGGGGACGGACCTTTCCGATCACTTGCGGCCAGTTGACTGGGGTCGGGACGACTGGGGTCCAGACGACTGGGGTCAGATTACTTGCGCAAAGAATCGCGGATTTCAGTCAATAGTTCTTCGGCAGTCGGGCCAACGGGCACTGCTGCCTGTTCTACCGGGCGGCCCTTCAACTTGTTCACAGCCTTGACCAGCATAAACACCACAAACGCAATAATCAGAAAATTTATGATGGCTGTGATGAACGAGCCATAGGCAAACACCGCTGCGCCAGAGTCTTTTGCGGCGGCAAACGACGCCGGATTGGTGCCCGACAGATCAAGAAACATATCCGAAAAGTTTACGCCGCCAAGGATCAGACCGATGACCGGATTGATCAGATCGCCCACCAAGCTGCTGACAATGGCGGTAAATGCCGCACCAATAATGATACCGACCGCCAAATCCATGACATTGCCCTTGGCGATGAAGTCTTTGAACTCTTTTAACATATTTCATATCCCTAGCTTTTCTGGCCCTGAATTGGGCAATTTCGCCCCGTGTCTTTGCACAGGCACAACGTCCTATGGCACAACCATTGGTCTTTTTTCATGGGAAAAAAATCATGGTTTGCGCAGAGAGGCCGCAAGAACGCATCATGAAACGGCTGTCCAGCCATCCGGATGCACAAGGCCAGGGCCGACAAGAGATGGGTTTCGCCAATGACGCGCATTGGGTGGACTTTGCTACAAATGATCAGATGAGCGCTGGGTTTTTGTTTTTGAACCCCAACACCAGGAGCCCGGCGATTGCTGATCCGGATGGGCAGGGGATGTGCCGCTGGCGCTGTTCGAGTGTGTGGCGATTGCCGGGTGTGCTGGACGCTGCGCCAAACAACAACGACACCGATTGGATCGCGGGCGATTATTCGATTGCGCTCTGGCCGGCTACGTTGCGCGATTTCTGTAAGGCGGGCGATGGTGGCGGCGCAGCTGATATGAAAAACCTGCCGGATTGTCCGGAGCGGTTTTTGGCACCGCCCGCCATAAAGATTGGCAGGGGTAATTCTGCGCGCAGCGGAGGACCAGCAAGGATTTTAAGAAAAATCCCTGGCAAAATTCTGTAACAGAATTTTATGGCGCCGAGCCTTTTAAAAGGGTGCTGCGTTTATGTTGGTGCCTCCGGCGGGGATATTTTTGCCTTCAGTGAAAGGCTGCGGTCAGGCGGGAGGGCGGCAGCGCGCCGCAGGCGGTCGTTGATGGCGCGGCCAAGGCCAGTCTCCGGGATTGGGGCAATGCCGATGCGGCCGTTTGGGCCCGCAAGGCGGTCTGCTTGGCGCAGGACGTGGAACAGGTTGGCTGCGGCTTCAACCAGATCGCGACTGGCCGACAGCGTGATTGGGGCGGGGCCAAAGCCAATGTAAATCTCGTCTGTTGCAGGGTCTGTCACGTTCAGGCGCAAAAGCGCGTCTGGTGCGTAATGCGAAGCGAGTTGGCCGGGGGCAGATGGTTTGTTTGCATCGCCGCCGGTTCGAACCGGGTGGCCCATCATCGCCACAAGGGCTTCGAGCGGGATGCCACCGGGGCGCAGCAGGGTTGGGGTGCCATCGAGAAGGCCCAGGATGGTGGACTCGACACCGACGGGGCAAGCGCCGCCATCAAGCACTGCCGCGATGCGGCCCGACAGGCCATCCATGACATGGGCGCTTCGGGTCGGCGAGATGCGGCCCGATGGATTGGCAGAGGGGGCAGCAATCGGGCCGCCAAAGGCGTTCAGCAAAGCTTGCGCCACAGGGTGCGCGGGGATGCGGATGGCGACGGATGGCAGGCCTGCTGTCACAAGGTCTGACAGCTTTGCACCGGGTTTAAGGGGCAAAACCAGCGTCAAAGGCCCGGGCCAGAAGGCGTTGGCGATAGCCATGGCCTGGTCGTTGAACAGGGCTACTTCGCGCGCGGCGGCAAGGTCTGGCACATGCACGATCAAAGGGTTGAAATGCGGGCGGGCTTTGGCGTCAAATATCCTCGCGACAGCGCCGTCGGACCTTGCATCACCGCCAAGTCCATAGACGGTTTCGGTGGGAAATGCGACCAATTCGCCCCTGCGCAAGATTGCACCGGCGCGGGCAACGTCGGTGGCGGTGGCTTTCAGAATTTCGGTTTGATACATCACGTGACGTAGCGTCTGCCTTGATGGGTTTGGCGCAGCGTTTAGGCTGCATTCATTCAGGCTATAGCCGGGCCACGACGTTTTGCCAAGCCAGACTCCAGGGAGACCTTGATGCCATATCGCGCGCCTGTGTCGGAATTTCAGTTTTTATATGCCCATGTCGTGGGGCTGGCTCAGGTGTCCGGGACGGCGTTGTTTGGTGATGCAAGCGCCGACACGGCACAGGCAATTTTGACCGAGGCCGGACGTTTGTGCGAAGAAACCTTGGCGCCTTTGAACCGGGCAGGCGACACGCATCCGGCGCGGCTGGAAAACGGCGTGGTGCGCACAGCACCGGGATTTGCGGAAGGTTACCGCGCGATTGCACAGGGTGGATGGGTGGGCATGACTGCCAGCCCCGACCATGGCGGTATGGGGTTGCCGGTGGCGGTTGCCACGGCGGTCAACGAAATGATGGCAGCCGCTTGTCTTTCGTTGCAGTTGAACCCGATGTTGACGCAGGGTAATATCGAGGCGTTGGAACATCACGCCTCTGATGCGATCAAGGCATTGTATTTGCCCAAGCTGATTTCGGGGGAATGGTCGGGCACCATGAACCTGACAGAGCCTCAGGCAGGGTCGGATGTGGGGGCCTTGCGCACGCGGGCGGAGCCGTTGGGCGATGGGTCTTTCGCCATTACCGGCCAGAAGATTTACATCACCTGGGCGGATACCGATTTTAACCATAATATTTGCCATCTGGTGTTGGCCCGCCTGCCCGGGGCAGCAGCGGGCACGCGCGGGATCAGCCTGTTCATGGTGCCAAAATATCTGGTGGATGCAGAGGGAAAGGCAGGCAAGCGCAACAGTCTGAGCGTTGTCAGTCTGGAACATAAGCTGGGCCTTCATGGCAGCCCCACAGCCGTAATGCAGTATGACGCGGCACAAGGCTGGTTGGTGGGCGCGGAAAATGGCGGCATGGCCGCGATGTTCACCATGATGAACAACGCCCGGCTTGGCGTCGGCGTGCAGGGTGTGGGTGTGGCGGAGGCGGCGTATCAGCAGGCCTTGGACTACGCGTTGGGCCGCCATCAGGGCAAGACACCGCTTTCGGCGAAGGGGCCGATTTCGGACCATGCTGATGTGCGCCGGATGCTGGCCGTGATGAAGGCCGATGTATTTTCGGCCCGCGCGATTGCGCTAAGCTGTGCGGTGGCGATTGATATGGCGCGCGCGACGGGATCGGCAGACTGGCTGGCGCGCGCGGCATTGCTGACACCGATTGCCAAGGCATTTGGCACCGATGTGGGCAATGACGTGGCACAGATGGGCATTCAGGTGCATGGCGGCATGGGATTTATCGAGGAAACCGGCGCTGCACAGTTTGCCCGTGATGTGCGGGTGACATCCATTTATGAAGGCACCAACGGCATTCAGGCGATGGATCTGGTGGGCCGCAAGATGATGGATGGCGGCGAGGCGGCGCTGCGCATGATCGAGGATGTGCAAAAGGGTGCGGTGATGGCGCGCGGGGACTTGCCCGATTTGGCGGGTGCTGTGTGGGATGCGGGCGAGGCGCTGCGTGAGGCAACGGAAGACATGGCGGCACTTGAGATGAACGATCGCTTTGCCGGGGCGGTGCCGTATCTGCGGGCCTTTGCGCGGGTTCTTGGCGGGCATTTTCATTTGACGGCGGCAATGGCGGATAAGGCCCGGCTGCCTTTGGCGCGTGTGGCGATAGGGCGATTAATGCCGGAATATGTGGCACTTTTGGCACAGGTGCGGCTTGGGGCGGGCGATCTTTATGCGCTGTCAGATGCGGATCTAAGCGCGTGATACGCTATCCGTTCGCGCAAGCTCCGGGTGAAGGGCAGGCGGTCAAAGTGGCAGCGGGCGTGCTGTGGATGCGGTTGCCGCTGCCTATGGCGCTGGATCATGTGAATGTTTTTGCGCTGGACGATGGCAAGGCGTGGACGGTCGTCGATACTGGCATGGCATCAAAGCGTGGCGTTGAACTTTGGGAAAGCCTTCTGGCCGGGCCGCTTGGTGGCAAGCCTGTGGCGCGCGTGATCGTGACCCATCATCACCCCGATCATGTCGGTATGGCGGGCTGGTTTCAGGCGCGCGGCGCCGAGTTGCTGATGACGCGCACGGCGTGGCTTTATGCACGGATGTTGGTGCTGGATGTGCAGGCGATTCCGACGACGGAACAAATGGCGTTCTGGCGGCAGGCGGGCATGGACCCTGCCCTTTTGGCCAAGCGCGGCAGGGAGCGCCCCTTTAATTTCTGTGATGCCGTGGCACCAATGCCGTTAGGCTTTACCCGGATGGAAGAAGACTGCGTGATTGCGGCGGGGGGGCGCGATTGGGTGGTGCGGCTGGGGTCTGGCCACGCCCCCGACCATGCGACATTGTGGAGCGTGGACGGCAAGGTGGTGCTGGGGGGCGATCAGTTACTGCCCGGTATTTCGGCCAATATCGGGGTTTACCCGACAGAACCGGGCGCAAACCCTTTGCACGATTGGCTGGCCTCGACCCAAGCATTTGCACCCTTTGCGACCGAGGATCAGTTGGTGCTGCCGGGGCACAAGCTTCCCTACCGGGGTTTGCCGTTTCGTCTGACCCAAATGGTGGCAAACCATGAAAGTGCGCTAGACCGATTGCGCGCGTTCTTAGCGGTTCCCGCAACCGCCGCAGAATGCTTTTCGCCGCTGTTTCGGCGCGACATTGCATCGGGAGAATATGGGCTGGCATTGGTCGAAGCGGTGGCGCATCTGAATTACCTGTTGCAGCGGGCAGAAGTGTCGCGTTCCATGCGGGCAGATGGGGCATGGGTCTGGGTGACCCGCAGCTAAGGGGTTGAGTGTGGCCGATAATGCAGAACCAAAAAAGACCGATACCGGCCCGAAAAGCCCGGCCGAATCGATGTATCACCGCCTGATTCTGTATATCCGCAACTTCGAGCAGCAACTGGATGCCACCCATGAAATTGCCATGGGCTTTGCTGGCGGCGAAGCGGGCGTGTTGCGCATTGAGGGCTTGGGGTTTTTCGATCCCGACATCGTGACCTTCTATGGCCGCGATGAAGAGGGTGCGAAAACGCAGCTCATTCAGCATGTATCGCAGGTTTCGGTGATTTTGCGGGCGGTGCGCAAAGAAGCACCGGATGCCCCCGCCCGCCGGATCGGATTCCGGCTGTCCACCGGTTGGGATGGCGGCGAAAGCGGCGATGCATCTGCTTGATGCCACAGTGCCAAAACGGCGCAGTGCGCCCCCGTGACAGGGCTTGATTTATCAGCTATGCGGCATGGATTGCAACTTCACCACGGAGAAGACGAATGGCCGAGCACAAGCAGGGCAGCATGGACATCAAGGAACAGGAAAAAACCTTTGCAGGGTTTATGCGCATGGTCACTTGGGGCTGCGTGATCACCGTTGCCATCTTGATTTTCATGGCGCTTGTTAACGCCTGATCCTATACCCGAAGGAAGCTGCCATGCGCCGTGTAATTTTGTGCTTCATAGCCGTGTTGGGGCTGTCTGCCTGCGCAGCAGAATCAATCTATGCGCCGCAGGCGTCAGTAGATGCCGCGCGCTTTGTGGCCGAACCGCCGACCTCCATCACGCTGTATACCGTGATCAACAACCGGTCTGGGGCAGGCGCGCATACTGGATTGCTGATCAACGCATCACAGCAGGTAATGTTTGATCCTGCCGGCACATGGAAACACCCGCGCGTCCCGGAACGTAATGATGTGCATTACGGCATCACGCCGCGCATCGTGAACTTCTACATCGACTATCACGCGCGCGAAACGTTCCGCGTGATCGAACAGACCGTGGTTGTATCACCCCAAGTGGCCGAACTGGCCAAACAACGGGCCGAAGCTTATGGTGCCGTGCCAAAAGCGCAATGTTCCAATTCCGTATCAGCCATTCTTAGCGGCATTCCGGGCTTTGAAAGCCTTGGACCAACATGGTTCCCCAAGAAGCTTTCGGATGAGTTTGGCAAGTTGCCGGGCGTAAGATCCCGCACGATCACCGATGACAGTGCAGACAAAAACCACGGCGTGTTGTTGGTGCAGGCGGGCGACGTCGCGAACTGACTTTGCGCAGGGTTTTGTGACGTAATCCGGTCCGCGGATGGCACGCCTGTGCCCAAGGCGGCGCGGCTTGGGGTGACAGGCACGGCTTGGGCCTGTAACGTGGCCCGGGTATCATGCACAGCTTGGGGGCAACATGCGGATTTTTGGCGTGATCCTTGCAGGCGGCGGTGCGCGCCGGATGGGCGGGCGCGACAAGGCGTTGATGATGCTTGGCGGGCGAAGCTTGCTGTCGCATGTGCAGGGGCGGTTTGGGCCACAGGTGGAACAGCTTGCGATTTCGGCCAATGGCGATGCTTTGCGGTTTGGCGCCGGGGGTGTGGTTTTGGCAGACGCTGCCAGCCAGGGGCCGCTGTCCGGGATCTTGGCGGCGCTGGATTGGGCGGCACCTTTGGGGGCAACGGCGGTGGTATCGGTTGCGGTGGACACGCCGTTTTTGCCTGCCGATCTGGTGCCGCGTTTGTGTCTGGCGGCGCAAGGGTCTGCCGGCGGCGTGGCGATTGCGGCCAGTGGCGGCGTGGATCACCCGACATTCGGTCTGTGGCCGGTCGAGTTGTGCCATGATTTGCGGGGATTCCTTGCGTCTGGCGTTACACCCCGCGTCATGGATTTCGCCCGCAGCCACGGTGCAATGCGGGCCGAGTTTGGTGATGATGCTGCCTTTGTGAACCTGAATACGCCCGGTGATCTGGCTGCGGCACAGGCATTTCTGGGGGGCGTTCGATGAATATCTTCGGCGTGATTGGCTGGAAAAATGCAGGCAAAACCAGCTTGATGGAGCGGCTTGTGGCAGAAATTTCCGGGCGCGGGTTTCGGGTATCGACCGTGAAACATGTGCACCACGATGTGGATCTGGACCAACCCGGCAAAGACACCTACCGCCACCGCACCGCAGGTGCGCAAGAGGTGGTTCTGGCCTCGGCCAACCGCATGGCGCTGTTGCGCGAACATCGGGATGGCGAGCCTGATTTGGCAATGATATTGGCCCGCATGGCCCCGGTCGATCTGGTCCTGGTAGAAGGCTACAAGCGCGACATGCACCCGAAGATCGAGGTGTTCCGGCGCGAAGCCGGGCATGATCTTATTCAACCGGGTGATCCGATGGTGCGCGCGGTGGCCACAGACGCGGCGCTGGCGGCGCTGTCGGTGCCGCTGCTGGATTTGAACGATACCAGTGCCATCGCCGATTTCATTCTGCGCGAGGTGGGGCTTGCGGCGGTTTGATACTGTGATCGTGGTGGATTGGTCGGCGGCCAATGTGCCGTCGCCCGCGCGGCCCTCGCCCGATGCAATCTGGATGGGCGTGGCGCGGAGCGGGCCTTGCGATACCAGCTACCACCGCACGCGGGCGGATGCCGAAGCGGCACTGGTTGGGGTGCTGGACGCCGAGGCGGATGCCGGGCGGCGGGTGTTGGCGGGGTTTGATTTTCCGCTTGGCTACCCGGCGGGGTTTGCAGCACAGTTGACTGGCACACCTTCCGCACGGGCCGTGTGGGATTGGCTGCAGGACAATCTGATCACCGGCCCCGACAATCGCAGCAACCGGTTCGCGTTGGCAGCAGGCATCAACACCCGCTTTGGCGGTGCAGGGCCGTTCTGGGGGCGGCCAGCGACCCTGCATTTGCCAAGCCTGCCCGCGCGCAAATTGGTGGATTACGTCGCGCTTGGGCTGGCAGAAAAGCGCGCGGTGGAGGCTACGGTGCCCCGCGCGCAACCAGTTTGGAAGCTATACACGACTGGGTCAGTCGGGTCGCAAGCCTTGACCGGGCTGCCGATGATCGCGCGGCTGGCACGGCGTGCGGGCTGTGCTGTTTGGCCATTTGACGGGGCTTCCGGCGCGTTGGTGCTGGCCGAAGTTTACCCGTCTTTGCTGGCAAGACAGGTGGCTGCTTGCGTGGCGGGCGGCGATATCAAGGATGCTGCCCAGGTGCGGCTGTTATCCCAGTCGCTTTTTGCATTGTCGGCGCGCGGTGGGCTGGCTGCATTGCTGGATGTGCCTGCGCATCCCGAAGAAGGCTGGATTCTTGGCGCAGGCCATGTGGCAGCGTTGGAAGGCGCACTGAGGTGACCGTTGACATCCGCCACGGCCTGCCAGACCGCCTGCGCAAAGATGCAGCGCAGCTGTATTGGCAGGCGTTTGGGGCCAAGCTTGGCCGCGTTTTGGGGCCGGAACCGCTGGCCTATGCGCTGCTTGCGCGGGTGATGCGGGGCGATCATGCGATTGTGGCGTTATCGGATGATGGCGCGCTGATCGGGTTGGTGGGGTTCAAATCCCCTGCCGGCGCTTTTGCAGGCGGTGGATTTGGCGATTTGCGCAGTGTGTACGGCACGTTTGGCGCTGTGTGGCGGGCCGGGCTGTTGTGGCTGCTGGAACGTGACCTCGACAACGACCGTTTTCTGATGGACGGGATTTGCGTGGCCGATACTGCGCGCGGTCAAGGCGTGGGCACCGCGTTGCTTGACGCGATTTGTGCCGAAGGGCGAAGCCGTGGCTATGCTTCGGTGCGGCTGGATGTGATTGATGTAAACCCGCGCGCGCGGGCTTTGTACGAACGGCAGGGGTTTGTCGCCACCCGCACCTCGCAAATTGGTGTGCTGCGCTGGGTGTTTGGATTTTCGGCGGTGACCACGATGGTACGGGCGCTGAAGTGAGGCCACTGTAGCCCTCCACCCCAGCCCTCCCCACCGGGGGGAGGGGGAGGGCAGTTTTGCCGCCAATCTAGCCTGTACAGAATGGCGCTTCCCCTCCCCCCGGTGGGGAGGGTTAGGGTGGGGGGCCGGCGGTTGTCAGTCAAATGTGCCTGTCACCCGACCAAACAGCATAAAGGCACGGGCAGTGCGGGTTTCGGCCATATCAGCCAAATCGGCGTCACTTGCGTTTTTCTCGAACTCCGAAAAGGTTTTGTCGAAGGTGCGCAAGAAGTGGTGGCCAGCATCGCGAAACACCGTGTCTTCGCGCATCCGCGATGCGGTCAGCGCAAGACAAGACCGATCCCGCACGCCGCCAAGTGCTGCAATTGTGCGGCCGCGATCACCATTGGCAAAGCGTCGCCAAACCTCTGGCCGGGCGCGGTCGGGGTTCAGGTCATCCATATAGATGCCTTCCTGGCTAAGCAGCGTCAGCACGTCTTGTGCGGCCCGGATCAGCTTGGCAACCTTGCGGTCTTCCAGCGCGTGGCGCAGGGCGCGAAAGCCATCGCGGTCCTCGGCGTTTTCCGGGAATTGCAGCGCGCGGATAAAATCGGTGATGGAAAGTGGCGCGCGCAACTCCTCGGCTGGGGTGCCAAGCGCAAGGCCCGGTTCTTCATCGCCAAAAGCGGGGCGCGGTGCAGTAAGGGCTGCCTTGCCATCGGCCGATGCCACCGTCAGCGCGGCATCGCGGCGCGAAGTAAAGCTGGCAAGCGCGGTTTCGGCCTGTTTCTGGCTGGCGGCGATCTCATCGAGTTTCATCTCCACCGTCGGTTTCGCCGCTGCCGCCCCCGATGCCTGTTGGCCCGCCACATAGGCCAGACGCATCGCATCGACCGACGCTTGCAGGCGCGCGGCATCGGCGCGCAGTGACTGGATGCTACTCAGCGTGGAAATCGCCACCCAGATCAGTACAAGCGGCAAAAACACCAGAATCAGCGTCATCATAAGGCCAAGTGTGCCATCGCCCGCTCTTGCCGTGCCAAATGTCAGGTAAAGCACGACCGCCAGCACCCAGATTGCGCTAAGGCCACCCGCCACATAGCGTGACAACCGAAGGCTGCCATGACCGTCGTCAGGGCTTAAACGCCCGAAGTCTGCAAGCCGCGCTTTTGGTTCCGGCATAATGGCAGGGTCCGCGATGAAAGTTCAAATAAACTGCACGCGCAACACTTCATAGCCGCGCTGGCCGCCGGGGGTTTTGACATCAATACTGTCGCCTTCGGTCTTGCCGATCAGCGCGCGCGCCAGCGGCGAGCGGATGTTCAACAAGCCGCGTTCAATATCCGCCTCTTGTTCGCCGACAATCTGGAAGGTGCGGTGTTCTTCGGTATCTTCATCAACCAAAGTCACCGTCGCGCCGAACTTGATGGCACCCGAAAGTTTGGCCGGATCGAACACCTCGGCCAGCGATAAAAGCGCCTCAAGCTCTTTTACGCGGCCCTCGATGAAGCTCTGTTTTTCGCGCGCCGCGTGGTATTCGGCGTTCTCGGACAGATCGCCATGTTCGCGCGCCTCTGCAATCGCACGGATCACAGCCGGGCGTTCAATTGATTTCAGCACCTTTAATTCCGCGTCAAGTGCAGTATGCCCCACGCGGGTCATCGGGATCTTTTCCATCGGCCTCACTCACAAATCACAAAGCCACAGCCGGTTTGGGCCATGGCATTGCATGCTATCGGACACCAACTGACCCCAGACGCCGCGTAAATGCAAGCGCTATGGCGAAATCGGCGTTTGAATTGGTGATGCGCTGTTGCGTCACGATTGACGATTGCTGGGGCTTGGGGCAAACCCTGACCAGCTTTATGTCAATCGCAGTGCGCCTCAGGAAACAGTCCGATGACCCAGACACTTGCCCGCGAAAAGATGGATTATGACGTTGTGATCGTGGGGGCCGGGCCTGCGGGGCTGTCTGCCGCGATCCGGTTAAAGCAGTTGGACGCCGATCTGACGGTTGTTGTGCTGGAAAAAGGGTCAGAGGTCGGCGCGCACATGCTGTCTGGCGCGGTGCTGGATCCATCGGGTCTTGATGCGCTGCTGCCCGATTGGCGCACCATGGGCGCGCCGATCCAAACCAAGGTGGTGGCGGATAATTTCTTCATCCTTGGCCCCGCGGGCAAACTGCGCATCCCAAACTGGCCGATGCCGCCGCTGATGAACAACCACGGCAATTACATCGTGTCGATGGCCAATGTCTGCCGCTGGATGGCAGGGCAAGCCGAGGCTTTGGGCGTGGAAATTTTTCCCGGCATGGCCTGTTCGGCGCTGGTTTACGGCGATGATGGGTCTGTGCGCGGTGTGGTGGCGGGCGAATTTGGCATCCTGCCCGATGGCAGCCAGGGGCCGAACTACGAGCCGGGAATGGAACTCCACGGCAAATACGTGTTCCTCAGCGAAGGCGTGCGGGGATCTTTGGCCAAGGAAGTGATCGCGAAATACGATCTTTCGGCGGGGAAAGATCCACAGAAATTCGGCCTTGGCATGAAAGAAATCTGGGAAATTGACCCCGCCAAGCATAAATTGGGCACCGTGACGCATACCATGGGCTGGCCTTTGGGCAGCAACGCAGGCGGCGGGTCATTCATCTATCATCTTGAAAACAATCAGGTCTATGTGGGTTTTGTGGTGCATCTGAACTACCAGAACCCGCATCTTTACCCCTATATGGAATTCCAGCGCTTCAAGCATCATCCGATGGTGGCTGACTTGTTGAAAGGCGGCAAACGCGTGGCCTACGGCGCGCGCGCGATATCGGAAGGCGGCTGGCAGTCGATCCCCAAAATGGTGGCCCCCGGCGTGGCGCTGCTGGGGTGCACGGCGGGGCTGGTGAACGTGCCGCGTATCAAGGGCAACCACAATGCCATGCTATCGGGCAAAGCGGCGGCAGAGGCGGCCCATGCCGCAATCAAGGCCGGGCGCAGCAATGACGAGTTGCAGGCTTACGAGGCCGAAGTGCGCAGTGGCGCAATCGGCCAAGACCTGAAGCGCGTGCGCAACGTCAAACCGCTATGGTCGAAATATGGCTTGCTGGCATCGCTGCTGGGCGGCGGCATTGATATGTGGGCCAACACCTTTGGCTTCACTGTGTTTGGCACGCTAAAACATGGCAAATCTGATGCAGCGGCGACCGGGCTGGCCAAGGATTTCGCAGCCATTGATTACCCCAAGCCCGATGGCGTTTTGTCATTCGACCGGCTGACCAATGTCGCCTTCAGTTTCACCAACCACGATGAAAACCAGCCAGCGCATCTCAAGCTGAAAGACCCATCGGTGCCGATCCTGATCAACCTGCCGCAATACGCCGAACCCGCACAGCGCTATTGCCCGGCGGGCGTGTATGAGGTGGTCAGTGACGCAGGCCGCGATCCGCGCTTTGTGATCAACTTTCAAAACTGCGTGCATTGCAAAGCCTGCGATATCAAAGACCCGTCGCAGAATATCAACTGGACCACGCCTCAGGGCGGTGGCGGGCCGAATTACCCCAATATGTAACGCAATCGGCGTTTCCTTCTGACATTTGCGCGAGAAGTGGCAGTTTGGCGCACAATCACTGTGCATTTGATTGCCATAGGCGCATTGCCGCCCTAGCCTTTGATAACACAGTCATAGGATAGTGCCTTATCATGCCAAGACCCAGTTCCCGCCAATTTGCGGCGCTTTCCCTAGGTGCCCTGATTGCCTTTGCGTCGCCCGTGCGCGCCGAAGAAAAGCAAGACGCCGGGGCTTACCTGGCCGCCAGAGTTGCGGGCGGCGCAAGCGATTACCGGCCGGCCGCAGATTGGTTTGGCAGGGCGCTGTTGGCCGATCCGGCAAACCCGGCTTTGCTGGAAAGTGCTGTTTTGGCAAATATCGCGATCGGCGAATTTCCCAAGGCCGCCGAACTGGCACGGCTGCTGCAGAAAACTGGATCAAAAAGTCAGGTCGGCCAGATTGCTATACTGTCCGAGCTGATCAAGGCAGGCGATTTCGCGGCGATTTTGCGCGATGGCAAGGCCGGCGCCAGTGTGGGCGCGCTGCCAGACGGCTTGATCGCCGCTTGGGCGCAGCTTGGCAATGGCAAGATGACCGAAGCTTTGGCAGGCTTTGATGCCTTGACCAACCTTGATGGCATGAAAGCTTTTGGCCTCTATCACAAGGCCTTGGCGCTGGCATCAGCGGGCGATTTTGAAGGCGCTGATGATATATTGTCTGGCCGTGCAGCGGGCCCGTTGCAAGTGATGCGGCGCGGCGTGATCGCGCATGCGGAAATTCTTAGCCAGCTAGAGCGTAACAAAGACGCGGCCGATCTGTTGGACCGCACCTTCGGTGCTGCCGGTGACCCTACAGTTGACGCCCTGCGTAAAAAGCTGGCGGCAGGCGAAACCCTGCCTTATGACATTGCCCGCGACGCCAAAGACGGCATTGCCGAGGTGTTCTTCAGCATCGCCACCGCGATGAGCGGCGAGGCCGAGCCGGGCTTTACCCTTGTTCATGCCCGCGTCACCGCCTATTTGCGCCCGGATCATACCGATGCCGTGCTGATGGTCGCGGGCCTGCTGGAACAACAGGGGCAATCTGATCTGGCAACAGCCGCCTATGCCATGATCGCACCCACTGATCCTGCGTTTTATGTGGCCGAAATTGGCCGCGCCGAGGCGCTGTATGGCAATGGCAAGAAAGATGCCGCATTAGAGGTGTTGCAAGGTCTGGCCCGCAGCAACCCAAACATCATGGGCGTGCAGATGGCACTGGGCGATGCCTCGCGGCGGGCGGAAAAATTTGCCGATGCAGTGAAAGCCTATGACGCTGCGATTGCCTTGGTCGGCAAACCCGAGGCGCGCCATTGGCCGTTGTTTTACAGCCGGGGCATCAGCAAGGAACAAAGCAAGGATTGGCCGGGCGCAGAAGCTGATTTTCGCCAGGCCCTAAGCCTGCAACCCGATCAACCGCAGGTGTTGAACTACCTTGGGTATTCTTTTTTGGACCGCAACGAAAATCTGGACGAAGCGCTGGATATGATCAAGCGGGCAGTGGCGGCTGAACCAGAGTCTGGCTATATTCTGGATAGCCTTGCATGGGCATTTTACCGGCTTGGCCGCTATGACGAAGCTGTGGTTCCGATGGAAAAAGCATCGCTTCTGGAACCGGTTGACGCGGTGGTGACCGACCATTTGGGGGATGTGTATTGGGCTGTTGGACGCAAGTTGGAAGCGGCCTTTCAATGGCAGCGCGCCGCATCATTTGAACCTTCTGAAAAAGACGCAGCCCGTATCAAGCGCAAGTTGGAAGTGGGTCTTGATGCAGTCTTGGCCGAAGAAGGTGTGCCGCCCCTGAAGCCCGTTGATGCCGCTGCCAATAACTGAATTTGCTGCCGCCAAGGTAAACCTGACGCTGCATGTCACCGGGCAGCGGGATGATGGCTATCACCTTCTGGACAGTCTGGTTGTGTTTTGCGGCATTGGCGATTTTGTATCGGTGCAGTCATCAATGGCGCTGACCCTTGCCATCACCGGACCGCAGGCGCATTTGCTGCCGGCGCAAGACGATAATCTGGTTTTGCGCGCAGCACGTGCCATGGCCACAAACCGTGAGGCCGCGCTGACGCTGGACAAGCACTTGCCTGTTGCGTCGGGTATCGGTGGCGGTTCGGCAGATGCAGCGGCAACGCTTCGGGCGCTGTCAAAGCTTTGGGACAAGCCATTGCCAGACGCGGCTACTGTGCTGGCGCTG
>JAYSPY010000007.1:0-15760 GCA_043721855.1 Pseudorhodobacter sp.
GAAACCCGACCGGATGTTGCCAAAAATATCCGGCTTGTGGCCATGGCTGCGCATGATCAGGTATTGTTGGGCGAAGGTGATGGTGTTGTTGGTGATCCAATACAGCACCAGACCGCTGGCAAAACTGCCCAGCATGAACATGAACACCCAGGGCATCCATGCGAAAATCATCTGCTGCGTCGCATCGGCGGGTGCCGGGTTCAGTTTTTGCTGCAACCACATCGAAATGCCAAGCAAGATCGGCAGCGCGCCGATGAAAATGGTGGCCAATAACGTATGCGGCGCTGGTGCTGCCCAAGGTAGCAGGCCGAACAGGTTGTAAAGCGATGATGGATCGGGCAATGACAGATCGCGCAGCCAGCCAAAGAAGGCTGATTGGCGCAATTCTATCGTGACAAAAATCACCTTGTAGAGCGAAAAGAAAATCGGAATCTGGATCAGGATGGGCAAACAGCCCGCCGCCGGATTGACCTTCTTTTCCTTGTACAGCTTCATCATTTCGCGCTGCATCAACTGCTTGTCTTCGCCGCTGCGTTCTTTCAACGCCTCCAGCTCCGGCTGCAATTCCTTCATCCGCGCCATCGACACGTAAGATTTGTATGCCAGCGGCAGCACCAGCAATTTCAGCACAAAGGTCAGCCCGATGATGGCAAGCCCCATGTTGCCAAAAATGCCGTGCAGCAGATGGAGCACGTGGAAAATCGGCTTGGTCAAAAAGAAGAACCAGCCCCAATCAATCGAATCAATAAAACCGCCGATACCATTGTCTTTTTCATAACCGCGAATGGTTTCCCATTCCTTGGCGCCGGCAAAAAGCTGGGTTTTGCTGCTCATGCTTGCGCCGGGGGCGACCGTCAGCACCGGTTGGCGCGCCTCGGTCTGGTAGATATCCGACGCGGCGGTGTATTTCGTAACGGCGGTAAACGGCTTGCCCTGTTCGGGGATCAGCGTCGTCATCCAATAATGGTCCGTAAACCCGATCCACCCATCAGTGGCGGCGTGCACCACTTCGGCTTGGGCAGCTTCCCGATCCACAATGGGCAGGCCAGCAACCTTGCTGTATTTCTTTTCGGTCAGTTCGCCATCGGTGCGCGAAATTGTGCCTTCGTGGACCACATAGATATTTTGCAAGTCGGTCGGCAGGCCGTGGCGGGTGATCACGCCGTAGGGGGCAAGTCGCGCCTCGGTCGTGCCTTTGTTTTCCACGGTTTCGGTGACCGAAAACATGTATTTATCATCCACCGCGATGTCGCGCGTGAAGATCAGGCCCTTGCCATTGTCCCAGCGCAGTTTTACCGGCTGACCCGGCGCAAGCGTGCCACCCGCGGCCAGCGACCATTCGGTCTTTGCACCCGGCACATCTTCAAACGCCAAATTGCCGCCAGGTATCCAGCCGAACAAAGCGTAGTAAGCCCCCGCCTCGCCGGCGGGTTTCAACAGCTTGACGGTGGGCGATGCCGGATCAAGCGTTTCGTGATAGGTTTTCAGCGACAAATCATCAATCCGACCGCCCAGCATCGAGATGGACCCTGCAAGCCGCGGCGTATCTATCGCCAAGCGCGGCGCGTCTGGCACCGCGGTTGCAGCCTCAGGTGTGGCAGGAGCAGCATCCGCTGCACGCGGCACGGATGTGCCATCTGTTGCGGTGATGGCGGCGGGTACGTTTGTGTCTGCCACCGGTTCGGGCGGCGGAAACAGAAAGAACCACACCAGAATTACGAGAAAGCTAAGCCCTGTCGCGAGGATAAGGTTCTTATTTTGATCGTCCATGGGGACTGCCACCATTGCTGTTCTGGGTCAGCGGTGGTTCAACGATAGGGGGGCGGAAAGGTCAAGCGATATTCCCCCGATCAAGGCTGTTCGGCTGTGGTTTCGCCATCACTTTCGGCGCCATTTCACCAAATCGCCTCGAAAGGCCCATCATCGCGCCCGATGGCCGATTTTTGGTGTGGCAATAACCTGTGCGCGGTGGCGAGCGATCCAGTCCGCGGTGTCTTCAAACGGCATTGGGCGCGCGATGCCGTAGCCCTGCACATGGCCACAGCCAAGCTGTCCCAACATGGAAAGTTCAGCTTGGGTTTCAACCCCTTCTGCCAACGTCTCTAGCCCCAACCGTTCGGCAAGCGACAGCACCGCCGATATCACCTTTTGTTGTTCGCGATCCTCGTCCACTTTCGTCACGAAACTGCGGTCGATCTTTATGCGCCGCACCGCAAAGCGCCGGATGCTGGTGATAGAGGCGTGGCCGGTGCCAAAATCATCCAGATCAATGCCGCAGCCAAGCCGGGCCAGCGCTGCGATGTTATGCACAATCACGTCATTGTCGGTTTCAGCGACCACAGTTTCCAATATTTCCACCGACAGCCGGTCCGGCGTCAGGTTAAACCGGTCCAGTTCCCATTTCAGCTTTTCTGCGAGCCGTGGATTGCGCAGCTCTGATGCACCGAAATTCACCCCCACAGTCGGCACCCGCAGCCCGGCTTTATCCCAGCGCACAAGGGCGGCAAGAGAATGAAACAAAATCACCTCGCTTAGCCGTTCACTTAGACCGGCGTCATCGATGGCGGGCAAAAATTCTGCAGGCATGATCAGCCCGCGTTCGGGGTGATGCCAGCGCGCCAATGCTTCAAACCCGGACAGCGCCCCGGTATCGGTTGAAATTTGGGGTTGAAAATGCGGGCGAATCTGGCCTTCATCCAGCGCCACTTCCAACACCTCGCGAAAGGCATCGCGGTCGGCGCGTTTGCGTGCCATGCCGGGGGCAAAGGCCCGAATGCTGCTGGGCCCATTGCGAAGCGCTTCGTCCGCTGCGGTCTGTGCGGCATCCAGCAGCGATGCGCCATTGCCGTCCGGTGCCCGCGCCCCCAAGCAAAATCCGATCGAGGCTGTGACGTAAATCCGGGCCGCATCCAGACTAATCGGGTCCGCCAATGCCGATTGCAGCCGCGTTGCCAGTTGCACCATCGATTCCAGATCAAGCCAACGCACCGGGGCCAACGCAATTGCAAAACCGCCGCCTTCCAGCCGTGCCACAGTATCGCCACCGCGCAGGGCCGAACAAATGCGTTCGGCAGAGCGTAGCAAAACCTCGGCCTGTGCCGCGCGGCCATGCCGGTCAAGAATAACCGAAGCTTCATCAAATTGTACGACCAGACAGCCTGTCATGCGGCTGCCCGATGTGCTGTCGTGTAATGCGCCGTCCAGCATTGCCACCACCTGCGGGCGCAAAGAAAGCCCGCTTATCCCGTCGGGTACCGGCAATGCTGCAGCGGCATCGCGCTGACCTGCGCGTGCAATGGTCAAGATCACCGGGGCTATCAGGGCGGTTAAAATCAGCGCTTGTTCCCCGCCGAACCAGAACGCACATAATGTCAGCGCGGGCAGAAAGACCACAAGTTCAGGCCGCCGCAAGGCTGCGGGAAGCCACGTCAAGCGCTGTGACATGCTGCTCTTTACCTTTGGTTTCATGCCGTAAGACCCCTTAATCGCGTGACTGGACAGTTGCCGGATGCAGAGGTCAGATTAGGCATCCGGGTTAAGCCATTCGTTAACGCGCGTGGTTAACTTGCATAGGATTTTCATCAATTTTGCACAGATTACCGGCGGCGATAGGGTGTCCCGCGCTCTTTGGCATGAAATATTTTACAGTAATAACAGTAATTTACCGGCATAATGTCGGGCTTTGCAGGGTAAAGCCGCCAGAAGCAACCAGCCTTTGCGCTTGCGCCTTTCAGCAAAATGATTTCCGATAATCTTACCGGCACAACCAGCGCCACCCCTTTGCGGCACGCCGGTTTGCGCCACATTCAGGCGCTTTGTGGCACCTTGTGGTCGGCCAGACCGTCTGCGCAAAGCGATCAGGCTGCTGCCCGTTCTACCCCCGTCACGCCGCACTGCAGAACTTGTCAGGCCACGCGAGGGCATGCTGGCCGATGGCGCAGACGTACCCGCCCCCCCCCCGCCTTGAGGCCAAAACGCACCGCCACTTTTCCGGTGGATCCCACGCACATTTGCGTGTTGCGGCAAACTTGCCGGAGCCTGCCAACGTAGCTGGTGCAAAGGATACCCAATGCGCCCCATTCACCTTGCTGTCTGCCTTCTTGCCCTGACCGCCGCCTGCACTGGAAAACCATCGCTGAACGATCCGCTGATCGGTGACCGCATTTTGCATATCGAGCAGTTCTTTGACGGCGAAATCACTGGCGTTGGCCAGTACCAAACTGTTTTCGGCAAGGCCAAGCGCAGCTTTACCGTCACCATGCAGGGCGACTGGGATGGCAAGCGCCTGCATCTGGTCGAAAATTTCGCGTTTGAAGATGGCACGACCGATCAACGTATCTGGACGCTGGTGAAATCCGGGCCGGGCGCGTGGCGTGGCACCGCCCCGAATGTGATTGGCGACGCGGTTGGCATCGAGCAGGGCAATCGCTTCAACTGGCGCTACACCATTGATCTGCCGGTGCCTGATGGCAAAGGCACCGCCAAAATTCAGCGGGTGAAATTTGATGATTGGATGTGGCTGCTGGCCGACGACCGCATTTTCAACCGCGGTTATATGCAACGGCTGGGGTTCGGGTTCGGCGATGTCAGCATCAGCTTTGAAAAAACCCGCTAAGGTTCAGTCCGGCACATTGTCGATGCCCGACCCGCCCCACGGATGACAGCGGCAAATCCGGTGCGCTGCCAGATAACTGCCCTTCACGCCGCCATGCTTTTCCAACGCTTCCAGCGCATAGACGCTGCATGTTGGCTGAAACCGGCAGCCGTGGCCGACCCACGGGCTAAGCACCAAGCGGTACACGCGCACGGGCAGGGCCATAACAGTTGCAAAGGGTGTCATGACTTTGTCTTGTGAATGGCGCGCAAAGCCGTGTCCATATCGGCCAGCAACCCCGCAAATTCGCGCGCAACCGTCGCGCCGGGTCGTGCCACCATCACATAATCCCAGCCTGCAACACCGTGGCTTGGCAAAATCATGCGCGCAATTTCCCGCATCCGCCGCTTGGCGCGGTTGCGCAAAACAGCGTTGCCGACTTTCTTTGATGCGGTGAACCCAACTCTGATACCGGAACTGGCGTCCCCACGCAGCCGCGCTTGCAACAGAAAACTGCCCGCGCCATGCCGCTTTGCTTGTGCCGCGCGCAGAAAATCGGCACGGATTTTCAGAACAGATATCCCGTCCGGCACCACAAAAACGAAAACCGCCGGGCGCAGCGGGGCGTCGGCGCTAGTGCCTGTTCCCTGTGCCTCCGGCGGTGTCATATCGTGCATCCGCGTGCTTGGCCCCGTAACAGGGACCAGATTACATCAAGCAGACAGCTTTTTGCGGCCCTTGGCGCGACGTGCCGTCAGCACCAGACGCCCACCTTTGGTGGCCATACGGGCGCGAAAGCCGTGACGACGGGCGCGAACCAGGTTCGAGGGTTGAAACGTGCGCTTCATAGCGAAACTCCATCAGTCATGCGGCCAAACCCGATCAGATTCGAGCGCCAGTTTTATTCGAAGTCCGGTCTTTAGGGGCAGGCAGATGCGAAGTCAATTCCAAGCACACGAATATTCTGACGATTTCGGACACCGGCATTGCAAGGGGCACCAGGTGTGCGCGCGTTCCCGAAAATAGCCCGCGCCCTTTGCAGTGAACATCGGGTGCCACATGCAGGCCGCTGCCGATTTGGGAACCTTTACAGACCATAGGTCGTTGAAAAGCGAATCCACCGAATCTGGCGGTATCGACGCAAACCCCCATGACAAAGGAAACACCATGTCCCCCAAAGCTCTTATCCTGACCACTTCCGTCGCGCAGATGGGCGACGGCGGCAAACCGACCGGATTTTATTGGGAAGAACTCGCAGACCCGTACTTTGCTTTGATCGACGCCGGTATAGAGGTGCATTTTGCCAATGTGTCCGGTGGCATGCCGCCTGCAGATCCAACGTCCGCCAAGCCAGAAAACCGCAGCCCCGCCGTCGCGCGGTTTATGGCAGACACGGCAGCCATGGCGGCGCTGAACGACAGCCGCACGCTTGCCGCAGTCAAGGCCGAAGATTACGTTGCAATTTACTTGCCCGGTGGCCATGGCACGATGTGGGATCTTGCACAGACTGCCGCGGTTGGCGATTTGGCAGCGCAAATCTTTGATCGCGGTGCGGTCGTGGCCGCGGTTTGCCATGGCCCTGCCGGGCTTGTGAACGCAACGCTTGCTTCGGGCGAGCCGTTGGTCAAGGGCCGCCGTGTTAACAGCTTTACCGATGCTGAAGAACAGGCCGCAGGTTTGGCCAGCACCGTGCCCTATCTTCTTGAAACCGCCCTGCGCAGCAAAGGCGCGCTGTTCGAGGCAAATGCCACGAACTTTGCTTCTCATGCCGTGCAAGATGGTCGACTGATCACCGGGCAAAACCCAAAATCAACCGAAGCGGTGACAAAGCTGATGATGCAGGCCGTGCATCTGGTCATGGCGGCCCCCGCTGCCTGAAACCCGGCCCTTTTTGGCAATACCAATCACGCTGTCTGAAACCAGCGTGATTGCCCTATCTCTTGTTGATCGCATCGGTCATCGTGGCATCAAAAGCCCGGCATCAAAAGCCCGGCATCAAAAGCCCGGCCTCATACGCCGGTAAAGCCCTAAGGTGCGCCTGATGACCGACCCAAAGGCCAATGGCCTGGCCGCAAAACTGCCATTCCTTCTGATCCTGCTGGCGGCGGGTGCTGGTGCGTTCTTGCTGCGTGATCAACTGACCTTTGATGCATTGGCCCAAAACCGTGAGCAACTGGTTGCGTTCCGCGATCAGAATTACACTTTGGCCGTGCTTGGCTTCATGCTGGCCTATATCGCCATTGTCGCGCTTAGCTTGCCCGGTGCCACACTGGCCACGCTGACTGGCGGCTTTCTTTTTAACATCTTTCCCGGTGTGCTGTTCAACATCACCGCCGCAACTCTCGGGGCCATGCTGATATTTCTTGCCGCGAAAAATGGGTTTGGCGCAAATTTTGCAGATAAAGTGGCCCAGCGCGGCGGCGCTGCGGCCCGGCTTCAGGCGGCCCTGAAAGACAATGAATGGTCGGCGCTGTTGATCATGCGCTTTGCCCCCGTTGTGCCGTTCTTCATGGCAAATCTGATCCCTGCATTCGTCGGTGCCCGTACGGATCGCTTTATCATCACCACGTTTTTTGGCATCATGCCGGGTGGTCTTATCCTCACCTCTATCGGCGCGGGGCTGGACACTGTGTTTGCCACAGGTGAAATGCCGGATCTGTCCATTCTGTTTTCGCCCCGGATAGTGCTGCCCATCCTAGGCCTTGTTGCCCTTTCTGCCCTGCCCATCGTGATCAAATACCGCCGCAAGAGGTCCCGTTGACCATGGCCGCCACATATATCACCACCGATCTTTGCATCATCGGCGCGGGCTCGGGGGGCCTGTCCATCGCGGCGGGGGCGGCGCAAATGGGCGCGCGGGTGGTGCTGGTTGAAGGCGCTGCGATGGGCGGCGATTGCCTGAATGCGGGCTGCATCCCGTCAAAGGCGCTGATCGCCGCCGCCAGCCACGCCCATGCCATGACCACGGGTGCGCCCTTTGGCATAACCCCTGTCATGCCCGAAATAGATTTCGCCGCCGTCAAAGACCATGTCACCCGCGTCATCGAAACCATCGCCCCGATGGATAGCCAAGCCCGCTTCGAAGGCTTTGGCGTGACCGTCATCCGCACCAATGGCCACTTCATTTCGCCCAGCGAATTGCAAGCAGGCGACCAGATCATCCGCGCCCGCCGCTTTATCATCGCCACCGGGTCGCGCCCGCTGATCCCGCCGATCCCCGGTGTGGAGACCGTGCCATACCTGACCAACGAAACCATTTTCGCTTTGCGCGAAAGGCCGCGTCACCTGATCATCATCGGCGCAGGTCCAATCGGTCTGGAAATGGCGCAGGCCCACAGGCGGTTGGGTTGCGATGTGACTGTGATCGAGGGGGCAAAAGCGCTGGGCAAGGACGATCCCGAATTGGCCGCCGTTGTGCTGGCTGCGCTGAAGGCCGAGGGCGTGGTGATCATTGAAAACACGGCCGTTGCCGCGGTGTCTGGCAATGCCGGCGTTATCGCAGCCACGCTTGCAGATGGCCGCATCATCACAGGCTCGCACCTTCTGATCGCCGCTGGCCGCAATGTGGCGCTGGATAACCTGAACCTCGATGCGGCAAACGTCGCCCATACGGCAAAGGGTGTTACTGTCGGCGCTGATCTGCGCAGTTCCAACCGCCGCATCTATGCCGTGGGTGATGCCGCTGGCGGCCTGCAATTCACCCATGTCGCGGGCTATCATGCGGGCGTGATCATCCGCTCGGTGCTGTTCGGCCTGCCATCGCGCGCCAAAACCGCGCATATCCCCTGGGTCACCTATACAGACCCCGAACTGGCCCAGGTTGGCCTGACCGAAGCCCAGGCCATCGCCGCCCATGGCCCTGGCGTCACTGTCACAAAATTCGAATTTCAACACAACGACCGCGCCCAAACCATGCGCCAAACCGCAGGCCTGATCAAAGTCATGGTCCTGAAAGGCCGCCCCATTGGCGCGTCAATCGCAGGCCCGCATGCGGGCGATCTGATCGGCCTCTGGGCGCTTGCAATCTCTGCGAACCTGAAAATGTCGGCCATCGCAGGCATGGTCGCCCCCTACCCGACGCTTGGCGAAATTTCCAAACGCGCTGCGGGAGCCTATTTTTCGCCGCAGCTATTTGCTAACCCTACAGTCAAATGGGCCGTGCGCTTGGTTCAGCGCTGGCTTCCTTAGGAAAAACACCCACCCCCAAACCAGATGGAAGGGACAGAAAACAGTGAACGGCAGGCGGGGCAGGTTCTTTAACACCCTATCGGGGCGGTTTTTGTTGCTGACCGTGGCCTTTGTCATGCTGGCCGAAGTTTTGATCTTCTTCCCATCTATTGCGCGCTTTCGGGCCGATTACCTGCTGCTCCGGTTGGAAAAAGCCCAAATCGCGTCGCTTGCCCTGCTGGCCACCGATGGCATGATCATGCCGGAACTGGAGGCGGAGCTGCTGAAAAACGCCGAAGTGTTCAACGTCGTTCTGCGCCGCGATGATATTCGCCAACTGGTGCTGTCATCCCCCATGCCGCAGCCGGTGGAACTGACTTACGACCTGCGCATGGCAGGCCCGATGCAGCTGATCAGGGACGCAGTCGATGTGTTGGCCGATCCCGCAAACCACGTGATCCGGATCATCGGCCATCCGGTGCAAAATGCAGGCCAGTTGATCGAAATCACCATGGAATCCGCCCCGCTGCGCCGCGCCATGGTAGATTACGGCCTGCGCATTCTGGCGCTATCGGCGCTGATATCCGCCGTCACTGCGGTCTTGTTGTTCCTCGCGGTGCGCAAACTGATGGTGCTGCCGATCCGCCGCGTGGTGCGCCATATGCAAGCCTATGCCGAAGCCCCCGAAGATGCCCGCCGTGTGATCGAACCCATGGGCAATGTCGAAGAATTGCGCGTGGCCGAAGAGGCGCTGCAATCCATGCAAACCCAACTGACCGGGGCCTTGCGGCAACGCGAACGGCTGGCACAGCTTGGCTCTGCCGTGGCCAAAATCAGCCATGATCTGCGCAATATCCTGACCACCGCACAGCTGTTTGCCGACCGGATCGAAGGCAGCGCCGACCCCGCTGTCGCGCGTTCCGCCCCCAAACTGGTCAATTCCATCAGCCGCGCTGTCAGCCTGTGCGAGGCGACGCTGGCCTTTGGCAAGGCCGAAGAACCACCCCCCACCCTGAAACGGCTGGCGCTCAAAGCGTTGGTTGATGACGTGATCGAAGGCGAGGGCTTCACCGATGCCTCGCCCGTCACCTGTCTTGTCGATATCCCCGTGACGCTCGCGGTGCACGCAGACCGCGAACAACTTCACCGCGTTCTGGGCAACCTGATCCGCAACGCAAGACAAGCGATTGAGGCTATGAACCTACCCGGCACCATCGAAGTGTCTGCCGGCGAAGATGACCGCGATTGGTGGATCAGGGTCGGAGATACCGGCCCCGGCCTGCCCACCCGCGCGCGCGATCACCTGTTCACCGCGTTTCAGGGCGGCACCCGCAAAGGCGGCACCGGGCTTGGCCTTGCCATCGCCTCCGAATTGGTGCGCGGCCACGGTGGCAAACTGGAACTGGCCCGGTCAGACGCGGGCGGCACCGAATTCCTGATCCGCCTGCCCAAACAACGCGACCCGTCAGAGCCGCATTAACCCCCACACCGCGCTCCCCCGACTTTTCCCCCGCATCTTTCCCGACCAAGCCCTGCTTTCACCCTTGCAAACGCCGCCCCACCCCGCTAAATCCCCCACACCGTGCACCCGTAGCTCAGCTGGATAGAGCATCAGACTACGAATCTGAGGGCCGGGCGTTCGAATCGCTCCGGGTGCACCAAATTTACAAGTTAAAGCAAATACTTATATAAGCGCCCAAGCGCAATTTTTTGCATGGTGCGACCTATCATAGCGCTGTCATAGCAAGCACGATTCGCCCTCAACAAGGCACCTCGCGCGGCAAAGAGGCAATAGTTCGGTATCTTGACTTCGTTCTACGTCCGGCGCGCTTGCCCAACCCGAAACCGACTACTATCAACAAGCCAGACTCTCGTTATGAACGAAGGACGACCGGGGGGCAGGTCAGATAACCTAGATCTGGTTTCCGCCCGTTAGGTTAACGTTTCATTATCAGCAAACAGCAGGTGCCCCATAGCCAAGGGGCAGGTCATCGGAAATATACCACCAGACTGTGCCGTGCTGGACAGTCTTCGAAATTAACGCTGGGTTTTTGCCATTTAAGCCACCACTATGTTACTGAGGCGTATAAGACTCGCGCTTTATGCCTTTCGTTTCTGTGTCGGGCACTGCCTGCATTATTGCGGCCTTCCCGTCGGTGAAAAAAGGATCGCCCGTTAGGTTTTGCCCAAGTACCGGCTCAACAAGCTGGATACTACTCGTTGAATTGACCAGACCCGTGTTCTGCAAATCAATCGCAAGAAGATCCCGTTCGGCATCGATATTAGGATCAATCCGATGGGTCAGCCCCCACTTCAGCCCCTCGTCAAAACTCGCCGTGCCGACGAAGATCAAAAGCCCATCGGTGGTGCTAAAACCCGTTTGCCAAAACCGTGCGTGGTGTCGTTGCCGGAGGCTCTTGTCCGTGGTCTCGGCCTGGAATCCGAAATTATGCGGTTGGCCGTTCCAGAACGCAGGCGTGACAGGTGCTGTTTCATATTCCCTGTTAAACCATATTGCGAACGCGGCGCGTGACATGGTGCCAAAGCCCGGTTTATCGGCTAGTTGCCATCCGGCTTCGCGGAACACCTTAAGAAAGGCCCTTTCGTTCTGCGCCAGAACGATGAGGCTGATAGGTTCCTGAAGGGTGCCTAAAATGCTTTCTGAATGTGTCGGCATCTGGCCCGTCGCAAAAGCTGCTTGCACAGACGCGTCCAGCTGAATCACGGCAGGGACTGTCTGCACATTGCGGGTTTGCTGATAGTCTTGGACCACGAACCACACGACGATGGCCGCGCCGGCGATCACAAGGTTACGGGCAACTTTTTGCCAGAGCTGGAACGAGACATGATCCGCGCTCTTGCTTCTGGAGTGCAGCAATTCGGCCAGCCAAATCCCGACCAGCGCCCAAAGCGCGCCGACGAGATAGCCGTTCAGAACATCGCTTAGGTAGTGTTCGACCAGGTAAAGGCGGCTCAATCCGATCAGGAAAATAAGGGATGCGCCCGCGAGGAAGGAAACCAGGACAGGGCCCAACCGTTCACGGATCAGGATATAGGTCAGGAATCCATAGAACGCGACGCTCACAGCACTGTGACCGCTGGGGAACGAATAGCTGCTTTCGCCATAGACGGCCAACTCTGGTCTGGGCCGGGCAAATATGTTCTTGAGAAAGGTCACCGTGAGTTGGTTGCCAATCAGGACAATCCAAAGTCCCGGCAGATAGTGCAGCCGGTGGCGAAGCCACATCAGGATGGAGACAGCGATAGCCAGGATAGCAATGACCATCCAATAGCCGAATGCAGTGACGACCGTGAAAAAGTGGACTAGCGAGGGATCCCGGACGGAAGACAACAAATTGGCGACGCGGACATCCACCTGAACGATCTGCGGGTGAGTGACAAAATCAAGCGTCGAGCTGGCATAGAGCAGCAGGAAATATCCAAAGGCTGTTGCAATAATAGTGACCGGTAAACCGATAAATGTCTCCCGCGATAACCGATCTTCCAGAAACCGGAAAAGGGCGGGGTGACGTCCGACAAGGCTTCGAACCTCCGGATTGTGCCTGATGGCCTGCCCAACGGACCGCAAGACCGAGACGAGAAACGGCAGGGCCTTGCGCAGTTTGACCACAAGGAACCACAGCGCCGCCAGAGCCAGCAGAACCGCCAGGGCAAACAGTCCGGCCCGCGTTGCGGTCGCACCGACCAGATCGAGGGAGGTTCCAAAAAAGTAGCCAACGCTCAGCAGTGCGAGGGTATATGCAAGTCCCCCTATGACATTCCATACGAAAAAGCGTTTGCGGGACATGCCTGACAGACCCGCGACAACCGGAACAACCGGCCGCAAAGGGCCGAAAAAATGGCCAATGATGATACTTGGCGCACCGTATTTGACGAAGAAGCGCTTTCCGCGTGCAAGGTTTGCAACTGAGAAAATCCGTCTGCCTTCCTGAAAAAACTGTTCTCCTCTGGCTCCGATCCTGAAACTAGCCTCGGCCCCCAAAATCGTCCCTATGGCCACGAACCAGACCATATCGCCGAAATCATAGAGGCCCTGGGCCACGAGCACTCCGCCAATGAGAACGACAATCGTGCCGGGCGCAAAGACGCTGGTCAGAATCAGCGCTTCACCAAAAGCGAGCAAGCCAATCACCCAGTAGCCCCAAAGTCCCAATGACTGGAGCGAGGGAAGAAGCTGATTCAACGATTCCTGCATCGTGCCCCCAGCGAAATCCATGAAGTGTCAGGACGTTGCAAGCCTGTCTTGTCAGAAAATGCCAGTGATAAAACGATCAAGTCGTGTGCCTCGCATATAAAGAAAGAGAACAAGAGCTGCGGCGAATGCCCCGGTCAAAGCACCTCCAAAGACATCACTGGCATAGTGGGTACCAATGTAGACGCGAGAGAAGGCTACGACCAGCGCGGCCGTGCCAAACCAGCGCGCCCGCCGCGGCATGCCGTTGACGGCAAACGTCATTGCGATGGCGAAAGCCGCTGTGGAATGATCGGATGGAAACGAGGGGTCAAGACTTGGCGCGGTCAGCAGATCTGTGACGCCAACGACATAGGGGCGGACCCGATCGACGAAAAGCAGAATGATCTGATTGAGTGCAAGGCCCAGAAGAAATGAAAGGCCCGCCCCGACCAGCACATGCCGGGTGCCTTGTCGGTCAGTCTTCGCCCACCATTGGCAGGCCACAGCGAGCACGAGCAGGGGAATGCCTGCGGCAGAAATCCAGATCATGATGGCATCAAAAAAAGGGCTGCTTCTTGCTAGGCCGTTGATCATCTGCGTTGTTGCATGGTCGACGTTGTGCATCAGGTCCATTCAGATTTCACAGCCCCTGATTGGCGTCGAAAACGCGTTGCGCATAGTCTGCAAGTAAGGCTTCACAATGCTTCATGCGTTCAGATGCGGAAGCAGAAAGGTCTGCTTTATAGAAATCCAGATTACTGATCTTTTCCAGCCAGTTCTGAAGCTTCTTGAGATCATTGTCCTCTTCTTCGAGTTCGGCATAAGTATATTTTTGCTTCGCGATTTCCTTGGCAATTTCAGCCTCGAACGCATCGCATTTTCCAAGAAACTCACGGTATTGATCGTCCCGGTCAGCCTTGAATCGCGCGACAACCTTGTCTTGCTGTTTCCTGTCCAAAGACGTTGTCACCAAAAGAACCGTCTCGCCGCCCATTTCAGAAGCGTCGTTCTCCAGCATCTTCAACTGACGCATGTGCTCGTCAGTTTGTGGCAGCAAACAAACGCCGTTCTGAAGATACACAGCGCCCATACCTTTGAGCCGCCGCCACAGAGCTATGCGCTTGGCGGCGGGTTCTGGCGGAACCTTGTAGGTCATCAGTATCCATGAAATCTTATCCATGGTATCGGTGTAAAGTTACGGTCGTAACAAGTCAATATTAGGCGTGTGACTGCACTCCAAGCCTGGTTGGGCCCGGACTGAACTCGGCTAGCGATCACAGACCACGCTAAAGCAAAATCGAAATCTATGGGAAGATCAACCTGCGGAAGCTGCTGCCCTCAAAAGCCATCCCCATGATCAGTTCATGGATTTTCCAGGACTTCGATGTCTATGACAGGGATGTGCCGACCCGCGAGAGCCCGGCTGACGAGCCAATCCTCCCCTTCAAAAAAAGGACTCACTGAGAAAGGCACCCCGCGTAGAAAGCAGATCCTGTCGCCCCCGACACAAATTATAAGATTAATCCCGTTTTTGGGCGGAAGCAGCTGGACTGCTATGCGTAGAAACGATTGGGAAGACCAGGCGACCAGAGCTGCGGCACGGAAAGAATTTTATTCGATTCTGAGTCTAAATTAATCCTCGGGCAACACCATTAAATAGGCAAGAATCAACTCAATTTTTATTATTCCACGATTCTCAAGAACTTCCATCGCACGCACAGCGAGATCTGCATTGCCGACAATAGCTGTTCCATCCCGGATGATCACATAGACCCTCGGCAATCCGCGTTTTTCATGGCAAGATCGGTTCTGAGGGACATCAGGAATGGGGTGCGCGCATGCTGATCCATCTTCACAAGCAGGCAACGACGACGCCGATGTGGGCGTTCGTCGGGAAAACTGTCCCCCGGACAGTTTTCTGATCCTCCTCACTCCCGAAATACCAGTCGTTGCCCGTCTTGGTGGACGACATTTCGGGGTCGCGCGCCTTGGCCTTGTTCTTGGTGGAGGACGGCGCGTCGATGATCTTGCGCAGGCTTCACTCGGACCGATGGCGTTCGCCTGCTCACATCGACCAGAGTGCCCGAGCGCAGCGTGATGCCCTTGTCCACCAGATGCGCGTTGACGCCGGCAAAGATCGCTTGCGTCAGCCCGTGCCGCTCCGGCAGGTGGCGGAAATTCAGGATCGTCCCTCGGGGCTTACGCGGCCCCACTGGGGCCACGGTCCCCTCGACGTCCGGGATGCGGTCATCGCTCAGTTCTATCCCGGCAAAACGCCGCATCGCCTCGCTGTCGTAGAGGGTTTCCTCGCCCATCAGGTCGCTCAGCGCATACCAGTTCTGCAGGAAATAGACCCGCAGCCAATCGCCGGGAAGTCGATCCCCCGGATCGATTTCTGGCCCGGCTCATATCTCCAGCGGCAGCGGCGGGCGGCCGCCTTTCGGCCCCACCTTCAGATAATGCCGCTCGATCAGCGCCAGAAGGCGACCCCACGGAACCACCGCATCCATCTCCGCCAGAAACAGATCCCGCCGCGTGACCTTTTTCTTCATCGCATCACGAAGGCCGGGAAAGGCGGGCTGTTTCGGCATCGGCAGGGCCCTCGTCGCGTTGCCCAAGTCTACCAGATCAGGCCAGAACCGGGAGGTTTTTCAGACGTTCCCCAACATAGAGTAAGCGATCTGGTAAGAATTGTGAAGCTCCCCCTAATACCAACGGCCGTTTCAAGTGACCGTTGCCCAGGATCGGCTGGTTATTGAGGTGACGATTTCCGGTTGGTTGGCGAAGCGGTTCCATGCCTTGCA
>JAYSPY010000008.1:0-2719 GCA_043721855.1 Pseudorhodobacter sp.
CCTACCGCGGAGAGGTGGCAGAGTGGTCGAATGCGGCGGTCTCGAAAACCGTTGTCGGTTTGCGCCGACCCAGGGTTCGAATCCCTGTCTCTCCGCCACTTAAATGGCTTTAAGATAACAATATCAATAATTTGACTTGATGAAAATATTTCTTGTCCCCCACGACATCCCCCACCAGGGATTTGTGCGCCCATCTTACACAAACAGAAAATTAAGATGCCCTAATCCCCACCGCGCACAAAGCACGTCACGAAATCGAATTTTGGACGCCAGCTTCGGCAGCTATTGCATCGCTAGAAGTGTTTGGGCAGCCCGGCCTGTCTCAGCGTCTCGTTCGCCGTATGGCGCGACTTGCTGCGGTGATTGACTGTGAAATGTCGATTGGTATGCGGGCTAACCATATTTGATGATCACCCTTGTCCGCGGCCATCAGCATGGGCGTTTCGAGAATGGCGCGAAGATGAGCGGAAAACTGCGACAACGCTACATCATCGCGGGTCGTGTTTATCGACAGCCGGGTGCCGATTGTGCTGGGCGGTTCGGTCACAAGAAAATCCGGCAGAAACCCGGCGCCCGTGGCCACCCCGTCAGCCATCAAGGCGCGCGCTGCATCCGGCTGCACCATCAGGTGCGCCGCCAGCCGCCGCCCGTGTAAGGTGTAGGCCCCATCGCCTGCACGGGTGCGCCGGATGGGGTTGCCCTGCCAAAGGTCATTTAACGCGGCCAAGGTTTTCAAGCGGTTCTCGCTGTTCATCGCATGGCCACCGATGAATTGCCCGCCTTCCTCAGAAAAGATCCCCAGCGACGGCTGGCCTTCCGAGAATAGGCGGGTCAGCCCTTGAAAGGTTGGTTCACTTACCGTGCGGTCGGCAGATGGGCGCGCAACCGGTTCTGGTCCGTGCGCGTCAAGGTCAGCTTGCGCACCTGTCTTTTTATCGCCCTTTCCGCTTTTGGCTTCTGCCAGGATTCTAACACGCTCGCCTTTCCAAAGCGCGTGCGCGTTGTGAAAGCTTGTCATTTCATCGCGCTGGGCGCGGGCTTGGTCGCATTCAAATTCGCGCAGTGCCGTCAACAAGGGCTTGTCGCAAGATGATTTGCGTTCGCCCGATTGCGCAATGGTCAGCGCGTAAAGCGATGGGGGCGAATATCCGCCTCCCAGTGCTTCAACATCGGCAAAGCCCTGCACCGTCAAGGAAGCCACCGCCAGCGCCGATTGTGCAGGAATGGCCATCGGTGCCAGCGTCATGCCCTGCACCACCGGCACCACCGCAGCCAATGACCCCAGCGATTGCACGGGGTAAGATGAACCGGGCGGAATGGCACGCAACAGCGGTTGCGGCCCTTCGCTTTTGAACGGGGTTTCTTTCTGATGCATGGTCATATCGCCTGTTCCTTTCCTGCATTCAGGAAAAGAACGTCGTTCCAATCCCGGCCATCAGGGGCAGGCAAAAGCGATACTCGCCAGCCCAGCGCCCCGGCACGTCACCATCTGAGGCAATAGTCAGCTTGCCCGGCAGAGGGGGCAAGTGCAGCCCCCGGATGTGGGTTAGGGTTTGTGCATCAATCATGCCCCGATCCCCCAGATAAGTGCGGCAATGGCCATCGCCTGCGCCTCTGTTAGCCCGCGAAAGCGGCACAGGTATAAGATTTGAAGGGCGCTCATTCATCACCCCCTTTCTTTGCCAAAGTCTGGGCGGATGGCGGGAAGCGCAATTTTGAACGGTCAGTGCCGCGCGCAAGGCGATAAAAGACAATGTTTTTCGGGCCACGGTATTCGGCCAAAATAGGCCAATCGTATTTTTTGCGGAGAACATGAATAATTGCGCCCAAGCGCCAACCATTCACTTCACGGATTTCTGTTTTATGGCTGATTTTGCGGCCATTAAGCAGGGCCTTAGTGCGCCAATACACTTGCGTTGGATTGCTGTAGTAACGGTCACTTTGCATTTTGTATCCTTTGATTTTTTTTGAACCAAAGGGCAGGTGAGGCTATTCTATCGTTGCAAATACAACCTCGGCCCCGCCCTGAATTGGCGGGGTCTTTTTCTGCGGCGTTCGTTGTCGGGTGTTGCGCCAGCCATTCGGCAATAGCGCTTTCTGGCCATGCAACAGCTTTGGCCGTCAAGCGCACTGGGCGCGGGAAGCCTAGGTGTTCAGTCCCGACATCTGGTGGATCGGATTTAAGATGAATCGATCTGGCTCAGAAGTCCGGATTTTACAGATGTATTCATCGGGCGTGAGGCCGTTCAGCGTCTTCAGCCTTCGCGCGAAGTTGTAGGCGGCGAGGAAGTCGGCGAGGTGTGTTCGCAGTTGGTCATGGCTGTCGTTATGGAAGCGCTTGACGGTGGCGTCCTTGATGGTGCGGTCATCCGCTCAACCTGACCGCCATTCAGGAAAACAGCCCCCCGGACTGTTTCCTGACCCTCCCCATACTTCAGCTGTCTGAACCTCTGCGATATCAATATGAAAGAACCCAATCGGGTCGCCTTTGAACTTTTGGCCCCCGGCTTGTCGCCCTCGACATCCGGCAGGCGCGTGATGCCGTGCCACTTCGCCACCGTCTTGGGGTTGATCCCCAGATCTTGGATCAACTGCGCGAGCGAAGCTTGCGATCGCTGTAGTGCTGCTCGACAGCGTGCGTGGTCGTGGCGCTGCCATGACGAATTTGTCCCATGTGGCTTCCTTCCATTCCTGTGAAAGGATCACACCGTTAAACCCT
>JAYSPY010000009.1:0-18563 GCA_043721855.1 Pseudorhodobacter sp.
GCTTGTGTCATATCATCGACCTGCGCTGATAAGACCGCGATTGCACCGCCCATACCCGTTTCCAGCGTTGAAAACTGCTTCAGCCGTGCAGCCAATACATAACAGTAGATAGCGGCCCCGAAGGTGCCCGCGATCATCAGGAAATCGGCAATAAGTTCCATTGAGCACCTTTTCAGTTCAGAACAAATTCTGTGATCAGCAGGTCGCGAACCCGGCCCTCACCGGTTACAATCTGCATACGCCGCAACATTTGTGCCCTTAAGGTCACAAGGGCAGAAGGGTTTTCCAGCTGCGCCACATCAACAGCCCGCAAATAGCTGTTCAGCACATCCAGAATGCGTGGCTTTAGCAAAATTACGTCCTCTGCCTCGGCACCGGCAACTTCAAGTTGGGCTGTGAAGCGTAAATGACGGCTATCGGCCGCTGGCCCCAGGGATATGACCATCGGATCGATCGGCACAAAAGAGATTTCTGGAAGCGCGGCTATCGCTGCCTCTGCGGCAATTGCATCATCTGGGCCAAGGATCATACCGGTAATCGTGGCGTAGAAGCCCCCCCCCCCAAGCGCCAAAGCCAAGACCAAGCCGACAATCAGCGGCAGCCTGGATTTCTTCTTTGGTGCTGTTTCAGATGCTGCGTCAGGTTCGGCCAAGGATCACCTCTAAAAATGTTGCCTGAACATATATAGAACACAGGACACTAACCGATTGTTAATCCCGATCCCGCAATGCTGCGGAACATGGCAGAAGCCTAAGGATCGGATTGTTGTTTTGCAGAATCTAATATCACTTTGGTCATCGTTTGATGCGCGCCGACGTATCGTGATCATTGGGGCCACTTTGGCCGTATTTCTTGCGGTAGTCGGCCTTGCCAGGATGGCAGGAACACCGGGTATGGGGTTGCTTTATGCGGGCCTGAATGGTGCAGCTGCCGGTGAAATTGTGGCTGCACTGGACCAGCGCGGTGTGACATACGAAGTCCGCGGCGATTCGATTTATGTCGATGCGACGCAACGCGATAGCCTGCGCATGACACTGGCAACAGAAGGGCTGCCAGCAACCGGGGCTGCCGGATATGAACTGTTGGATGGCCTGTCGGGCTTTGGCACGACATCCCAAATGTTTGATGCGGCCTATTGGCGTGCAAAAGAGGGCGAACTTGCCCGCACCGTATTGGCAAACGCGCAGATTAAATCAGCCCGTGTTCATATCGCGCAGGCACCGACCCAAGTCTTTCAACGCGACAAGCGCCCAACCGCCAGCGTTACGGTGGCAACAACGCTGGGCAGTCTGTCGGTCAGACAGGCAGATGCCATAAAACACCTTGTTGCTGCGGCCGTTTCAGGAATGCTGCCCGAAGATGTCGCCGTGATTGATGCCGTGGCGGGGCTTATTGAAAGCAGCACTAACCCGTCCATGCCTAACGGGAATGCGCAGGATCGTGCCGCTGAAATCAAGACCAATGTAGAGCGGTTGTTGGCCGCCCGCGTGGGCGTTGACCGCGCAATCGTAGAAGTGGCGCTTGATTTGGTGACAGACAGCGAAACTGTGATTGAGCATCGTTTTGATCCACAAGGCCGGGTGGCAATATCGTCCGAGACTCAGGAAAAAACCGGATCAAGCACTCAACCCGGCGGCCAGGTAACGGTGGCTTCCAATCTGCCAGAAGGGGATGCAGCCAGCGGTGGCAGTGGAAAAAGCCAAACTTCTGAAACCAGTGAAAGGTTAAATTTCGAAGTTTCAGAAACCACGCGCGAAGTGCAGCGCGTGCCGGGGTCCATTCGCAAGTTAAGCGTCGCGGTTCTGGTCGATGGCCAGCAAGTGATTGGTGCGGATGGTACCGCCACCTGGACTGCACGCACCGACGAAGAACTTGGTATTTTACGTGAACTTGTAGCCTCCGCCGTTGGGTTGGATGAGGCGCGAGGCGATGTGCTTACGCTGAAATCCCTGGCTTTTGAACCGGTCCCGGAACTGGGCACCTTAGCCGAAGCCAGCGTGCTTTCGGCATTTGCCCCCATCAACATCATGACCGCTATTCAGATTGCGGCGCTGGCGCTGGTGGCGTTGATCCTTGGGCTGTTCGTGGTGCGCCCCATTCTGTCTGCTCAATCTCGGGTTGTTCCAGCACTTGGTTTGCAGGCCGCCCCCCTTGCCTTGCCGGGAATGGGCGGTACTGCGCCGCAAGCCCTGAGCGGCGAAATCGACGATGGTTCGGGTCGGCCTTTGTTCAAGGTAAACTCTTACAGTGCGGCGGCAGAACTGGACAATGAACCCGTCGCACGACTTCGCCGCCTGATTGAAGAACGGCAGGCAGAATCAGTCGAAATCCTGCGCAATTGGATGGAACAGGAAGAGGAGAAAGCCTGATGTGCGCCCTGCGCCTTGAAGTTTTCGATATGCCAGACACGCCCGCCAAGCAGTCAATGATTGTGACCGATGCAAACGCAATCGAAGACATTCGGATGCAAGCGTACGAACTTGGGTACACCTCTGGTTGGGATGATGCTGCTGCGGCGCAATCCGAAGATAAAGCGCGCATACAGGCCGATTTCGCCCGAAACCTGCAAAGTCTTGGCTTCACATTTCAAGAAGCCCGCATGCATGTTTTGCGCGCCATCCAACCGCTGTTAACCGAAATTGTCACCAGCCTGTTGCCGCAAGTCGCGCGTGAAAGTTTGGCAGCGGTGGCGTTGGAAACGCTGATGCCATTGGCAGACCAGATGGCCGACGCGCCCGTCACGCTTGTTATAAACCCGGCATCGCGTCCGGCGGTTGAAGCGTTGCTGGAACAAGCAACCGGCCTGCCGCTGACGGTGATTGAAGAACCGACGCTTGGCGAAGGTCAGATTTATTTTCGGCTGGGCGATACCGAAACCAGACTCGACATGGACCGTGCCACCACCGAAATCGCCAACGCAGTGCGCGATTTTTTCGATCTTACAGAAAAGGACCAACGTTATGGATGATGCTACCGATACCAACCCGTTTTCGCAGGTGCCGATTGAAATTACCATCTCTGTCGGCAAAGCGAGGCCGCTGGTTCGCGATCTTCTGCGCATGGGGCGCGATGCAGTCCTGGTGCTTGACCGGAAGGTTGATGATCCGGTCGAACTTTATGTCGGGGACCGGTTGATTGCGCGGGGCGAACTGCAAGAACTGGGCGAAGATCAGCCGGGCCAACTGGCCGTGCGGCTGACCGAGGTCGTCAATCTGCGAGGTGGACTTTGAGGTTTTATTTTCTACTGGCGATTGTCCTTTGTGCATTTGCAGGGCCCGCCACAGCACAAGAGTTGACGCTTAATTTTGGTGACGATGGCTCTTTGGCAACAAGGTCTGTCCAGCTGATACTGTTGATCACCGTACTAAGCTTGGTGCCGGGCCTTGCAATCATGGTCACCTGTTTTCCGTTTATCGTAACCGTTTTGTCGATTCTGCGACAGGCTATCGGTCTGCAACAGGCCCCACCAAACATGGTGATCGTCAGCCTTGCAATGTTCTTGACATGGTATGTCATGGACCCGGTATTTACCGAGGCCTGGGCCAAAGGATTGCAACCCTTGTCGGAAGGCACATTAGAACTGCCCGCTGCGTTTGAAGCGACCATGGCCCCCTTTCGCGTGTTCATGGCCGACCGGCTTGACGTAGATACGTTCTTGTCCCTTCAGGCCTTGCGGCCTGCCGAAGCGGGCGCGCCGATAGATGCGCCCCTGTCGCTTTTGGTGCCGTCATTTCTGCTTAGCGAAGTGCAACGCGCTTTTGAGATCGGGTTTCTGGTGTTCTTGCCATTCTTGATCATCGATCTGGTGGTCGCTGCCGTTTTGATGTCGATGGGTATGATGATGGTGCCCCCCGCCGCAGTATCTTTGCCCTTCAAACTTGCATTCTTCGTGGTGGCGGATGGATGGTCACTGATATCCGGAGCCTTGGTCCGAAGTTACTTTTAGCCAGCGCCTCGATCACGTTACCCAAAGCGAAAACCAACTCTGAAAAGATCAAAAGTAAAAGGGTCGATGTGCTTGCCGCATCGGCCCTTTGTTGTTTTGTCCAAGCAATCTGGCGACTTGATCAGTTTACAATAAACTCTGCATGCAAGGCACCGGCTGCGTTGATGCTTTTGAGGATGTCGATCATGTCATAGGGGGCCACGCCCAACGCATTCAGCCCTGCCACCACCTCGGACAGGTCGGTGCCACTGGTGATTTCGGCCATGCCGTTGCCGCCCGCCACATCAAGGCCCACGGTCGTGCGTGGCACGACAATCGTTTCGCCATCGCTGAACGGGTTGGGTTGCACGGCAAGCGGCGCTTCTTCAATACGCAGCGTCAGATTGCCCTGTGCGACGGCCACGCGGCTGATGCGCACATCTTCGCCCATCACAATTGTGCCCGACCGTTGATCCACCACCACCCGCGCCCGGGTTTCAGGTTCCACCGATATGTTTTCAAGCCGGCCCAGCACATGCGCCGGCGAGGCCATATTTGCGGCATTCAGATCAATCGCCACGGTGCCCGCATCCAGCATCGCCGCAACCGGCCTGCCAAAATCGGCGTTAATAGCGGCCTCAATGCGGCCAGCGGTGGTGAAATCCGGGATGCGAAGTGCCATCCGGATGGAGGAAAGCGATGTAAAATCAAACTCCACTTCGCGCTCAACCCGTGCCCCCGATGGAATTGTGCCCGCCGTGGGCACACCTTGTATCACGCGGGCCGCTTCGCCTTGTGCAGAAATACCGCCCGCAATAATCGTGCCTTGGGCAACGGCATAAATCTGGCCATCAGCCCCGTTCAGTGGCGTCATGACCAGCGTTCCACCCTGCAGGCTTTTTGAATCACCGATTGCGGAAACGGTAATATCTATTTTGCCACCTGCGCGGGCAAAAGCGGGCAAAGTGGCGGTTACAAAGACTGCTGCCACGTTTTTTGGGCGGTATTGTTCGCCCGCCACATTCACACCCAGCCGTTCCAGCAGGTTCGACATGATCTCTTCGGTAAAGGGCGCGTTGCGCAACCCATCGCCTGTGCCGTTCAGTCCCACTACAAGGCCATATCCCACAAGATCATTGCCGCGCACGCCGTCAAATTCGACAAGATCCTTGATCCGAATTGGGCCAGCAAAGGCGGGTAAAGACAGGCACATAAAACAAATCACAAGTCTGATCATCGCAGGTAATCCACCAAGCTCAGGCGCGATATTCGCGCGGTTAAGGCATACATTGTCTCTATTTGTTGGCGGGTCGCTTCCAGCTTGGTTGCCGTCTCGTAGGGGTCTACCCCGGTTATCGCGTTTCGGGCGATCTGCAATGCAGATGTCTCGGAACTGTTGCGCACTGTTGCGGCCTCTATCTGACCCTCAGTAGTGCCCAGCCTTGCGGCCATATTGGCGCGGCTGGTTTGGCTGTTGACCAGATTTTCACCCGCTTTGCGTGCTAAATCAGCCCGCGCCTGCACATTTCCAGCAAGCGCACCGCGGTCCAGAAGCGCTGCCATTGCAAGGCCCTTAAGGGTGTCGCGTATGCCCGGATCAGCGGCGGTAAACCCCAAATCGGCTGTTTCACCGGGCGCCACTGTCAAAGGCTGCAATGGGTCGCCGCCCAGATATCCGACGCTGGTATATCCGGTTGGCCCATCAAACCACGCGGTTACGCGGGCTTCCACATCCAGCGCCGACGTGGCGCCTATGATCTCGACATCCAGCGCCGCAAGCAATGCGCCCACGTCCATCACCGCGCGGCCGTCGGTTGTTTTGCCCGCGAACAGGGCGCGCCCGCTGATATCCGTGTTGTAAAGGGCGACCGCGGTGCCAAGTTTCTGGCGCGCTTCACCCCCAACGGCACTGATCTGAACGGTCGTTCCAGCGCTTGAGGCTGCCAAGAGCATCGGCCCCAGGCTGCTGGCCATGCCTTCAACCGTGCCTAAAACGGTTTGCATGGCACCACTTAGCAGGGCCGCTTCGGATGTGCTGGCTTTGTAACCTTGCAGTCGCGCCAATGACGCGTCGATGCCTGCAAGGGGTGAATAGTCGCCGCCAACCTGCCGACCAATATCGGTAGCTTGTCCGGTCGTCATTTCCGTGGTCAACCGCTGCAGATCGGATTTCAAATCGGCGTTCTGCCGTCGCAACATAAAAGTTTGTCCTAAGTCGCCCAATGATATCAGAGACATCGCTTATATTCCCAACAACAGATCTAGCATTTCATCAACTGTTTGAATGACTTTTGCGTTGGCAGCGTAGGCCTTTTCAATTTGCAAAAGATCCTGCAATTCCCGGTCAGTATCGACCCCGCCTTGCAATTCTTGCACCTTCAGGCCTTCATGCTTGGCGGCTGAAAAACTGGCCTCAGCGTCGGCCGACAGCCGTGCCGTGCCAACTGCAGACAGCATATCCGCGTTCAGGCCGACGAAACTCCGCTGTCCGGGCAAGAAATCACCTGAAACTGGCTGACGTGATGCAGTTAACGCGGAGTGCAAGGCGGTCAGCAGAGTGCCATTGCCCGCTGGGCCGGGGCTTGCGGCCGCCAATCCATCGCGCAGCCGCCACAACGCGCCGCCCTGCCGCGGATCGGCGGCGGCGTTCATAGCGAGGCGTTGTGCAAGACCTGTCTCGTTTGTGGGCAAAAATGAGTTGCCCGCGTCGGTAAACAGCCCCGGATTGCCCGGGGTAACCGTCGGGTCAAGACTGCCAAAACGTTCAATCAAATCCCGCGCCACGGCATCAAGGCGCATTTGGGCGGCCGGGGCCAATTCATCGCGCACGGCAAAATTTGCTGCCAAAGAGCCGCCAGAAATTGTGCTGTATGGACCCGAAGTTAAAACCGGCATGCCATTCAATGTAAGTCCTGACAGGCCACCCGAGGCAACTGTCATATCGGGTTCCACAACACCGGCAGCGGCAAAGCCGAATTCGGCCGCGCGCCCATCAACCAAAACTGCCCCGCCTGTCGTGAACAGTGCAATCTGGCCATGGTCACGTTGCACTTCGCGAAGAGGTACGACCGACGCAATCTGGTCAACCAACTGCTGGCGCTGGTCCATCAAGGCCGAAGGATCGCGACCTGAGCTTAAATGCCCGCGAATTTCGATGTTCATCTCGGCGACGCGGGCCATCGCGGCATTCACTTTGTTAACATCGGTCCCGATTTGATGATCCGCTTCGGCGCGGGCTGTTTGCACAGCTATAGCTGCACCCCCGATCTGGTTGGCCAAAGCGCGGGCCGTGTCAGCGACCTTGGCAAGACGGCCCTCGGATTCTGGTCTGCTTGCCGCCTCGATCAGCGCGGTTTCCATTGCCGCGACCCGGTTGGTCAAAGACACTTCGCTACCGGGAGCCCCAATCGCCGCTTCCAGGTTTGTGAAAAACTGCGCGCGCGTTTGCCTGTCGCCAGTGCCCGCTTGCGCCACCCGCCTGTCTGACAACAGGACCAGATTTACCGCCCGCGAAATGCCGGTTACTGCAACACCCTGGCCCGTGCCGCCAAGGCTGCGCGGGCCAAGCACCAATTCGCGGCGCGCATAGCCTTCGTTCAGCGCGTTTGCGATGTTGTTGGAAACCATTTCCGCCGACCGTGACGAAGCGGTCAGGCCCGATAATGCGTTGGAAAGAGCGCCGGAAATGCTCACGCTCTAATCCTATCGCTTGATGTTGGTGGTTTCTTGCAGCATCTCGTCCACGGTTTGGATGACCTTGGCGTTCGATGAATAGGCGCGTTGGGTCTGGATAAGGTTCGTCAGTTCTGCCGCCACATCGGTGGTCGAGCCTTCACGCGCATAGCCAACAACAGACCCGGTTGGCCCATCGCCCGCGTCCCATAAAAAGAACGATCCAGACTCGGGCGAAATTTCGTAAGTTTGATTGTCCAGCGCGATAAGCCCATTAAGGTTTGGCATATCAACAAGCGGCACTTGATACAGCTTGCGGGTAAAGCCGGTATCGTAAGTGGCCGTGATATATCCGTTTTCGTCAATCTCCACTGCTGTCAGGTTCCCTACCGGTGAGCCGTTCTTGGTAATGGAGGTTGGGGCAAAACTATCTGACAATTGGGTCAAGCCATTTGGATCGCCCAGTTTTCCGATTGACATGCTCATAGGGCCGCCGGCCACGTTGAGCGCGAGTGTGCCATCTGCGGAATTGTAGGCCCCACCTGATACCACCGCTACCGTCGCCAACGTGCCGCCGTTGCCGCGCGTGCTGTCGAATGTCAGAGTATATTCCCCAATAACCGCGTTCCCCTGAGCGGAATCGCGTAAAACCAACGTCCACTGATTGGAAGATCCCGAAACAGGTACAGTCGGCGTAAAACTGACCCCGATCGATTCAGAGGTGCCAAGATTGCCAAAATATTCCACTGACAACGGCAATGTCGTGCCCGGAGCGCCCGCCGCAGTGTTGGTTGCGGGCAAGTTTACCCCCAGCTTCATCGTCGTCGTCGGATCACCGGCCTGCTGGTTGGCGTTGACGACCACGGGCACCAAACCGGCGGAGGTATCCCGCGGCAAAACCGGGATAGTGCCATCGGCGTTGGCGGGCCAACCCATCAGCACCAAACCTGACTTTGTCTTCAAGACACCATTGGCGTCAGGGTTGAAAGATCCCGTGCTCGTCATCATTAATGTGCGAACCGGCTGCGAAGCGTTTAATCCGGCAGATTGGGTGACGGGCAACATGCCGCGTCCGGCGATGGCGATGTCCAGCGCATTGGCCGTTGACACCAAAGCGCCCCGTTCATTGATCAGCCGGGTGGCTGTTGCCCGAACGCCGCCCGCCGAATAACTGCCAGAGCCCGGTGCTTCGGTTATAACCATGCTTTCAAAATCGGTTGAAGCACGTTTATAGCCATAGGTCGCGGAATTCGCGATGTTATCGGATATGGTGGCAAGCCGGGTTGCGTTGGCATTCAGCCCGGCCACCCCGGCATTGAGCGCGGAGGAAATTGTCATATGTTTGGCGCCTTTCTGAAGCATCGACTCTTGGTCAACGCTGACCCTGCGGCGCAGTATCTTAAAATCGGGCTAACGGATAAAATACAATCTAATCTTACCTGTTTTTACGCAGTAAAATCACCTCGAGCCGGTTGTTCCTGGCCTCAGTCGGATTTGGAGTGATTGAAATTCTGTCGCTATAACCAGAAATTCGCTGCATCCGACTGCCAGACAGGCCAGCTGATTCGATCAACCGACGCATTGCCTGGGCCCGGTCTGCCGAAAGATCCCATGCCGGATTCTTGATCAGGGTGATCGGATATGATCGTACATGCCCGCTGATCGCGATCTGATTTTTGGTCAGCGCCAGCACCTCGGCCAACATTGCAGCTATGTCATTGGTGACGGTTTCGGGCGTCGAGGATTCGGCTGCGAACAGGGGATTGTCCGGCAGATCAAACAACTCGATCACCAAGCCTTCATCTGTCACGCGCGTCACGACGTGGCGCATAACGGCGTCCATCGTCATGCTTTCGCCACCGCGGGCCAGCAGCTTTTTCTCTATGTCTTTCAATTCTGCCATCTCGGCCGTGCCATCGCCGTCGGCCGGGTCTTCCGCGCCGCGCGCTTTGTCTTGCTCGGACGGCGTACCAGCAGATGCGCCTGTGCCATTTTGGGCCAGTTGCTGTTCGGAGAAAACCGAATCGCCGCCAAAGGCGCCCGACCCGCCACCAGAAATGCGCACAACTGGAATTGTCGGATTGAAATAATCCGCAATCCCTTTTCGTTGTTTTTCAGTTGTCGCGTTCAGCAGCCACATCAGCATAAAGAAGGCCATCATGGCCGTCACAAAGTCAGCATAGGCCACTTTCCACGCACCACCGTGATGACCGCCGCCTTTGATGATTTTCTTCCGCTTGATAATGACTGGCGCGGCATTTGTTTGCCCTGCCATTCCATCACCCAATTCATAACACCCAAGGCCATATTTAGGGCATCAGCGTGAACACAGGCTTAACCTATTGGATTTTAGGCGATAATTGATTATCGATCCATAGCCAGCGCCAGAACGAGGGCAAGTTGTGCCTGTGATGCACGGTATGTTTGCGGCGTTTTCGCTGACTGTTTCAATCCTTTCAGTGCGGATAACATTGTTTCCGCCAGCCCATGCGCCGTGCCCAGAACCGCGGGAAAAGCCTGTGCATCCAGCCAATTTTCAAGCAATTTGTGAATACGCTTCTCGCCGGCCATCACCAGATCGGCCGAAATCATATGCCCCGCCTCAAGCATTTCTGCGCCGTGCGGGGTGCCTAAAACCAACTCCATGATTTTCCCGTCATAAGCATAGAATGCATTTGCCAAAGTTTCAGCGCCGCTTTGGCCTTGTTTTGCCAGCTCTGCCGCCATGTTAATCGCGGCCTCCTCAAAGTATCGGGCTGCCAGCGATTTGAAGATATCTTCCTTGTTCCGGAAATGCAGATACAGGGCTGACCTTGAAATCCCTGCACCTTGCGCAATGTCCTCCATTGCGGTGCGGCGATAGCCATAGCTTGAAAATGCCGTCAAAGCTGCGTCAAGAATGCCGTCCTGGCGCAAGGGGGTCTGGTCAAAATCTGTTGTCATGGAACGATTTTTCATTGGCTCTGTTTCAGTCAGTTGACGAAATGACATTTTTTGCGTATTTTGTCACAAGGTGAACCTGTGGAGGATCGTTTGGCCTATATCATCACAGTGAATGGCAAAAGCCAGCCCGTTGAGATGGCGGGCGATACACCCTTGCTTTGGGCGCTGCGCGATGGGCTGAACCTGACGGGGACCAAATATGGCTGCGGTGTCGCCGCCTGTGGGGCCTGCACGGTGCATCTTGACGGCGTTGCAGTGCGATCTTGCCAAACCCCGTTGGCAGATGTGGTCATGGCGATCCGTTGGATCGTCGCAAAACGCATTTTTCCACGAATCAGCGATGGTCGAGATGGCTCTGCTGGCGGGCGTCGATCCGGTAGCGTTTCGCTTAAGCCAAATCACCCACGCCCCCAGCCTGAAGGTCATCGAAGCCGTGGCCGCCATGGCCAACTGGGGCTTGCCTTTGCCAAAAGGCCGCGCGCGCGGCTTTGCTTACGCGCTTAGTTTCGGCGTGCCCGTGGCCGAGGTGATCGAGGTGGAACAAACCGGCGCTGGTTTCAAGATGACCAACATCTGGGCCGCCGTTGATGTGGGCATTGCCCTTGATCCTCGCATTATCGAAGCACAGGTGCAAAGTGCCATCATTTACGGCCTGAGCGCCGCGATCCGGGGCGAGATTACCTTTGCCGATGGCAAAGTAGACCAATCAAGTTTTCCTGATTACGAACCTCTGCGACTTCACGAATGCCCGCCGATAGCCGTCTCTATCCTGGAAAACGGCGAAAAAATCCGCGGCATTGGTGAACCCGGAACACCCCCCGCTGCCCCGGCACTGGCCAACGCGATCTTCGCGCTGACCGGTCAACGCATCCGGTCCCTGCCACTTGGCCGCGACATCACCTTCGCCTGATCGGGTCACCGCGCCAGCCCCACATCGGCCTGCGCCACCGCCACTGATTTCACCACGGCAAAGCACGCCATGCCTTCGGTCAACCCCAGTGCATCGACCGATCTGCGCGTCACCCGTGCCAGCAATCGGTCATCGCCTGACTGCAAACCTATCGCGGCACCCGGGCCATCCCCCGGAAAGATCGAGGTAATCACCACAGGCAGAATGTTCAGCGCCGAAATCCCTTCTGGCCGGTGCAGGGATAGAATCACATCCTGCGCCGGGATGCGCACCCGCACCAACGCCCCGGTCGCTGCCTCAAACCGCGGCAGCAAAAGCGCGCCTTTTGATACTGCCAGCTCGGTCAACCCATCGGCATGATGTGCCGTGACCCGCGCCACCATCACCGCGCCCGCATCGCGCACCCCAAGATCGGGCACCGCAGCAGGATCAGACAACACATCCTCAAGCCGACCTGCCCGCAGAACGCGCCCGCCCTGCATTACCACAATATCAGTCGCAATCCGCGCCACCTCGGCCATCGAATGGCTGACGTACAAGATCGGCATGTCGCTGCGGTCACGCAGCCGTTCGAGGTAGGGCAGAATTTCGCCCTTGCGGCTGTCATCCAGCGCCGCCAGCGGCTCGTCCAGCAACAACACACGCGGCGCAGACAGCAGCGCACGGGCCAGTGCCACGCGCTGCCTCTCGCCGCCCGAAAGACCGTAGGGGCGACGGTCCAGCAGCGGCAACAAATCAAAATCCCGCGCCACGTCATCCACCGCCCGGCCGCCCAGCCCCTTGGCGCGCTTTGCAGCAAAGGCGAGGTTGCCCGCAACGCTTAGGTGCCCAAAAAACCGCGCATCCTGAAACACCATGCCGACACCGCGCGCCTCTGGCCTCAGGAATTTGGCCCCATCTTGCCAAACAGCGCCGTCCAGCGTCACGCGGCCCGCAACCCCCGGCTCCAGCCCCGCAATAACCCGCAAAAGCGTGCTTTTGCCTGACCCGGAGCGCCCAAAAATCGCAGTAATCCCGCCCGCCGCAAATTGGTGGTTCACCGCCAGCTGAAACCCCGGAAATTCGTGCCCGATATCGACATCAAGCGCCACGCTTTAGCCCACCCGCACAGGAAATTTACGGTTCAGCGTGTAGACGAACAACAGCACCACAAACGAAAAGCCCAGCATAATGGCAGACAACACATGCGCATCGGCATAATTGATCGTCTCAACCTGTTCATAGATGGCGATCGAGATCACTTTCGTTTGCCCCGGTATATTGCCGCCGACCATTAAAACCACGCCAAATTCCCCCACCGTGTGAGCAAAGGTTAACACCGTCGCTGTTAGAAACCCGCGCTTTGCCATTGGCGCAGCGACGGTCAGGAACCGGTCCAACGGCCCCGCGCGCAGGGTTGCCGCCAATTCAAAAGGGCTTCGGCCCAGCCCTTCAAAGGCCGCCTGCAACGGTTGCACGGTAAACGGCAGCGAATACAACGCTGATGCGATCACCAGCCCGGTAAATGAAAACGTCAAGGTGTTGCCCGTTACCTCTACCCAAAACGCGCCAATCGGCGACCTTGGGCTTAGGATGATCAGCAAATAAAACCCCAGCACCGTGGGCGGCAAAACCAAAGGCAAGGCGGTAATCGCCTCTACCACCGGCTTTATCCGACTGCGCGTTTGCGACAGCCACCACGCCAGCGGTGTGCCCAGCACCAGCAACACCAACGTCGTCACGCCAGCAAGCTGCAAAGTAAGCCAAAGCGGTGTAAGGTCGGGCAGTGTCATTCCGGCAGATGGTATCCAAAGCGGGTGATTATTTCTTTGGCTTTATCACCTTTCAGAAACGCAAGAAAGCTGACCGCGGCTACGTTGTCCTTGCCCTTGGTCAGCAAAACCGCATCTTGACGGATCGGTGTGAACATCACTTGCGGCACATCAAGGCGCGATCCGGTAACGGGTGCCTGCGGTCCAACCAAAGCCGAAGTTGCCACAAACGCCGCATCCGCGGCACCAGTGCTGGCCATCGCGAAAACCTGCCCGATGTTCTGGCCCAGCACAATCTTTGGCTGCACCTCATCCCACAGCCCCAAATGCGTCAGTGCTTCTTTCGCGGCTATGCCGTAGGGCGCAAGCTCCGGGTTTGCGATTGCCAAAAACCGTATCTTGTCTGACGCAAGCGATGCCTTCGCATCCGCCCCGATCAAGCCCGCATCCACGCTCCACAACGTCAGACCGCCAATCGCATAGGTAAAGCTGCTTTGCGCCACCGCCAGCCCGTTGGCCACCAGCGAATCCGGCGTCTTCGCATCGGCCGACAACAGCACATCAAACGGGGCGCCTTCGGTGATCTGCGCATAAAGTTTGCCGGTTGACCCTGTGGTTATCTGCGCGTCATGCCCGGTCGCTTCGTGAAACGCGGCGGAAACAGCCTCTGCCGCGCCAGCAAAATTAGCGGCGACCGCCACAAGCGTTGTCTCGGCCTGCGCCAATCCCGGCGCTTGCAAAACCAGAAACAGAGCGGCAGCAAGGTATTTTTGAAACATGGCCCGTTCCTGCGTTATATCTGCTCAGATATAACGCACCTTGGGCCGCCCGTGACAAGCGTTATTTCCTGTCGGATATATCGCGCAGCATCGCTGATAGCGCCGCAATCTCGGCTGCGCCTGCACTTATCGCTGCTGCCTCGATATTTCGGAAATAATGCAAAGCGTCTGTGCCATCCTTGGTCAGCTGTGCACCTCCCCCCTGTGGCCCGCCGCGTACACTTTTCACCAACGGGTTGCGAAACGTTTGGTTCATCTCATCCACCAACACCCAGGCACGGCGGTAGCTCATTCCCATAATCCGCGCCGCCGCCGAAATAGACCCGTGCTGCCCGATCAAATCCAACAGATCGGCCTTGCCCGGCCCAAAGGACAACTTGCCTACAGGCCCTGATTCAAAAACCAGACGAAGGCGCAGCTGAGGAGGCGGGGCTTGTTTCATCGCCAAGATGTTTCGCGCAAATGGAAATGTTGCAAGCAAGAAATCCGTGCCCGACAGAATCTAAAGAATGGTGGCAAAGTCAGCTTCTATTGGTGGGACAACGATCGGGGCTGTGTAAACCAGATGACCTGCCCCGATAATCACCGCGTCGCATCGGGTAAGGTCAATTTAACTGTGCCGACCACGATGGCCAATCTGATAGAAATTCCCGGTTCTGGTGGCAAGATAAGGCGCCAGCGGAATCTGCTCCTGCTTCAAAAACCCCTGTTGGGGCAGCTTGCCATCGCGCACCATCTCAATCACAGCCACCACTGACGCCGATGTTGTCCATGCAATCGCCGTGCGTGATTTGCCTGCTATAACAATCGGGTAATAGGCGCGCACAAATTCACGCCGACGTAACGCTCCGTCAACCCAGCCCTCGGCTGCGACGTGCAGATAGACCACATCGTCGTCAACCGGCGGTTTTGCATTGGTCAAAATCCGTCCCGCCTCTGCCCGGTTTTCGCGCATCAGCAATTCGTGGAAAAAGAAGTTCATAAGCGCCATATGGCCCGGATAGCGCATCGTTTTGTAATCAAGGTTTTCGATCACCCCGGCATAGGTTTCGCACATCGTGCCAAGCCCGCCCGACGTGGTAAAGGCTTCCAGCTGCATCCCGTCGATATAAATTGTCTCCAGCCATTCCATCGCCGAGACGGTTTTCAAGGTGCCTTCCTCGATAACCTCACAATCGTTCAGGTATTCGTTGACCACGCCTTCCGGTGACCAGGTGAAGGCGTAGCCCAGCAAACCGGTGGGGTTTTGTGGCAACGCCCCAACCCGCAAGCGGATCGAGCGCACCTTGTCAAACTGCCCCGCCAGATCAGCCGCCACAATGCCGACAAACCCCGGTGCCAAGCCACATTGCGGGGCCATCAAGCCTTTGGAAGTTATCGCCAATTCGCGAATATGCCGCGTGGTCGGCACGTCTTCTGTCAGATCGAAATAATGCAACCCCAATCCGTGCGCTGCCGTGCTGACCCCGATATTCACATGATAGGGCAGGCAGGACAAAACTGCATCTTGATCCTTCAGTAGGTTTGGCAGACCTGTAAGATCGCCAAGATCGGCTTGCCTTGTGTCAAACGACGCGTTTACCTTCCGGCTATCAATCCCGGTGACGGCAAAGCCAGCCTCTGCCAGCAGTTCAGCCGCCAGATGCCCCACTTTTCCAAGGCCAAGGACGGCGATTTTGTTCAGTGCCATTTTGTTTTCCCTTTCGCGCAGTTTTTCCTGCAACCGGTTCCCACGGTTCAGTCTGCGCTTGTCTTAAAAATCAAATTTCACGCCCTGCGCCAGCGGCAGGTGTGCAGAATAGTTCACGGTATTGGTCTGACGGCGCATATAGCCTTTCCACGCGTCGGACCCGCTTTCGCGCCCGCCGCCGGTTTCCTTTTCGCCGCCAAACGCGCCGCCGATTTCGGCCCCGGATGGCCCTATATTGACGTTCGCAATCCCGCAATCCGACCCGGATGCAGACAGGAATGCCCCCGCCTCGCGCATATCCAGCGTGAAGATGCACGACGACAGGCCTTGCGGCACATCGTTTTGCAGATGAATAGCCTCATCCAGCGTGTCGTAGCCCAGCACATACAGGATCGGCGCGAAGGTTTCGGTTTTGACCACTGCCGTTTGTTCGGGCATTTCCACCAAAGCAGGCGCAATATACGCCCCACCCTCCGGCACGCCCTTAGTCACCACTGCACCACCATGCACCGTGCCGCCTTCGGCTTTCGCCGCCGTCAATGCCGCTGTCATGCGGTCGCGTGAGGCGTGATCGACCAGCGGGCCGATCAGGGTTGTGGCATGGCGCGGATCACCAATCGGCAGGCTGGCATAGGCCTTTGCCAGTTTCGCCACCAGATCCGCCCGAATGGAATTATGCGCAATTAATCGGCGCAGCGACGTGCAGCGTTGCCCCGCCGTGCCGACGGCGGAAAACACGATGGCGCGCACCGCCATGTCCATATCGGCAGACGGGGCCACGATCATCGCGTTGTTGCCGCCAAGCTCAAGGATTGATCGACCAAAGCGGTTGGCCACTTTCGGGCCGACGATAGATCCCATCCGGGTTGATCCGGTGGCTGACACGACGGGGATGTCTTTTGAATTGACCAGCGCCTCGCCAATCGCCGGGCCGCCGATCACCAGTTGCACAAGACCTGCGGGCGCATCGCCAAAGCGGGCAAGGGCGCGGTCCATGATTTTCATGCAGGCGAGGGCGGTGAGGGGGGTTTTTTCCGACGGTTTCCAGATCACCGGGTTGCCGGTGACAAGGGCGAGGGCGGCGTTCCACGACCAGACCGCGACGGGAAAGTTGAAGGCGGAAATGATGGCGCAGGTGCCCAGCGGGTGCCATGATTCCATCATCCGGTGACCCGGGCGTTCTGATGCGATGGTCAGGCCGTAAATCTGGCGTGACAGACCCACCGCGAAATCGCAGATGTCGATCATTTCCTGCACTTCGCCCAAGCCTTCGGAGGTGATCTTCCCCGCCTCCAGCGTAACAACTGCCCCAAGTTCGGCCTTTGCGGCACGCAGTTCTTCGCCCAACAGCCGCACCAATTCGCCCCGCCGCGGTGCGGGAATGTCGCGCCAAGCTTTGAAGGCGGTTTGGCTTGCCGCGATGATAGCGGGCATATCGGCCAGAGCAGTTTCCGCGATGCGGGCGACTTCGGCCCCGTCGATGGGGGAATGCACGGGCAGGGTGCCGCCCGACAGTTCGGCGTGTGTCAGACCAGCGGCGGCTAGTGTTTCGGCATGTGTCATTGGAATACTCCTGTTACCAGCCCGCGCTGATCATCCATACCCATGGAGATCAGGAACGGCACCGATTGTTGGGCGGATTGGAAATCGGATTTTGACAAGAGGCCCTGCCAGTTGGCAAGGATTAAGGCCTGTGCAGTGGCCCCGCCCAGCGTGGTGCCGGGGCCGGTGATGATGAACAAATCCGGCGCGAATTCGCGGGCGGCAATGGTGATGGCATGGGTGAAATCGTAAGGCTCCGTCACCTGATGGCCAAGGGTATAATCCCATAGCGCGGTTGTGTCGGTGGCATGCGGCCACCAGATGGCACCGCGACCGTCGATCAGCGGGTGTTTGGGTTGGGCGAACAGGGTAGCGGGAAGTTTGGCACGGCCTGCCGCCGCCACCGGGGCTTGCAGGGCAGTGTGGAACGCCGCGTGGTTCTGCAAACGCATCGGAAAGCGGGATTGTGCTTGGGGAACGGCGGCCTCGAACGCGCTCAACCCCGCCTCATTGCCCGCCAAAACTAGCATGCCGCCAAGGTTGATCGACAGGGCAAGGTAGTGGTTGGCGCGGGTGTTGATTTCGGACGTCACGGCCAGCAGTTCGGCTTTGCGGGCGGGGTTGGCGTGCCAGTCCTCGTTCATGAACGGATGGATCAGTTGCCCGCCGATCAGGTGATCCTGCATCAATGTGCCCATGGTGTTCACCACTTCGAACCCGCTCTCCGGCGTCAACGCGCCCGCGCAGGCAAGGGCGGAATACCAGCCCATCGAATTGCCGGTGACAGCGAGAATTTCGATGTCTTGCAGTGCCGTGAAATCGGCGATTGTGGCGGCATAGATCAGTGCGGACGCATTGTCGCCGCGGGTGTGTTTGGCGACGGAATAGCCAGGCGCGCTGTCGAGCGCCGTCAGGGTTTCCTGGCCAAGTTCGCTGCGACGGGCATCGAAATGGGCCAAGAGTTCTGGGTTTTTGAAATGACGGGCCAGCGTGCCAAGTTCGGCCTTGCCGTAAGTGCCGCGACCGGGGCAGATGATGACGGCGGTTTTCATGGATGCACCAAAGCGGTTGCAGCTGCAACGATATCATCCGCCGATGGCATGGTGGCGGCATAGGCGGGGCCGGTGGCGATGAAACTGTCTTTGGCAGTCAGGCGGGCAGTGGGCGCAGGGCTGCGCTCCGCAAACAGCGCCATCAAGGCCTCGGCCACGCCACCGGAGTGTCGGGTTTCATCGACAATCAGGATGTTTTTGCAGCCCTGCACCGCCGCTATCAGCGCGTCTGCAGGCAGCGGCGACAGCCAGCGCATATCCACGATCCGGGTCTTGATCCCGGCTTTGGTCAGGCGCGG
>JAYSPY010000010.1:0-69151 GCA_043721855.1 Pseudorhodobacter sp.
CACCCGGTGGCCAAGAAAAAGACGCCGACACCAAGGCATTAGAGGCCGATTTGTCCGCCAACCTCAAAATGTCGGTGCGCATCGCGCATGAGCCGGGCGGCGAAACCGGCATTATCAGCATTCGGTATAACACGCTTGATGATCTGGATTTGTTGTGCCGCGTCTTGTCAGATGTGCCGCGCGACGGGTCAGTTTAAGCCGCCAAGTCGCGGATCACGGCGTTCAGAACCAATCGTCCCCGGGCAGTTGTTGCAATCCCGTGCTGTGTTGGCCGAAGCAGGTCGCTATTCAGCAAGTCATTGATTTTGTTATTATTTAATGAAAATCCAGCAAGCGCTTGATATCTGCTCAAGTCAATTCCCTCGGTCAGCCGCAGCCCCATCATCAAATATTCCAACGCCCGTTCCATGCCCGGCACCACATCACGCGGCATCTCACCCGCAGCGCCAGATGCCACCCGCGCCAACCAGTCGCCCGGCATGCGCGGTGCCTCTGTCGCCCATCGGACGCCGTCCAGCGTCAAGCGGCCATGCGCGCCCGGCCCAATTCCAATATAGTCGCCACCGCGCCAATAAATCAGGTTATGCCGCGATTCCATGCCCGGGGCCGCGTGGTTTGAAACCTCATAAGCGGGCAAGCCCGCCTCGCCACAAATGTCTTGCGTCAGGTCATACATGTCTGCCGAAAGATCTTCATTGGGCAGGCCCTTCAACCCGCCCTTGGCAAACCTGTCACCAAACGCCGTGCCATCCTCAACCGTCAGCTGATACAGCGATAGGTGATCCACCGCCATCGACAGCGCCTCGCGCAATTCTGCGCTCCATTCCGGCAGGCTTTGGTCCTGGCGTGCATAAATCAAATCAAAGCTGACCCTGTCAAACGCCTTGCGCGCCACATCAAACGCGGCTTTTGCCTCTGCCACGGAATGCTTGCGCCCCAATTTACGAAGATCGGAGTCGTTCAACGCCTGAATGCCCATTGAGATGCGGTTCACGCCGGCATCGGCATAGCCTTTGAACCGCCCCGCTTCGACCGATCCCGGATTGGCTTCCAGCGTTACTTCGCAGTCATTGGCTTGGGGCCAGGCCGCCCTGATGCGCGCCAAAATAGCATCCACCAGATCGGGGTCCATCAAGGACGGTGTGCCACCACCAAAAAACACAGATTGCAAGACGCGGCCCGGCGTTTCAGCAGCCAAGCGGTCGATTTCAGTCAGATACGCCGTTTTCCAGCGCGTTTGATCAATCGACACCGCAACATGGCTGTTGAAATCGCAATAGGGGCATTTCGATTGACAGAACGGCCAGTGCAGATACAGGCCAAAACCACCTTTGCGCCAATCGTCCATGATCATCCCTTAAACGCCGTAACCTCGATCTCTATCTTCATTTCTGGCCGTATCAGACCCGCAATTACCATGGTGGCGGCTGGCCGAATCTCGCCGAACGTCGCGCCCAAAACCGGTATCAGACTGTCCACCAAAGCTGCATCCGTCACCGAGTATTGCACCCGCACAATGTCGGCCATCTCAAAACCCGCCTGATCCAACACGCCCTTGATTGTCGCCATGCAGTTTCGCGCCTGATCAGCGATACCGTCGGGAATCGTCATCGTGGTATAATCGTACCCGGTGACGCCCGATACAAAGCACCAGCCCCCCTTCACGATCGCCCGCGAATAGCCCATCGTTGCCTCAAACGGTGATCCGGTTGATATACGCTTCATGCAAAACACCCCTTTACCAAATTCCGAAACGCCTCTGCCCGGTGGCTGATTTCATTTTTCTGCCAGCGGTCCATTTCGCCAAATGTCATATCAAACCCATCGGGCTGAAAGATCGGGTCATAGCCATGGCCCTGATTGCCGCGCATTGGCCAGACAACGCGGCCCGCCATGCTGCCTTCAAACACGTCGTCATGTCCATCAGGCCACGCCATCACCAGCGTGCAACAAAACCGCGCGCGCCGCGGAAAGGGCGCGTTGGCCGCTTCCAGCATCGACCACGTCTTTGTCATGGCCAGATTATAGTCGCGCCCTTCCGGCGTTTCGGCCCAATCTGCGGTATAAACGCCGGGCGCATTGCCCAGCGCCTGTACCTCTATCCCCGAATCATCCGATAATGCTGGCAATCCGGTCGCCTGTGCCGCCGCATGTGCCTTGATCCGGGCGTTGCCGACAAAGGTGTTTTCCGTCTCGGCAGGTTCCGGCAGGCCCAGGTCGGCCGCCGAAATCGCCGCAACGCCGTAGGGCAAAAGCAGCCGCGCAATCTCTTCCAGCTTGCCTTTGTTATGGCTGGCCACCAACAACTGTGTGCCCGAAAATCGCCGTGTCACCCCAAAGCAGCCTTCTGTGCTGCCACCAAAGCGGCAGCGCCCGCTTCCGAAAGGTCCAGCAATTCGTTCATTTCAGCGCGTGAAAACGTCGCCCCTTCGGCAGACATTTGCACTTCGATCAATCGCCCGCGACCGGTCAAAATGAAGTTGCCGTCGGTGCCTGCCTCAGAATCTTCGGCATAGTCGAGGTCAAGCAACGGCTGCCCGGCATAAATTCCGCACGACACCGCTGCCACATGGTCGATGATCGGATCAGACACAATAGCGCCTGTTTTCAACAGCTTGTTCATCGCCAACCGCAGCGCCACCCAGCCTCCGGTGATGGATGCGCAGCGCGTGCCGCCATCTGCCTGCAACACGTCGCAGTCGATCACGATCTGCCGCTCGCCCAGTGCTGATCTGTCGACGCCCGCCCGCAGTGCCCGCCCGATCAGGCGTTGAATTTCTTGCGTGCGCCCGGTTTGCTTGCCCGCCGCCGCCTCGCGCCGATTGCGGCTGTTGGTGGCGCGCGGCAACATGCCGTATTCTGCCGTCACCCAGCCAAGCCCGGTGTTTTTCAAGAACGGCGGTGCTTTGTCTTCGATGGTGGCCGAACACAGAACGTGCGTCTCACCCACCTTGATCAGGCAAGATCCTTCCGCATGTTTCATCACACCGATTTCAATCGAAATCGGGCGCATCTCGTGAAGTGTTCTGCCAGATGGCCGCATGGTAGGTATCCTTTGGCTAATTCAGCGTCAGATACGCAATGCAGGGCAGGGGATGCAAGGCTGATTGACGAAGGCAGTCGCTGTTCCCTACAGTGACATGCCGCTCAGGACTCAAACTTATGCCAGATACGCCCAGTCTTTTGACCGAAATGAACGACCGGTCGCGCGAAGTGTTTCGCCGCGTGGTTGAGGGCTATCTTGCCTCTGGTGATCCGGTCGGCTCGCGCACGTTGACCCGCACGATGACCGAACGCCTAAGTGCCGCCACCATCCGCAATGTGATGCAAGATCTGGAAATTCTGGGCCTGCTCGACAGTCCGCACATCTCGGCTGGCCGTATCCCCACACAGCTTGGTTTGCGAATGTTTGTGGATGGCCTGCTAGAGGTCGGATCAGTGTCCGATGAAGATCGCAGTCGCATCGACGCCAACTTTGGCGGCAAAGATCAAGATGTGCCCGCGATTCTGGACCATATCGGTGCCGCCCTGTCCGGCATCACCCGCGGCGCGTCGGTGGTGCTGACGCCCAAGCACGAAGCCCCCATTCGCCATATCGAATTTGTCAGCCTGTCTGCGGAACGTGCATTGGTGGTTTTGGTGTTTGGCGACGGGCATGTTGAAAACCGTGTGTTTTCGCCGCCGCCCGGGCAAACGCCATCCTCTATGCGTGAAGCGGGCAATTTTCTGAATGCGCTGGCGGAAGGTAAAACCCTGTCAGACCTGCGCCGCACGTTCGTGCAAGACATTGCCCAACGGCGCCAAGAAATAGACCAACTGGCGCGCGCCTTGGTGGAAAGCGGCATCGCCCTGTGGGAAAACGCAGGCGAGGGATCAGAGCGTTTGTTGGTGCGCGGCCAATCAAATTTGATCGACGCCAGCGGCGATGCCGGCGATATCGACCGCATCCGCACCTTGTTTGATGATCTGGAACGCAAGCGCGATATCGAGAAATTTTTGGAACTGACCGAGACAGGCGAAGGCGTGCGCATCTTTATTGGGTCAGAGAACAAACTTTTCTCACTTTCGGGTTCCACTTTGGTGGTGTCTCCCTATATGAACTCAGATCGTAAGATCATTGGTGCCGTGGGGGTGATTGGCCCAACACGGCTGAACTATGGGCGAATCGTCCCGATTGTGGATTACACGGCGCAGCTTGTCGGGCGGCTGGTGTCTGACAGAGGCAAAGGTTGAAAAATGGCGAGAGCTAAAAAAGATGAGATGGCGGATGATCAGCGTGAGCCTGATGATTTTGGTCTGGACGATATCGACGGCGAGCCAGAGGTAGACACCGACGAGATGGACAATCTGCGCATAGAGCGCGACGATATGCGTGATCGTTTCATGCGCGCGCTTGCAGACGCCGAAAATGCCCGCAAACGCGGAGAGCGCGATCGGCGCGAGGCAGAACAATATGGTGGGTCGAAACTGGCCCGCGATATGCTGCCGGTATATGATGCCCTGCGCCGTGCGCTTGATTCAGCAACTGAAGATCAGCGCGCCGCATCTCCTGCGCTGATCGAGGGCGTGGATCTGACCATGCGCGAGTTGACCAAAGTGTTGACCAAGCACGGCGTTGAACCGGTTTCGCCGAAAATCGGCGATCTGTTTGACCCCAAGCACCATGAAGCGATGTTTGAAGCGCCGCTGCCCGGCACCAAAGCGGGGCAGATCATTCAGGTGATGACTGAAGGCTTCATGCTGCACGACCGCCTGCTGCGCCCGGCATCGGTAGGGGTTTCGTCCAACACCCAAGGTTAAGGTGGTTGATATCGCCGGGGGGCCGTCTGCCCCCCGCACCCCCCGAGAGTATTTTGGCGAAAAGGAAGCCGGAAATTTTAATTAAGTTTTCAGCAAATCGCGCAATTCGTAGATCAGGCGCAGCGCGTCTATTGGTGTAAGATCGTCCGGGTGAATGGCCTTCAGGCGCGCCTCTGCCGGTGAGTCTTTCGCAAGCGGTTTTGGCACCGGTGCTGCCCGAAACAGTGGCAAATCGTCAATCAACGTCTTTTGTCTTGATCCCCCTTCGCGTTCGCCAGATTCAAGCGCCTCCAGCACCACCTTGGCCCGGTCGATTACCGAGGCGGGCAACCCTGCCAGCCGCGCCACCTGCACGCCGTAGCTGCGATCTGCGGCCCCCTTGCGCACCTCGTGCAGAAAGATCACGTCGCCTTCCCACTCCTTCACCGTGACCGTTGCGTTTTGAACGCCCGGCAGTTTGCCCGCCAGAGCCGTCATTTCGTGGTAATGCGTGGCAAACAGCGCGCGGCACCGGTTTGCCGCGTGCAGATGTTCCAGCGTGGCCCAGGCGATGGATAACCCGTCATAGGTGGCTGTCCCGCGCCCGATTTCATCCAGAATGACCAAGGCGCGGTCGTCAGCCTGGTTCAGAATCGCCGCCGTTTCGACCATTTCCACCATGAAGGTAGATCGCCCGCGCGCCAGATCATCCGATGCACCGACGCGGCTGAACAACTGACTGACAAGACCGATATGTGCCGATGCGGCAGGCACAAAGCTGCCTGTTTGTGCCAACAGGGCTATGATCGCGTTCTGGCGCAGAAAGGTTGATTTTCCCGCCATGTTCGGCCCGGTCAGAATCCAGATCGCTGGGGTTTCTTCACCTGTCAGCGCGCAGTCATTGGCGACAAAACCCGCGCCATTTTGTTTGCGCAAGGCGCGTTCAACCACCGGGTGGCGGCCTGCTGTTATCCGAAAGGCGCGGCTGTCATCAACAACCGGCTCTGCCCAGTTTTCCGATGCAGCCAAATCGGCAAAGCCAGCGGCAAGATCAATTTCTGCCAGTGCGGCAGCCGCCGCCGAGATAGGGGCTTGCTGTGTCAAAACAGTGTCTCGCAAAGCCAGATAGTGTCTTTTTTCAATATCCAGCGCGTGATTGCCAGCGTTCAGAATGCGGGTTTCAATGTCGCTTAGTGGCAGCGTGGTAAAGCGCACCTGGTTGGCGGTGGTTTGCCGGTGAATAAAGGTTTGCGCCAAGGGCTGGGCCAGCATCCGTTCGGCATGCGTGGTGGTGGTTTCAATAAAATAGCCCAGCACATTGTTGTGCTTTATCTTCAACCCGGCAATTCCGGTCATGGCGCAGTAATCCGCCTGCATGGCCGCAATCACACCGCGCCCTTCATCGCGCAGACGGCGTGTGTCATCCAGTTCTGCGTCAAATCCCGGCGCGATAAAGCCGCCATCGCGGGCTAGCAGCGGCGGCTCGTCCACCAGCGCTTGGGCCAACGCGTCTGTCAGCGCGGAATGGCCTTGCAGGGCTTTCGCTGCGTTGGCAAGTCGGGATGGAGCCGTTGAAAACAGCGGGGCCAGCGCCGCCGCCTGCGTTAACCCGGCACGAATTGCGCCCAAATCACGCGGCCCTGCTCGGTCGAGTGCCAGCCGGGAAAGCGCGCGGTCCATGTCGGGCACACGCCGCAGCGCATCTCGAAGATTTCTCCGAAAAAGGCTCTGTTCCAGAAAATACCGCACTGACTCCAGCCGGGAATGAATGTCGGCAAGATCGCATGATGGGTTGGAAAGCCTGCGTTCCAGCAATCGCGCGCCCGCTGCCGTCATCGTATGGTCGATCACCGCCAAAAGTGATCCGTCGCGCCCGCCAGATAGCGCAGATGTCAATTCCAGATTGCGCCGGGTCGCCGCATCTATCTGCATGGCGCCGCCCGGCAGTTCGCGGACGGGTGTTTTCAGCATTGGCAGTTTTCCGCGCTGCGTCAGATCAAGGTAATCCACCAAGGCGCCCATTGCCGATACCTCGGCCCGGTCAAACGTCGCAAAGGCATCAAGCGACGCCACATCAAACAGCGCGCAAAGCCGCCGGTCCGCTGCGGTTGAATCAAAGTTGGTCCGTGCCAAAGGCGTTATTGCAGCGCCTGCATCTTTGACAATTCCCGCCCAATCGCCAATCGCCGTTTCATTAACCAACACCTCGCGGGGGGCAAGACGGGCAAGCTCCGTCCCCAGCCGCACCGGGGCTATCATCATCACCCGCAATTCGCCGGTTGAAATATCCACCCATGCCAGCGCTGCGGCACCCCGTACTTCGGCAAAGGCGGCCAAAAAGTTATTCCGCCGCGGCTCCAGCAAGCTGTCTTCGGTCAGGGTGCCGGGGGTGACCAGCCGCACCACATCTCGCCGGACAACCGCCTTGTAGCCCCGCTTTTTGGCCTCAGCAGGGTCTTCCAGCTGTTCTGCAATGGCCACGCGAAAGCCTTTGCGGATCAGCGCCAGCAAGTATCCTTCGGCCGCATGATAGGGCACGCCGCACATCGCGATATCTTGTCCCAGATGTTGGCCGCGTTTGGTCAGCGCGATGTCCAACGCCGCACTGGCGGCAACCGCATCGTCAAAGAACATCTCGTAAAAATCGCCCATCCGGTAAAATAAAATGGCGCCGGGATACTGTGCTTTGATGCCCAGATATTGCTGCATCATTGGTGTGGCGCTGTCATCTGTCACGAAATTTCCCCCGGTCTGACGATAACCCTACAAAACCGGACCTTCGGGGAAAAGCACCATCTGCGCCCCTTGGCCTTTGCGCCGTGCGCGATTAGCCTGTCCATACGATTGAAAGGTGCGCCAATGATTGACCACGTCTCCACCCATCAGGCCGAAGATGACATCCGCAACGAGGCGATTTTGATCTATGTGAACGGCAAAATCGTGCCCAAGGCGCAGGCAACCGTGTCTGTGTACGATTCGGGTTTCATGCTGGGCGATGGCGTGTGGGAAGGGATCCGGCTTTATAACGGCCATTGGACCTTTCTGGATGATCATATGGACCGGCTGTTTGAGGCGGCAAAGGCGATTGATCTGACTATCGCGCTGACCCGCGAACAGGTGATTTCCGCAGTGTTAGACACGCAAAAGGCCAACGGAATGGCGACTGACGCCCATGCGCGGCTGATGGTCACGCGCGGTGTGAAAACCCGGCCGTTTCAGAACCCGCGCTTGTCACAGCAGGGCCCGACGATGGTGATCATCATGGAACATTCACGCCAGAAACTGCCGCGCCCGTTTGCGCTTGCCACTGTGCCGCATCTGCGCGGCCTGCCAATGACCCAAGATCCAAAGCTGAATTCGCATTCCAAACTGAACTGCATTCTGGCTTGCATTGCCGCGCAAAAAGCCGGCGCGGATGAGGCGTTGATGCTGGATGTGCATGGCTTTGTGAACACCACGAATGCCTGCAACTTTTTTATCGTGAAAAAAGGTCAGGTCTGGACCAGCACCGGCGACTACTGCATGAACGGGATTACCCGCCAGAAGGTGATTGATCTTTGCCGCGCGAATGACATTCCAGTGTTTGAACGTAACTTTTCATTGGTTGATGCCTACGCGGCGGACGAGGCATTTTTGACGGGCACCTTTGGCGCGCAAACGCCGGTCGGGTCGATCGACGGGCGGCAGATTGGATCTGGGCAAATGGGGCCGATGACCGAACGCCTGCGCGGGCTTTACAAAACCCTTGTCGGGGCATGACCGCACCGCGTGTAGAGACGAAAGCAAGACGCAAAGAAGACGGGATAAAGACATGAGAATTGCGATGTGGAGCGGGCCGCGCAACCTGTCAACCGCGATGATGTACGCCTTCGCCGCGCGGGGCGATACCGTGGTTTGGGACGAGCCGTTTTATGCCGCCTACCTTGATGCGACCGGCATCAAGCACCCGATGCTCGATGAAATTATTGCCGAGCATGACCCTGATCCAGACCGGATTGCGTCTATTTGCAAAGGCCCGGTGCCACAGGGGCAGAAGTATTTCTACCAAAAGCACATGGCGATGCACATGGTTGATGGGTTTGATCGGCGCTGGATGCGGTCTTGCCAAAACGTGTTTTTGATCCGCCATCCGACGCGGGTGGTGGCAAGTTACGCCAAGAAACGCGAAGGCGCGACGTTTGAAGATATTGGCTTTATCCAACAGGATCAGCTATTTAACGAGGTGGCTGATTGGTCCGGCGCATCACCCTTGGTGATTGACAGCGACGATATTCGCGCCGATCCGGCGGGGATGTTGCAAAAGCTGTGCGTGGCCCTGGGCATCCCGTTCACCCGCAAAATGCTGCACTGGCCCGCTGGTGGAAACCAGGCTGACGGCGCTTGGGCGCCCCACTGGTACGGCGCCGTGCACCGCAGCACAGGGTTTGAAGGGGCCGAAGGGCCTTTGCCCGCGTTGGGCGGGGCTTACGCCGAATTGGCAGCACAAGCTTTGCCTTATTATCAACGGCTTGCCGAACATAAACTGTAGGGCACGGTTAACCCATCCACCACATTACCCCCTGTTCGCCACCCGCGCGTTGCGTGTTGCGATAAGCTTCAACCGCAGTGCGTTCAGCTTGATAAACCCAGCCGCGTCTTTCTGATCATAGGCACCTGCGTCTTCTTCAAACGTCACGTGTTTTTCGCTGTAAAGCGAATGATCCGACCAACGGGCAACGGTGCGAACCGACCCCTTGTATAGTTTGACCCGCACGGTGCCTGTCACATGATCTTGCGATTTGTCGATCAGGGCCTGCAACATTTCGCGTTCCGGGCTGAACCAGAAACCGTTATAAATCAGCTCGGCATAGCGCGGCATGATGCTGTCTTTCAAATGCCCGGCGCCTGCATCCATGGTAATCTGTTCAATGCCACGGTGTGCTTCCAGCAAAATCGTGCCACCTGGCGTTTCGTAAACGCCGCGCGATTTCATGCCGACAAAGCGGTTTTCCACCAGATCAAGCCGCCCCACACCATGCTTGCCGCCGATTTCATTCAGACGCGTCAGAATGGTTGCAGGCGACATCGCCTCGCCATTAATGGCGACGGCATCGCCCCGCTCAAAGGTGATTTCCAGCATTTCTGGGGTATCAGGCGCATCTTCCGGGGCAACGGTGCGCTGGTACACATATTCTGGGGCTTCATCGGCCGGGTTTTCCAGCGCCTTGCCCTCAGACGAGGTGTGCAAAAGGTTAGCGTCCACCGAAAACGGTGCTTCGCCGCGCTTGTCCAATGCAATTGGAATCTGGTTTTTCTCTGCAAATTCAATCAGTTTAGTGCGACTGGTCAGATCCCACTCGCGCCAAGGTGCGATCACGCGAATTGCCGGGTTCAGCGCATAGGCCGACAGTTCAAACCGAACCTGATCATTGCCCTTGCCCGTTGCGCCATGCGCCACGGCATCTGCGCCGGTCTCTGCCGCGATACGCACCAGATGCTGAGAAATCAACGGGCGAGCGATGGACGTGCCGAGTAAATAAAGCCCTTCATACAACGCATTAGCCCGAAACATCGGAAATACGAAATCACGCACGAATTCCTCACGCACGTCAACGATATGAATGTTTTCGGGTTTTATCCCCAACAAAACGGCCTTGGCGCGAGCGGGTTCAAGCTCTTCGCCCTGGCCCAGATCAGCGGTAAATGTCACCACCTCGCAGCCATATTCGGTTTGCAGCCATTTCAGGATGATCGAGGTATCAAGCCCACCGGAATAGGCCAAAACAACTTTTTTTGGGGCGATTTTGGCAGCGGACATCGGGCAATCCTTGGGCAAATTGGCGTTGGTCGCGATTAACGCCTTTTGCACTTAGGGGCAAGCATTGGCCTTTGGAAAAGCAAAGGGCGGCCAGAACGGCCGCCCTTTTCATCTTCGGCATCTGGTTTTGGTCAAAGGTTCAGTTGCGCACGGATATACGCCACCGCCTCTGGCGATAACGTCCGGCCCTTTGCGGCAGCAAGAAGTGCATCCGCTTCGGTCGCCCCGGCAATTGCAGCCGCGTCCTGCGCTGCGGCAAGTGCATCTGTCAGAACGCTGCGATCTGCATCACGTGTTTGCGCAGCGGTAAGTTCCAATTGCAGGGCGGTTTCGGCAACAGGGTCGTAATCTACAGCATTCGGATCAATCGCTGCAAGATCGGCCTCGATTTCTGCGATGGTCCGGCCGCTGATTGTGGCGTCAAATTCATCCAGAGCAGCCTGAGCACCCTCAACAGCTTGCGCGGAATTGATTGTTGCCAAAGCAGCATTGCGGTACGCGGCGATACGGCCAACCTGGCTGTTCGGGCTTGCGTGAAGCAGCGCATTAGGGTTGGCATGAACGGCGTTCAGCCCCTTCAGTTCAGACGCAAGCAAGCCATGGGCCTTTTTCGCGACCACGGTTTCGGCCCCTGCGGCGGCACTGGTCGATTTGGCTGATTGGCCACCGCCATTCCCGCCGCCATTCCCGCCACCGTTGCGGCCGCCATTTCCGCCACCGTTTCCATTCCCGCCGTCATTGCCACCTTTTGCAAAAGCGGCACCCGGTCCGGCACCCGGCACGATTACACCAACAGGGCCCAAAAGCAGGGAGGATACGCCAAGCGCCACGACAATTTGCTTCAGTTTCCGCATCTCGTTCAATCCTTTCAAAAGGCTGGAACAGCCACATATATCCAATTTGTGTCAGCAAAACAGATAGCGAACAACATGGCAGGAATGTGGAATAATTGTGGTCATCAGCCAATATCAGCCCATAGACCGGTTTTGGTATCTGGCATTTTCGCACAATCTCGCCCACTAGCGGCGTAGAAGCTTTGCCACGGACTTAGGGGCGTTTGATGCATGAATTCTCAACAGCGGCGCAAAACGCAACGGCGTCGTTGCGCGGCATCTTTGATGCCACGCCGTTGCAGCGCAATGACCATCTTTCAACCCGATACGGTGCCAACATTTGGCTGAAACGCGAAGATCTGTCGCCGGTGCGCAGCTATAAGATCCGGGGCGCCTTCAACGCCATGCGCAAAGTGCGCAGCGTCAATCCGGGGCAAATGGATTTCGTCTGCGCCAGTGCGGGAAATCATGCGCAGGGTGTGGCCTATGCCTGCCGCCACTTCGGCGCGCGCGGCACCATTTTCATGCCGGTAACAACGCCGCAACAAAAGATAGACAAGACACGCGCTTTTGGCAGTGATGCGGTGGAAATTGTGTTGATCGGGGATTATTTCGATCAAACCCTTACGGCCGCACAAGCGTTTTGCGCGCAAAAGGGCGCGCATTTTCTATCGCCGTTTGATGACCCTGACGTGATCGAAGGACAGGCCAGTGTGGCGGTTGAACTGGTTGAACAGCTTGGGCAAATCCCAGATATTATTGTGTTGCCGGTGGGTGGTGGCGGTCTTGCGTCGGGCGTTACCGGCTATTTGCGGGCGATCGGCGCGCAGACCAGATTTCATTTTGTTGAACCACTTGGTGGTGCAAGCCTGATGGCGGCGCTGACAGCAGGTGGCCCAACCCGCCTGGCGAGGGTCAACACGTTTGTTGATGGCGCTGCCGTGGCGCAGCTTGGCGCAAACAATTACGCTATGCTCAATTGGGTGGCCGCCGATTGCGTGCATTTGGCCCCGGAAGACCGGATCTGTGTGACAATGCTGGAAATGCTGAATGTTGAAGGTATCGTTTTGGAACCGGCGGGCGCGCTGTCTGTCGATATCTTGCCCCAGATTGCCGAGGATATCCGTGGCAAAAATGTGGTCTGCGTGACCTCGGGCGGCAACTTCGATTTCGAGCGCCTGCCAGAGGTCAAGGAACGGGCGCAACGCTATTCTGGCACCAAGAAATATTTCATTCTGCGCATGCCACAGCGACCCGGTGCGCTGCGCGAATTTCTGATGATGCTTGGCCCCGATGACGATATTGCCCGGTTCGAATACCTGAAAAAGTCAGCGCGAAACTTTGGCTCGGTGTTGATCGGGATAGAAACGAAAGTGGCACAAAACTTTGACACATTGTTTGCCAGCCTTGATCAGGCAGGATTTTCGTATCGCGACATCACTTCAGACGAAGCTTTGGCAGAGTTCTTGATTTAAGCGATTGCTTATTGGCCCAAATAAGTTGCCAGCGCTGCCTTTGAGGCCGCATAAATTGCCGCGACTTCGTGCAAGTCCACGGATGCCGCATCGCCCGACGCGGCCGCCTTTTCGCCATTTTGGCAAAGCGCTGCCAGATCATGCAGCCCAAGATTCAGCGCTGACCCCTTCAGAAAATGCAGCCTGCTTTCCACGGCGTTCAGATCAGGCGGGCCCAGCAATTGTGCCGCCACGTCGTCTGCTTCTTCAAGAAACATCTCGACAACCTGTAGAAAATCGTCGTCCCCGATATCCGATTTAAGATCTGCAATGCGCGTCCAGTCAATCATCTTTTTTCCGCGCCTCTGACGTCTATCCTGCACCTCAAACTAAGATCCGCTGAAATCCTTAAGGGATGGTAATTTCTGTTCGGCCAGATGCTTCAATTTAAGTATTTTCATGCCATCTTAACTTCCTTGGGCGATAGCTTGGCAAAGCAGACGGCCGCGAAGGACGACCAGATGAATATGCTACATCAGCCGATCGATGTAAAACCGCCAATATCTGCTTCGCCGCCCGCGCTGCGCGTGCTTGTGGTTGATGACAGCAAGGCACAGCGCAAAATCTTGTCTTTATCGCTTGCGCGTTGGGGCTATGACGTGACAGAGGCGGCTTCTGGCGAAGAGGCGCTGTTGCTGTGTCGGCAGGCAAGCTTTGATATGGTGCTCAGCGATTGGATGATGCCCGGCATGTCCGGGCTGGATTTTTGCAAGGAATTTCGCCTGCTTCCGCGCGAAGGTTATGGTTATTTCATTCTGCTTACATCGAAATCCGAAAAGGCAGAAATTGCTGATGGCCTGCATGGCGGTGCCGATGATTTTCTGACCAAACCCGTGAGCCCGGACGAATTGCGTGCACGCCTGCGCGCCGGTGAGCGTATTTTAGGCATGCAACAGGAATTGGTCGAAAAAAACCGATTGGTTGGGTCGACCCTGCTGGAATTGCAAAAGCTGTATGATTCCCTTGACCGCGACCTGATAGAGGCGCGCAAATTGCAACAAACGCTGGTGCCAGACCGGTTTCGGGATTTTGGCGGTGGCACGGCTGCGATGCTGTTGCGGCCATCAGGACGTGTTGGTGGTGATCTGGTCGGTTGTTTTGAAATTTCGGCCCGGCGCATTGCAGTCTATTCGGTTGATGTGTCTGGGCATGGCGTTGCATCTGCGATGATGACGGCGCGGCTATCGGGCTTGCTGTCTGGCGGGTCGCCGGAGCAGAACATGGCGTTTAGCGTCAATAAGCATGGCAAGCGCGAAGCCTGGCCGCCGGAAATGGTGGCAGCGCGGCTGAACAAGCTGATGCTCGACGAACTTAAGGTAGAGCAATATTTTACCATGGCCTACGCCGAAATTGATTTGGATACGGGCAAAGTTCTGTTGGTTCAGGCGGGCCACCCCTACCCAATTATTATGCGAAAATCGGGTGAGATAGACTGTGTGGGGTTGGGCGGGTTGCCGATTGGCCTGATACCCGATGCAAGCTATCAACGCATTGAAGCAGTGCTTTCGCCGGGGGACAGGCTGATTTTGCTATCTGACGGCGTGACGGAATGCCCAAATCCACTTGGGGCAGAGTTGGGTGAAGAAGGTTTGACACAAATGCTGCACTCCTATGCTGGATTGGGCAGCTCAGACCTGCTCGAAACTTTGATCGTGGACCTTGTGGCGTTTCATGGCGGGCCGGATTTCCCTGACGACGTTTCCGGAATGGTGTTTGATTTTAATAACTTAACGCCGCATTAGGGTTTTTGCATAGGCGTCAAGCATTGCATTGTCCCCCGGATTACCCAGCTGATCAAGCGCTTGGGGGATGGTCATCCAAACTGCCAAATGGCCTGCTTCCGTTGGCGGGCCAAGACGATAAATCGGTCTGGCCAAATACACGGTGCATAGCTTTTCCGCCCAAAACCCGTAGTCAGGCATATAGGTAAATCGCCGAAATGCGCCGAAACGGCGCGTAATCGCAATCTTCCAGCCGGTTTCTTCAAGCACTTCGCGGTGCAGCGCCGCAATCGGGTGTTCGCCCGGATCAATGCCGCCACCCGGCAATTGATATTCTGGCTCTGGCTCGGCCTGGTGCGTGGCCAGGATCATGTTGTCGCGCGCCAAAATGGCATAGACCCCCGGCCTGCGCTTGTAATTTTGGCCCGGTTTCACAGGCTCGCCGTACCGTCGGATCATGCCGCCCCCTTGGACCATAGGTTGCCGCGCCTATATAGTCGCGGTATGCCAAAGTTGGCACACCAAGGAAACCCCATGACCACCGGATCACAAATCGCTTGGGACGATACCGTCCTGCCCTTTCAGCTTGATCGCAGCAATATTCGCGGCCGCGTCGTGCGGCTGGACGGTGTTTTGCAGCAGGTTTTAAAGCAACACACCTATCCGACACAGATCGAAGCTTTGGTTGCAGAGGCGGCATTGATCACCTCGCTTATCGGGCAGATGATCAAACTGCGTTGGAAACTGTCGTTGCAAATTCGCGGCTCTGGCCCGGTGCGGTTGATTGCGACTGATTATTATGGCCCAACCGAAGATGGCCAACCTGCCCGCATCCGTGCCTATGCAGGGTTTGAGGCCGGTGATCTTGTGCCGGGGGCCAACCCGTTCAGTATGATCGGCGATGGATATTTCGCCATTTTGATTGATCAGGGCGAAGGCACGGTTCCCTATCAAGGCATCACGCCCATTGCAGGTGGTTCGCTTTCCGCCTGTGCAGAGACGTATTTTGCGCAATCTGAACAGTTGCCAACCCGGTTTGCCGTTCGGTTTGGCCAAAACCAACTGCCCGGGCAGCCCGCATCCTGGCGCGGCGGCGCGGTGATGTTGCAACACATGCCAAAAGCATCGCCCTTTGTGGCCGCCGAAGAAGGCTCGGGTGAGGGCGGTTTGCTGACCCATGGCGATATCCTGGCTGGTGACGAGGGCGAAAACTGGACCCGGGCGAATGCGCTTCTGGATACGGTGGAGGACATTGAACTGATCGGGCCCACTGTGCAGCCAACGGATTTGCTGGTGCGCCTGTTTCATGAGGAAAGCCCGCGCGTCTATGATGCGCAACCAATCAGGTTTGGCTGTTCGTGTTCGCCGGACCACGTCCGCAATTCTCTGTCGATTTATGCCGCCGACGATATTGCCGAAATGACCACGCCCGAGGGGATCGTGACAGCCGATTGCCAGTTTTGCGGTGCGCATTATGAATTTGATCCGCAGTCTTTGGGCGTTGCAGCCGATCCGGTGCAGGGCAATGTCAGTTGATGTTGCCCGCATTCGCGCAGCTTTGGGTGCCGTGCGGGTGCAATCGTCGGATTTTGACCTGAATCCGCCACATGTGTTGCAAACCGGTCGCGCGCGTCAGCCAGCCGCCGTGTTGATTGGCTTATGGGACAGGCCGGGTGGTGCAACCGTGATATTGACAAAGCGCGCACGGCATTTGTTGCATCATCCGGGGCAGATAGCGTTTCCCGGCGGCAAGGTTGATCAAAGCGATGCCGACCACCAAGCCTGCGCCTTGCGGGAGGCTTTCGAAGAAATCGGGCTACCGCCAAGCCTGGTGCAGATCATGGGCTGTCTGCCCGCGCATGAAACTGTGACGGGCTTTCAGATAACCCCGGTTTTGGGCCATATCAGAGCCGATTTTACCCCCGTCATGCAATCCGCCGAAGTGGAAGAGGTTTTTACCGTGCCGCTGCAACACGTTTTCAATCTTGCAAATTACCGCATTGAACGCAGGCTTTGGCGCGGCGGATGGCGGCATTTCTATGCGGTACCCTACGGGCCCTATTACATTTGGGGTGCCACAGCGCGTATCTTGCGCGGGTTGGCGGAAAGGATGGCGCAATGAAAGTTTCAGGCGCCTGGCTGAACGATGAAGGCGCGCAATCTTTGTTGCGGGCACTGGTTGCGTCTGGTCATCGCGGCCTTTTCGTTGGCGGTTGCGTGCGCAATGCCATTCTCGGGGTGCCGGTTGGGGATATTGATATTGCGACCGATGCCTTGCCGGAAACAGTCATCAAAATTGCCAAAGAGGCTGGCTTTCGCGCGATCCCAACCGGCATTGATCATGGCACTGTTACGGTGATCGCGGGTGGAATATTACATGAGGTAACGACGCTGCGCCGTGATGTGCAAACCGATGGCCGCCACGCGATTGTGGCCTTTTCCGGCGATATTGCCGAAGATGCGGCGCGGCGCGATTTCACCATGAACGCGCTGTACGCGCAGGCTGATGGCACTGTACTTGACCCTCTGAGCGGGTTGCCGGACCTTATGGCGCGGCGTGTCCGGTTTGTCGGCGATGCAAATGCCCGCATCGTCGAGGACCACTTGCGTATATTGCGATTTTTCAGGTTTCACGCGATTTACGGCGATCCGGCGCACGGCATTGATGCAGATGGATTGGCGGCCTGTGCTGCCAATTTGGCAGGGTTAGACACGCTTTCCCGAGACCGGGTCGGGGCAGAAATGATCAAACTGATGGCAGGTTTTGATCCCGCTCCGGCATTGTCGGCCATGGAACACGTGGGCGTTCTGTCGCGCGTATTGCCGGGGGCGACTGCCCGTTTTGTGCCGATCCTGGTGCATGTTGAGGAAGCTGCGCCGCGAAGCTGGCTTTGCAGGCTGGCTGTTTTGGGGGGTGAGGATGCTGTTGCCAATCTGCGGCTAAGCCGGGCTGCGACCGCGACGCTTGGTCAAATTCGTGAGGGAATGGCAAGCATGGTCCCTGCAGATGCGCTGGGCTGGCTACACGGCGTGGCAGTTGCTGGCGATATTTTACACGCGCGGGCGGCGCTGTTTGAGGTACCTTTGCCCAGCTGTTGGCACGATCAGGCTGTGCGAGGGGCTGCAGCCTGCTTCCCCGTCTCTGCCGGCGATTTGATGCCAAAATTGCAAGGTCCGGCGCTTGGAGAAGCGTTGAAATCCCTGCAAGCACGCTGGCTTTCATCGGGACTTTGTCTGACAAAGGCCGAACTTTTGGCCTGAGCCGGCGGTCAGAGGTTTTCCTTTCCGTTCATTCGGGTTATGTCCAATCTTCATCAAACCAGAGGTATATTGAAGTGTTTCGCTTCTTTGAAACTCTCGTTGACCCTTACGGTCCTTACGAGCAGACAGACACGCCACCCCGGCGGCTTTGGCCATTCCTGCGGGACTATGTTCGCCCGTTTCGAGCGGTTTTTGCTGTGACCGCGGTGCTGTCTTTTCTGGTGGCGGCAGGTGACGTGGCGTTGATCTGGTATGTCGGGCGATTGGTCGACGTGTTGGCCACCGGCGCGCCGCAGATGGTTTGGCGCGAATATGGCACCGAAATTTTGCTGGTTGGACTGGCCATTTTGATTGTGCGGCCGATTTTGGCAGGTGCTGATGTGGCCTTGCTGCACAACACGATTCTGCCAAACTTTGGCACCATGATCCGTTGGCGGGCGCATGCGCATGTGTTGCGCCAGCCGGTTGGATGGTTCGAATCCGATTTTGCGGGCCGGATTTCGAACCGCATCATGCAAACACCGCCTGCCGCCGGCGATGCCGTTTTCCAGACGTTCGATGCGGTTACGTTCGCCGTAGTTACTATCATTGGTGCCGCGGCGGTGTTGGGTGAGGCCGACGCACGGCTTATTTTGCCCTTGGCAATTTGGTTTGCGCTTTATGCCATGCTGGTGCGTTGGACGCTCCGGCGTGCCGGGCCTGCATCAAAGGCATCGTCTGATGCGCGGTCTGCCGTGACCGGGCGGGTGGTGGATGCCTATACCAACATTCATTCAGTCAAGCTGTTTGCGCATCACGACCGTGAGCTGGCTTACGCAAAAGAAAAGATCGAGGACGCGCGGCAAACCTTTATGTTCGAGATGCGCATTGTCACCAAGATGGATGTGGCGCTGACGGTGCTGAATGGCTTTTTGATCATTGCCATCACAGGCTTTGCGATGCTGCTGTGGTATCATGGTCAGGCAAGCGTCGGCACCGTTGCCGCCGCCACTGCGTTGGTGCTGCGGCTGAACAACATGACCTATTGGGTGATGTGGGCCACCACCAATCTGGTGCAATCGCTGGGCGTTGTGGCCGAAGGCATGGAAACGATTGCCCAGCCGATTGCTTTGGTTGACAAGCCCGGTGCGACGGCAATCAGCCTGACCGAAGGCAAGATCGAACTGCGCGACGTATCGCATCATTATGGGCGCGGGTCGGGTGGCCTGCAGGGGTTGAACCTTACGATCAATCCCGGCGAAAAGGTTGGCGTGATTGGGCGGTCTGGGGCGGGTAAATCGACCCTCGTCAAGCTGATTTTGCGGTTTTATGACCCCGAGGCGGGGCACATCCTGATCGACAACCAGAATATTCTGGACATGACGCAAGAAAGCCTGCGTCGCCAAATTGGCATGGTGCAACAAGACAGCAGCCTGCTGCACCGGTCTGTGCGTGACAACATTCTGTATGGCAAACCGGACGCGACAGAAGCACAAATGATCGCGGCGGCAAAACATGCCGAAGCGCATGAGTTCATTCTGACACTGAAAGACCCCGAGGGGCGCACAGGTTACGATGCCCATGTTGGCGAACGCGGCGTGAAGCTGTCTGGCGGGCAGCGCCAACGCGTGGGTCTGGCGCGGGTCATCTTGAAAGATGCGCCCATCCTGATTTTGGATGAGGCGACATCTGCGCTGGATTCCGAAGTGGAAGCCGCCATTCAAGACACGCTTTACGGCGTGATGCAGGGCAAAACCGTGATTGCGATTGCGCACCGGCTTTCCACCATTTCCGCGATGGATCGCATCATTGTGCTTGATAATGGTCAGGTCGAGGAAACCGGAACGCATGCGCAGTTGTTGGCCAAGGGCGGGCTATATGCCCGGTTCTGGGCGCGCCAATCGGGCGGGTTCATTGGCATTGAAGAGGATGCGGCTGAATGAAGGCCTCGATCGAAAAATTCTTGATGCGACTTGGCAATCTGATCGACGCGTTCCGCCCCGCCAATGGCCCGCCGCCACAATCTTTGTGGCCGTTTATGCAGTGGAGCCTGAGCGGGTCTTGGCCGATGCTGTGGCTGTCTGGCATTATTTCGGCGGTTGCCGGGGCAAGCGAGGTTGTATCGGCGCTTATCCTTGGCTGGGTGATAGATGCGGCGGTAAATTCCGGGCCATCGGCGTTTTTCGCTGATAACATGATGTTATTGCTGGGTTTTGTTGTATTTTACCTTGTGCTGCGTCCGCTGGCCTTTGGTGTATCAGCGGCCTCAAACGGCATTATCGTGGGGCCAAATGTGCTGCCTCTGGTGCTTAGTCGGTTGCACCGCTGGACGCTTGGGCAGCCGGTTACGTTCTTTGACAATGATTTCGCAGGCCGGATTGCGCAAAAACAGATGCAGGCGGCGCGGGCCACGACGGATGTGGCAACCGAGGTGATCAACACCGTGTTTTTCGCGCTGGCATCGGTGATCGGGTCAGTCGTGTATCTGGTGGCGATAGATTATCGTGTAGCGCTGGCGCTGGCGGTGTGGCTGGTGGCATATATTTTATTGATCAAGTTTTTCATGCCGCGCATTCGCGTGAATGCCGCCGCGCGGGCAAGTTCACGGGCGATGGTCACGGGGCAGGTGGTGGATACGATCACCAATATCAAAACGGTAAAGCTGTTTGCCCATGCCGCCTATGAAGACAAGGTTGCACTGAAGGCGATGGATGTTTTCAGGGATAGATCGCTTGAGTTTGGCGTAATTTCGGCTTGGTTTCGGCTGGCGCTGATGACGCTGGCCGGGGTTCTGCCGGTGCTGTTGATCGGCGGCACAGTCGTTTTGTGGCAGCAGGGCAATGCCACGGCGGGGGCGATTGCGGCGGCGGGTGCGATTGCCATGCGCATCGCGCAAATGTCGGGCTGGGTCAGCTTTACCTTGATGTCGATCTATACCTCGATTGGCGAAGTAGAGGATGGCATGAAAACGCTGGCGGCGCCCTATGCCTTGGCTGATGCGCCAGATGCGGTTGTGCTGCCGCGCGTGGCGGGTGAGATCAGGTTTGAAGGCGCATCTTTTGCCTACGGTCGCCAGCGTGGCGGGGTGGAAAGCGTGACGCTTACCGTGAAGGCGGGCGAAAAGCTGGGCATTGTGGGCGCGTCGGGTGCGGGGAAATCATCGCTCGTGTCACTGCTATTAAGGCTCTATGACACCGAAAATGGCCGCATTTTGATTGACAACCATGATGTGCGGGGCGTGACACAGGAAAGTTTGCGCCGCCAGATTGGGATGGTCACGCAAGAAACGGCGATGTTCAACCGCACCGCACGCGATAACATTCTGTATGGCAGGCCGGACGCTTCAGAGCCGGATATTATAGCCGCCGCAAAGGCCGCCGAGGCGCATGAATTTATCATGCAGATGGTCGATCACAACGGGCGCAAAGGCTATGACGCCTATCTTGGCGAACGCGGGGTCAAGCTTTCTGGTGGCCAGCGCCAACGCATTGCACTTGCGCGGGCTTTCCTGAAAGACGCGCCGATTTTGGTTTTGGATGAGGCGACATCAGCGTTGGATTCAGAAGTGGAGGCATCCATCCAGGAATCCTTAGGCCGGGTGATGCAGGGCAAGACTGTGTTGGCGATTGCGCACCGCCTATCCACCATTTCGGCGATGGACCGCATTATCGTGATGGATCAGGGCCGCATTCTGGAACAAGGGTCGCATCTGGCCTTGCTGGCAAAAGGTGGGCTATACGCGCGCTATTGGAACCGGCAGTCAGGCGGGTTCATTGGCGTTGACGATAAGGAAGCGGCTGAGTGAAACTTGTTATTGACCGATTGGGCCACCACGGCGACGGTGTTGCTGCGGGGCCGAACGGGCCGGTTTTTGTCAGCCAGATGCTGCCAGGTGAAGAGGTTGAAGGCGATCTTGTTGGCGATAGGCTGACCAACACCCGCATCATCACACCGTCGGATCAGCGGGTTCGCCCGCCTTGTGTGCATGCAAAAACCTGCGGTGGGTGTTCGTTACAACACGCATCCGATGGCTTTGTTGCGGCGTGGAAAACGGGCATTGTAAAATCGGGGTTGGCGGGCCAGGGGCTGGCCGCTGATTTTCTGCCCATCGTCACCTCGCCGCCACGCAGCCGCAGGCGGGCGACCCTATCGGCGCGGCGTACCAAATCGGGTGCGTTGCTGGGATTTCACGCGCGGGCATCTGAAATGTTGGTTGGCGTGCCGCAGTGCCAGTTGCTGCACCCGGATTTGGTAGCCAGCTTTCCCGCGTTGGAGGCGCTGGTAAAAATTGGCGGCTCGCGCGGGGGCGAAGTGTCGCTGACCGTGACCAAATCTGACGGCGGGCTTGATGTTGCAGTAACCGGCGGCAAAACGAACGAGTCTGGGTTGGCGATGGAATTGGCCCGCGTGGTTGAAGCGTTCGGTTTGGCGCGGCTGACGTGGAATGGCGAAGGTGTGGCGCTGCGCACCATGCCGATGCAACGGTTTGGGCGTGCGCTTGTCGCGCCGCCGCCAGCAGCGTTTTTGCAAGCAACTGCCGAAGGCGAGGCCGCGCTTTTGGCCGCCGTTCGCGCGGCAATTGGCCCCGCGCGCCGGGTTGCGGATTTGTTTGCGGGCGTCGGAACATTTGCTTTGCCGCTTGCAGAAAATGCCGAAGTTCATGCTGTCGAAGGCGATGCGGCGATGGTGGCAGCATTGGAAAAAGGCTGGCGTCAGGCCGAAGGTCTGCGACGTGTAACGGCAGAGGCGCGCGATCTGTATCGTCGCCCGCTAGAGCCGGACGAGTTCAAAGGTTTCGATGCCGTTGTGATCGACCCGCCGCGGGCCGGGGCAGAGGCGCAGGTCGCAGCGCTGGCAAAATCCACCGTGCCGGTGATTGCCAGCGTCAGCTGTAACCCGGTGACGTTCGCGCGCGATGCAAAGGTGCTGGTGCAGGCGGGATACACGCTTACTTCTGTGCAGGTTGTGGATCAATTCCGGTGGTCATCGCATGTGGAATTGGTTGGCCGGTTTGCGCGCGCCTAGCGGTCAAACTTGCGCGATTTCCCAACGGCCCATCTAGGCAGCGCGCAGGAATAACGCTAAGGCTTTGAAAAAAAACGGGGCAGGCATTCCATGAGTATTGTCAGAGTAATATTGGTGGTGGCATTTGCGCTGGGCCTAACTGGCTGTGCGTCAAAGTTTTTGCGCTATAACGGGCCGGACGTGACCTCGATTCAGGTGCATAAGGCGGACCGGAAGATGTATCTGCTGCACAATGGTCAGGTGCTGGAAAGCTATGATGTGGCGCTTGGTTTTGCCCCGCTTGGGCACAAGCAGTTTGAAGGCGACGGCAAGACGCCCGAAGGCACCTATATGATAACGCATCGCAACCCAAAGTCGGAATATCACCTGTCCTTGGGTATTTCTTATCCCAACGATGTTGACCGCGAATTTGCCGCCTTGGCGGAAAAGCCCACAGGGGGCGATATTTTCATCCATGGCCATTCGTATTTTCGCGGAAGAAACAAAGGCGATTGGACGGCAGGATGCATTGCTGTCACGGATAAAGAGGTTGAGGTGATCTATTCGATGATCAAGCCCGGCACCGTTATTCACATCCTGCCCTAGCGCAGGTCAGGCACCCGTCACCATCGTCCACCAGATTTTGCCGTTCTGTTCCTGAAACCATGCGAAACCAAGGTCGCGGACAGTTGGGTCCATGATAACATCGCGGGTGTCAGGCTGGGACATCCACGCTGACAGAGTTTCAAGCTCAGTCTCGTAGGTTTCGGAAATCAATTCGCCCACAAGTCGGCCCTGATAGCCAACGCGCTGCACCCGCGCCAACGGCGATGATCCGTCCGATCCAAAATGCCACGGGCGGTTTTGCACCGACATATCGCGCGAATGGGTTGCCGCTGCCGCATCCAGCGCTGCGTTAAAGGCAAGCGGCGACAGACCCTTTGCCCCGCGCAGGCTGTTCACTGAATCAAGCAAGCGAAACGGGATTTTGGCCGCAGTATCTGCATTGATCTTGTAAACTTGCGGCAAGGGTCTGCCGCTGCTGTCGGTTTGTAGTTCTGTGCCTGCGCCAGTACTGCATGCCGCCAAAGCAGCCATGCCGCCAAACATCAGGATCATACGTCGGTTCATGGCCTTGCCTTCGATTGGGGTCGGAAATTTTTTCTGTTTGCCTTAACTGGCTCCGCTGTTCTTACAGAAAGCTGTGCCGGTGTTCAAACCCAACTCTGCGTGTCTTTGCCCAATAACAACGGTTTGATTTGCGGTTTTCTGCCTTAGGGGGTAGTCAGGCCGAAATGTGCTGGTGAAGGAGAATGCTGATGGGCACCGATAACGAGGTCAAATTTGATCGACGCGCTTTGCTGGGCGGTGCTGCTGTGGCGTTTGGGTCTTTAGCGCTTCCGTCCTTTGCCCAGGACGCGGCACCAGACTTTGCGATTGATGCCGGACCGATTCGCAACAACATATCCAGTTTTCGTATGCTGGATTGGCAACCTTATTTTACTGACACTAAAAAAGGCGCAATTTTGGTCGATATCACGTCGCGCGCGCTACACTTTTGGTCCGAAGATCAAACCACATATAAACTGTACCCCACTTCGGTGCCGCTTTCCGATGATCTGACGCGCCTCGGGCGTTCCGAAGTGGTGGAGAAGGTCGTGAACCCATCCTGGCGCCCAACGCCTGCAATGCGCGAACGCAACCCTGAATGGCCAGAGGTGATCGAGGGTGGATCACCCGATAACCCACTGGGAGTGCGGGCACTTTACCTGTCTTGGCAGTATTATCGCATCCACGGCACGCATGACACGCGCAAGATCGGGCGGCGGTCTTCGAATGGCTGTGTGGGCCTTTATAATGAACATATCCTCGAGCTGTTCGCGATGGCGCAAGTGGGCACTCAGGTGCTGTTGATCTAAGTTTTTCCGGCTGTTCTGATGTGAAATTTACCGTATGCGTCCTTTGGTTTGGACGTGCGCGTTTATTTGTGTCAGTTGAGCCTGCCGTTATGCGGCAATCATGTGTTGCTAAATTGACGCCACAATAACGAAGCGACTTTCGCACCAACAAGCCTGATTGCAAAAAGCTGCCTGAACTGGTTAGAACTCAGTTACGAGGATTTGACTTGGGTGTGCGATATCACCTCTGAAATATCAGATATCGCGCGATAAATGGAGAATACTATGAAAAAGTTCGCACTCGCTGCCGCTCTGTCGGTTGCTACTACATCCGCTTTCGCTGGTGGTCTTGTTGAGCCAGTAATGGAGCCAGAAGTAGTTGCAGCAGAAACATCGTCGTCCGCTGGCGGCATCATTGTTCCGTTGCTGCTTCTGCTTGTGATTGCAGCTGCTGTTTCGTCGAACTGATCTTAGGATCAATTCGTTTGAAAGACGGCAGCTTGTCTGCCGTCTTTTTTATTTGAGCGGGACTGCTAGCGTATCCAACCCGCCAGATTTTCCTGGATCACCGCAACGAGCGCCTCGATATGCGCGTCGTTGTCATTAAGGCAAGGAATATAAGTGAAGCTTTTGCCGCCGGCATGTTCGAACGCTTCTCTGATCTCACCGTTGATTTCTTCAAGTGTTTCAATGCAATCCGCTGAAAATGCCGGCGCGATGACGGCGATTCGCGTTTTTCCAGCCTTCGCCAATTCTGCCACATGTTTGACTGTGTAGGGCTTTAGCCATTCTTCCGGACCAAAGACCGACTGGAAAGTTGTGTTGATCGCTTCTTTCGGCCAGCCCAGGCGTTCGCGCAGCAAACGCGATGTTTTGGCGCAGTGGCAGTGATACGGATCACCCGACATCAGATAGCGTTTTGGCATACCGTGATAAGATGCGACCAGCACATCAGGCGTGTGATCCAAGGCGGCATACGCGGTTTCAACCGATTTTGCCAAAGCATCAATATACATCGGATGATCAAAATATTCGGGCACAGTGCGCGATGCGGGCTGGCGCTTTTCCTTCATCAGCGCGCGAAAGAACTGGTCATTCGCAGTCGCAACCGTAGCCCCGGCATAGTGCGGATATAACGGGAAAAACAGAATTTTTTCGCAGCCCGCCGCAACCATCGCGCGCACTTTTGAGTCGGTTGATGGGTTGCCATAGCGCATACAGTAATCAACCATCACCTCTGATCCGTGCAGATCGGCCATAGCCGTAGCGATCTTCGCGGTCTGGTCTTTGGTAATCGTCATCAACGGGCTTTCGCCCTGTTCGTGGTTCCAGATCAGCTTGTAATTCGCGCCTGAACTGAACGGGCGTTTGGTCAGGATGATCAACTGCAACAGCGGCTGCCACTTCCAACTGGCGTAATCAATCACCCGTTTGTCTGACAAAAACTCGTTCAGATAGCGACGCATTGACCAATAATCATAGTTGTCGGGGGTGCCAAGGTTCGCCAGCAGAACGCCGATCTTGGCGGGCTTTACCGATGGATGATCTTCCGGCGCATGTGCCAATCGCCCTTCGCCCGGGGCAACAGTCACCATCTTGGCGGCGGTCAGGGCTATGCCCTGTTCCGGCTTGTCGTCTCGCATCGCGTTGGTCCCATTGTTCCTGCGCATTCCCTTGGACATAACTGCATTCGTGGCGGGGTCAACCGTCGCCAAGACCGCGCGCAAGCGTCTTTTCGTCTGCGCTCAGCAGGTCCGCAAGACGGTGCGTGGCCGAACCGGGACGAAGCGGCTTTTGTTGGCTTTCATCCGGTGCCCATCCTGTCAGACAGATCATGTCAAAAGTTGCGGGAACAAGGCCATCAACGTCGCCAAATGCTGTAAGGTAGTTTTGTGCGGCCAGCGCGAACAGGGTTCGGTGGGCTGGCAGACGCTTGCGGTGCTGCAAAGCATTGCCCTCGCCCATTGCGCGCAAATCAGCCATCAAATGAAAGGCGTCGCGGTATCTGACGGTGCGGGTCACACTGTCGGCCACCGGCAGGGCAAAACCGGCGCGCTGTAGCAGCCCGCCAAGATCACGGATTTCGCCCATGGGCAGCACGCGCGGCGACAGGCCGCCGGTCAAGGATACCTCTGCCTCGGCCAAGCTGGTGCGAAGTTGCGACAGGGTTTGGCCGCCAAACAGCAGCCCAAGGAACAATCCATCGGGCTTAAGCGCGCGCCTGCATTGCACCAACTGCCCAACCGGATCGTTCGCCCAATGAAGTGCCAGCGCGTGGATCACCAGATCATGTGCGCCAACCGCCAGATCCAACACGTCGGTATCCGCAACCATGCGCGCGTTTGGGATCACTTCGCGCCACATATCTGCAAAAGGTGTCACTATGGCGGGCGATGTAAACCTTCTGTTAACCTCGATCAGTCTTTCCTGAACTTCGATCACGGCTTCTTCGTGCAAAAACAGGGCAGGGGCCCGCAAGGCGCGGGACCGGTTGCGATCAAGGGCCAGTCGATCGGTTAGCAATGGTTGGGTCTGCATCGGTGGTAACATAGGCGGAGCATATGGGAATACAAGGCGCACTTCACCTGATTTACCCACCGCAATGCATCACATGCGATGCTTTGGTGACAACAGATTTTGGGCTTTGCGGCGCTTGCTGGCGCGACACGCCATTCGCCACGGGTTTGGTTTGCGATCAATGCGGCGTGCCTTTACCGGGCGAAGACCCCGGCCATTCGGTGCGATGTGATGACTGTATGACCATCGCACGGCCGTGGTCCCAAGGGCGGGCGGCTCTGATCTACCGTGATAATGCACGCAAGATTGTTCTGTCGCTTAAGCACGGGGACAGGCTGGATTTGGCCCGCCCGGCCGCGGGGTGGCTGATGCATGCGGCAGAACCGATGTTGAGGCCCGGCATGGTGGTGGTGCCAATTCCCCTGCATTGGATGCGGCTGCTGAAGCGTCGCTATAATCAGGCGGCGGTTTTGTCAGGCGCTCTGGCAAAGCTGGCAAGTTTGCATCATTGTCCCGATTTGCTGCTGCGCCAGCACAGTACTGGCACCCAGGATGGCCGCGACAGGGACGCCCGGTTTCGCAATATGCATGATGCCATTGCCGTGCATCCAAAGCGCAGTAAACTGGTTGAGGGCCGCCATATCTTGTTGGTCGATGACGTGATGACATCGGGGGCCACACTTGCCGCAGCGTCCGAGGCCTGCATTGCATCAGGCGCAACAGAGGTTTCCGTTCTGGTTCTGGCACGCGTTGCGAAGGATGCTTAAATCCCTATAGTCATGCACAATCGCCTGCATGCTGTTTAGGACCGTCGTTCATGAAAACTGTTGAAATCTACACCACGCAAAGCTGCCCCTATTGCCATGCTGCCAAACGACTGTTGACCAGGAAGAGCGCGGCTTTTTCTGAAATCGACGTTGGCAGAGATGCATCTTTGCGCATTGCCATGACCAAGCGCGCGAATGGCGGCCAGACTGTGCCACAGATTTTCATTGGCGGCGTGCATGTTGGCGGTTCAGACGATCTGCACGCGCTGGACCATGCGGGCAAACTAGACGCGTTGCTGGCGGGTTAGATGGCTATGCGCATAGGTTTGGTGCAGCTGACGGTCGGTGATGATCCTGCGGTTAATCTGCCCCAGACGCTTGCCCATGTGCGCGACGCGGTGGCGGGCGGTGCAAAATTTGTGCTGACGCCCGAATGCACCAATGGCCTGTCGTCAGACCGTGATCACCAGCGCGCGGTATTTCATCACGAGGCTGACGATCCCACCCTGGCTGCCCTGCGCATGCAGGCTGCGGCTTCTGGAATTTGGATGTTGATCGGGTCAATCGGTCTGAAAACCAATGATGACGATGGCCGCTTTGCCAATCGGTCGTTCCTGATTGGGCCTGACGGCGGGATTGCCGCGCGCTATGACAAAATCCATATGTTCGACGTGAATGTTTCAGAAACCGAAGTTTACCGTGAATCAGCGGGTTATCGCCCCGGAGCGCAGGCCGTTCTGGCCGACACGCCGCTTGGCCGGATCGGGATGACGATCTGCTATGATCTGCGCTTTGCGTTTTTGTATCGCCGTCTTGCCCAAGCGGGGGCGCAGATATTGACCGTGCCTGCCGCCTTCAACCACATCACGGGTGCCGCCCATTGGGAAGTGTTGCTGCGCGCGCGCGCGATTGAAACGGGGTGTTACGTTCTTGCCCCCGCGCAGACCGGATTTCACCCCGAAACCGCAGGCAAGGGTCGCCGCACCTACGGCCATAGCCTTGTCATTTCACCTTGGGGCGACGTGTTGGCAGATGGCGGCACCGATCCGGGACTCACCTTCGCAGACATTGATTTAGCCGAAGTCACCAAAGCGCGGGCGCGCATCCCCTCGCTGAGCCATGATCGCCAGATTGTTGGCCCCTGATGCAAGAAAAGACCGAAGATATCGCGATTGCCCTGTTTAGTGAGCTGTTCACCGCCGATCAGCTGGCCCGCAACCGCATTTCAAAAGTGCTGCCCCGCGGGATGCAACTTTCGCATTTTTCGGTGCTTAACCACCTTGCGGGTATCGGCGATGAACGATCACCCGCACAGCTTGCGCGCGCATTTCATGTCACGCGCGGGGCCATGACCAATACATTGGCCAAGCTTGAATGGGCGGGCCATATCCACATTCGCCCCGACTGGGATGATGCGCGACGCAAATTTGTGGCCATCAGCCCGTCAGGTCGTGCAGCGCGCGATGCGGCGGTTCAGGCCATCGCACCTCTGATTGGCGAGGTGGTGCAGGCTCTGGGCGCAGACCGGGTCCGGTCGGTTCTGCCCGTGCTGCGTGAACTGCGCACCAAGCTTGAAGGGGACGCCTGACATTGCGCCGATAAGTTTTTGTCAACTATTTTGGCGTAGATCCTTTGGTCAACGGCGCGTTGGTCCAAAAGGGGCAAGTCTTGCAAGTGATGGTCACAGGCGCGGCGGGCAGGATTGGCAAGATGCTGCAACTGGCTTGGGCGCAACACATCCTGCCGGGAATTGATCCGATCTGGTGCCTTCGGCGTTCGGTTGACCCTAAGTTAATCCAATGGGATACGCTGTCTCATCCGGCACCGGCCATCGCGGAAGGCACTGTGATTTTACACCTTGCCGGCGTTTTGCGCGGGGATCCGTCTGCGCTTGCTGACAATGCAGCAATGGCGATCAGGGTCTGTGATGCGGCAAAAGCAACCAACGCGCGCCACGTATTTTTGGCATCCTCCGCCGCCGTTTATGGCCGCAGTCCGGATGATCTGACCGAGGGGCATCCACCGTTGCCGCTGTCTGATTATGGCCGTGCCAAGCTGGATATGGAACGTCAGGTGTTGCAATGGGCGCAAAATGCGGGCGCAGCGGCACCGGGCGTTACGTGTTTGCGCCTAGGTAATATTGTTGGCGCTGACCAGCTTATCGGTCAAGCGGTGCCGGGGAGGGTTGTCTTGCTTGATGCAGTTCCGGGGCATGATGGTGGGCCAATGCGGTCTTACATCGGGCCGCGCGGTTTGGCATCTGTGTTGGCGCATCTGATCGGCAAGGCTGGTCGCCGCGAACATTTGCCACAGATTTTGAATGTCGCATCGGCACAGCCTGTATTCATGGCCGATTTGTTGGTTGCGGCTGGGTTCCCGTTTTCTTTTATCACGCCGGACGCACATGCCATTGAAAGGGTGGGCTTATCCACCTCGCGACTGGCTGGATTGGTGCCCGTGCACAGCACAACCCCCAAAGAGATGATCGCTGACTGGCGCGGCCTGATGGCGGCAGCAACATGACCCCGGCTAAGCGCTTGTTTGACGTGACTCTGGCTGCTTTGTGCCTGATTTTGCTGGCCATTCCGGCCCTGTGCATTGCTGTTGCGCTGTTGCTATGTCAGGGGCGGCCAGTTTTTTATCTGTCCGAAAGGGTGAAAAGCGCGGATAAAAAGTTCCTGCTATGGAAGTTTCGCACAATGGATCTGACCCTTGATGATGGCGGGGTTTCTGGCGGCAACAAGATCGCCCGTATTACCCCTATCGGCAGGATTTTACGGCGAACGCGGCTTGATGAGGTGCCCCAGCTTTGGAACATTCTGTGCGGCGAGATGAGCTTTGTTGGCCCAAGACCGCCGCTGCCGATTTATGTGGACCGGTTCCCGGCGATCTATGCGCAGGTTCTGCAAAACAGGCCGGGTTTGACCGGCCTTGCCACGCTTTCTTTTCACAAACGAGAAGCGAAATTATTGGAAAACTGTCAGTCTGCAATAGAAACTGACGCAGTTTATGCGCGGCGATGCATTCCTCGCAAGGCCCGCATCGACATGATTTATCTGCAGAAAAGAACGCTTTGGCTGGATATCTATATTTTGGTACTGACTGTTTTCAGGGTTTTTCAAAAGCATCGTTCTGCTTAACGGCTGATTCACCGTCGTAGCGCTACACTATGGGGAAGGTGGGCTGCCGTAGTGCAATGAAGGCGTCAGATGGTGGTATCAATGGGTCTTTTTCGATTTATGACTGGTTTGTCCCGGGCCCAAAAACGCACCGTGTTTTTGATAGCGGATGTCACGCTTGTGGATGCTACGTTTGCCTTCATGATAACTGCCGGCGGTGGTTTCACCACACTTCATACCGGTATGATTTTTCTGACGATCTCTGGTATTGCGCTGTTTGCATCCATTGGTGTTGGTTTGCCACGAATCAAGCTGAATGCTTATGGACGCCATGCCATTTTGTTAACTGGAAAATTTGCATTCCTGGTGACATTCAGCGTGGTTGTTGCCTGCCAATTGGCCAGAATTCCAATCGCGCCAACGGAAATTGTACAATTCTGCATTCTGCTTTTTCTGGGCAGCATAGCCAGCCGCTACTGCATGTTGACAATATTGTTGTGGATTTTGCGACAGGGGCAGTCGCGGCACAGGGTCATTATCTATGGCGCGGGGGATACCGGGCATCAGATGGCCTTGGCGCTGCGTAATCATCCAGGCATCGTACCCGTCGCATTTCTGGATGATAAAATCGACATGCACGCCATGACTGTGGCAGGACTTCCCGTGCTGTCGCCCGCGCGCATCGAAGCTGTGATGCGTGATTTTGCTGTTGAACGCGTTGTTTTGGCAATGCCATCTTCTTCGACGTCCAAACTGGCGCAAACCACGCGAAAGCTACAGGCACTTGGTCTTCAGGTGCAGACAGTGCCGTCTTTTGCACAATTGGTCGGCACTGAGGGCGCGTCCCTTCCGGTGCCAGATGCGCCGGGGCAGTTTCTTGGGCGTGCGGCCTTTTCGGCCCATCCCCCAGATGCGGCGCTGGATTATGCGGGACGGGTCGTTTTGGTGTCGGGCGCAGGCGGGTCGGTCGGATCAGAGCTTTGTCGACAACTGATGACCCATCGGCCAAAAAGGCTGGTTCTGTTTGAACAGTCAGAACTGGCGCTGTATACGATTGACCGTGAACTTCGTGACATGACGCAATATCAAGATGTTGATATTGTTACCGTTTTAGGGTCGGTTGCAGATACAAAGAACGCCTGCAGAACAATGATCGACACCCAGACAGAGGTGGTGTTTCATGCCGCCGCCTACAAGCATGTGCCCTTGATCGAGGCCAATCCGGTGGCCGGCCTTGCGAATAATGTCATCGGCACGCGGGTTTTTGCAGAGGCAGCCATTTCGGCCAATGTCGCAAGGTTTGTGTTGATTTCAACCGACAAGGCCGTGCGGCCAACGGGCGTGATGGGGGCAACAAAACGGCTTGCCGAACTTGTGGTGCACGATCTGGCATTTCGGTTCCCCCAAACGCACTTTTCAACTGTGCGATTTGGCAATGTCATGGGGTCGTCCGGGTCTGTTTTGCCACTTTTTCGCGACCAGATTGCGCGCGGTGGCCCGGTCACGCTAACCCACGAAAAGGTAACCCGCTATTTCATGACTTTGGCAGAAGCGGCGCAGTTGGTGCTGTTTACCGGGGCGATTTCGCAAAACATCCGCGGTGCTGACGTATTCGTGCTTGATATGGGGCCGCCCATGAAAATTCGCGATCTTGCCGAACGTATGATCAAGGCGCAGGGATTGACGGTAAAAGACAGTGCCAACCCTTTCGGGGATATCGAGATTTTGGTCACGGGCTTAAGGCCGGGCGAAAAACTGTATGAAGATCAGTTGATGGAAGCGCCGCTGTTGCCGACGCCGCATCCCAAAGTGCTTCGGGCGCAAGCAACCGGAATTTCCGAATTTGCAACTGCCAGCGTGCTGAAAGCGGCCCGTGCTGCCATAGATGCGTGTGACCAGTTGGCTGCACGGGCGGTAATTGCTGCTGCGGTTGAGGGGTTTCCTGGCCCCCCTGCCTTTCGCGTGGCCCAATTCAGCACCGCAGATCAAGTCTTGGCATAGCTCTTTCGTCTTCAGCCCATCGTATTAAAGCTGTGTTGCAATTGCCTGGCGATCTCGAAAAGTGACTTCTTCGGGTGAAAATGGACCAACGCGACGGTCAGCCGCTACCTTCTGCGCGATCTGTCCACGGCGCGGATGGGCCAATGCGTCACGCAGATGCAACGGATGCCGTCACCCAACCCGCGTCAGGCGCATGGGTGGCCGTATCTGACCGTTATTTGCCTTAGGGCAGATCCATGGTTTTCCAATTCGGGCAATGCGGCGGGCGGTTTGCGATCAAGATTGTTGGCAGCATTTTCAGGTTGGCAGTGCGGACGATTTCATAAATCGTCGCAAGGCCATGCAGAGAAACAATTTTGCCACGCGCCTGTGCCAAGATACCACTTTTGGTTAGCGGATGTTTCGGGGCAAGGTGGCCTGAACAACCGAGGCGCCTACCATGACAGACGTTTTCCGAAAAAGCTTTACGCAGCAAGAGCCGATAACAGAGGCCGCGATTGCGCGCGCAGTCGCGGTGATGCGATCTGGTCGCCTGCACCGCTACAATGTGGCGCCGGGTGAAGACGGCGCAGTTGCAGATTTTGAACGCGCGTTTGCCCAGTGGCTGGAGGTGCCTTTTGCGCTGGCGCTCGGCTCGGGCGGGCAGGCTTTGCAGATTGCACTCCGGGCTGCTGGCATTAAGTCTGGCGACACGGTTATGACCAACGGCTTTACCTTGGCGCCGGTGCCGGGGGCGATTGCTGCCGTTGGCGCACGCCTGTTGCTGGTTGAAACCAACGATAACCTGCGTCCGGATCTTGGTGATCTGGACGCCAAGGCCGCATCAGGCAAAGCCCGTGTTTTGATGCTGTCAAACATGCGCGGCCATTTGCCAGATATGCTGGCCGTGCAAGCGATCTGCACCAAGCATGGCCTATTGTTGATTGAAGATTGTGCCCACACCATGGGGGCCACTTGGCTTGGCAAACAAAGCGGCACTTTTGGAATTGCCGGGTGTTTTTCCACACAGACCTACAAGCATATGAATTCAGGTGAGGGCGGGATCATCACCTCGGATGATCCGGCGTTTATGGCCCGTGCCACAGTGCTTTCGGGGTCTTATATGCTTTATGGCCGCCACGGTGCGGGCCCGGACGACACTTATTTCGAAGATGCGCGCTATGATATGCCGAACTGTTCCGCCCGCATGGACGCCATTCGTGCGACACTTTTATTGGATCAGATCGGATCCTTGCCTGATCGAATTGCCCGCTGGAACGACCGCTACCGGCTGGTCGAAGGCTGTTTGTCTGCCGTGCAAGGCTTGACGCTGCCGCGCAGGCCAGATGAAGAAAGCTATGTAGGATCGTCCATCCAGTTTCTTGTGCCAACAACGTGGACCCGCCAAAATTGTGCGCGCTTTGTCGGTGCCACAGCCGCCCGCGGGGTCGAGGTAAAATGGTTTGGTGCGGCTGAGCCAAAAGGATTTACCAGTCGTTATGACAGTTGGCATTTCGCCGCTCCGGATCCATTGCCAGCCACCGATGGCGTGCTTGCCCGGCTGTTTGATATGCGTTTGCCATTGACATTCGATCTGGCAGATTGCCGCCTGATCGCGAAAATCCTTAGTGACGAATTTCTGCTTGAAAACCGAAATCGGGACGAACCGGGCAAGGCATGATCTTTACCTATTGCAAACGTGGCGTGCCCGTTTTTGCCCGCATATCAACCGATGTCAGCAACAAGGTTGCCCTGCTGATGATTGCATCGGGCTTTCCACCGGGGGCAACAAAACCCGCAAGCTTGAATTTCTGATGGCAGAGGCAGTAGCCATGGCGGTTGTTATCGTGCTGACGGTCGGTGCCACGCAATCCAATCCTGTGCGCCAAACGGCGGCGGTGGCTGCAAAAATGGGCATTGATTGCCATATCCTGCTGGAAGACCGCACCGGCTACAATAAACCCAACGAACCCGGTGACCGCATGAAGGGTAATGTTTTGCTTGATGTGCTGCACGGCGCCACGATTGAACATCGCGGGCCGGGTCCGGATATGAGCGCAAAAATGCTGGCCGTGGCAGAAAAATTTCACGCGGATGGCCGCAAACCCTATGTCATCGTAGGGGAAGGCTTGATCGCGACCGGCGCGCTGGGCTATCTGCACGATCCGATTGCTTGCTTGTTGCTTGCACAGAATTGTCGTGGCTAACGTCGGCGCTGAAAGGCATGGCTTGGGTTGACACATGGGATTGACTGGTAAATGCAACCGCTGCAGTTGCCAAAGGCGGCTAACCTTGCAGTCAGAACTGCTTGGACGTAGCGTGCATAACAGATGCGGATGGCAGGGGGTTCTATGTCCATTTTACGATCCGTAATTGCCCTTTGTGCTGCGCTGTTGCGGCGGTCTGATCGGGCTGAACTAAGCCTGATTGCCGCTGGTGTTGCGTTTTTTGGGTTTTTGGCAATCTTTCCCACCGTCGCCGTGATCATTGCTGTCTGGGGGTTTGTGGCTGATCCGGCCGTTATCCAGCAAGATTTGGCGTTGCTGAAAGGGCTTCTTCCGGCAGAGGCGTTTGTTTTGGTGTCTGCACAGGTTGACGGCCTGCTTTCCGCCAACAATCGCCAACTTGGCTGGACGACGATATTGTCAACTTGCCTTGCCATTTGGGCTGCAAAGGCAGGCACAGCATCGCTTATTCAGGGCCTTAACGCGGTGCATCATTTGCCCCAGCGGAACGGCGTTAAACATCAACTGCAGGCTTTGATACTGACGGTGGCGCTGATTGGTCTGGCACTGGCCGCGATGTTGGCCGCCGTGGTCGGGCCGCTGGCGATCAATTTTTTACCCTTGGGCAGATTTGGTGCTATCACGTTGGAGCTGGCAAACCTGGCGTTGGGTGCTGCATTGTTGGTGCTTGGCACAGCGGTGGCTTTTCGGTTTGGTCCCAACAAAGCGCTGGCGCCGCCGTTGTTTACCCGTGGTTTGCTGCTGGCGATTGTCCTGTGGCTTTTGGTATCGCGTGGTTTTGTGATTTATCTGGCAAATTTCAATACATATAACCAGATTTACGGATCAATCGGCGCTGTGGCCGCACTGTTGATGTGGCTCTATTTAAGCGTTTATGCGGTGTTGATTGGGGCTGCCTATGATGCGGAGCGGTCAGCACAGGCCGATCAGTAGTCTTTTTCCAAGACAATCCCGATGCCGGTCGTGCCGTCTGAACTGGCGCGGCCCCGCAGTGTGATGCTGTCAGTCACGTCAAGATTAAGCTGAATCTGACTTTTGCCGCCTTGGTCAACTTCGATCTCTGAATACACATTGCGTGAGATGTATTTACCGGCGCTCAGGGATGCTGTCCCATCGTCAGTCGTTCGCACATCCAGATCGTCCAGCCCAAAACCCTTGCGCAGCTTGGCAACGATACCTTCACCGCCTTTGCCTGCCAAGCTTGCAACTGCCCCTGCCAGTTGTGCCGCCTGGAATGCTGACAAAGTTTCCAGACCGCGCCCGAACAGCAGCCGCGACAGAACCTCTTCCTGCGGCAACTGCGGCGATGAGGTGAAGCTGACCTTCGGGTCATTCACCAGGCCTTCGATCAACACCGAACTGGTCACGCCATCGCTTTGCGTCGATGCGACAATCCGAATGAATGGCACAAAGTCGCCCTCCAGCCGCAACTGGGCTTCTGACAACACCAACCGTTTGCCCAGAATATCAAGCCGGCCCCGGATCAGGTTCAAGCCGCCATCCGGTATCACATTGGCCGTGTTGCCGCGCAGCCGCACGCTGCCGCCCAGTTCTGCATCAAGGCCGCGACCGCGCAAGTAAACCCGTGTCGGGGCAGAAATAGTCAAATCAAGACCGTAGGTCCGCGCATTTGTTTGCCCTGCCCTGCCTGATTGCCCCAAAAGCCCTGCATTTTCTCTGGTTGTGCGCACATCGCTTGGTTCACGAATATGCCGAAGATCAGGTATGGCTGCTACCCCGCCAAGCCCGCTTGACGGAATCTGCAATTCGGTGTCGCCAAGGCTGATCAGCCCTGCGATCATTGCGCCACCTGTCAGCGGCCCAAGGATTGTGAGGTTGCCCGATGCCCGCGTTTCGTAAAGCTGCGGGTCACGCAACACCACATCGCGCAAGCCGATGGCAAGATTGGAGGTGTTCGGGGATGCCAAGCCAATACTGCCGTTCAGCGTGGCGCTGCCGCCAGATGATACCGCCGAAGTTGCGTCGATCTGGGCCTGACCGCCAGACAGGTTTGCAACCACCGAGGCGCCTTGCAGGGAAAAGGGCAAATCCGGGCTGCTGATGCGTCCCGATGACAGGCTGACCCGTCCGGCAAGCGAAGACAGTTTTACCGCGCCTTTCAGGGTCAGATCAAAGCTGACCGGACCAGATACCGCGCGCGGATCGATAAACGCATTTGCAAGCGCTGCCTGGCCGGTGCCGGTAATTGCAAGATCGGCGCTGCCATTCCTGGCCATACGCCCGGCAATGCGCGCATCAATTTGCCCCGGCCCCTGCATTTTCAGGTTCAGGGTGAACCCTTGTTTTTCATCAACGGCCGTGCCGGAAACCGATATTGGCCCCGGAAATTCCGGCAATAGCAGCCCCAAATTTGCCAGTTTTGCCGACAGATCAATCTGCGATCCTGCTGCGCCAGCGGCGTTAGCATCGGCGGTGATCTGTGGGTTGCGCAGTTTGATAGAGCTTACAACAACCGCGCCGTCTATCAGGCTAAGGGCCGCTGAAACCGTAGACTGTCCGCGCAACAGCTTGTCAGCGTCTGCTTGGCCAATGCCAAGCCCGTCGCCGATCTCGTCGATCTGTATCCTGCCCGCTTGCAAGTTGCCTGTCAGCGATGCTTTGGCAGTCAACGCGCCCCGGTATTGTTTCCCCAAGGCAGACAGATCCGGCAAGCGCAGATTCGCCGTCAGCACACTCGCGTCGCTGGCGATCTTGCCCGAGGCGGAGGCTTCAAGGTTCGCCGCTGTCAGTAAAAGACTGCGCACATCCGTGCCAGTCTCAGACCGTATGACCGAGGCGTCGATCCGCGAGGTGCCTTGCAACAGGGCATCCATCTGTGCCTGACCAAACTGCAGATCGGTGCCCGTGGCGGATGCCGTCACATCAAAGGTGCCGCCTAAAATGCTTGCTGTTCCGGTAATTTGTGCTGCGCCAGACCCGGAAAGGGATCGCCCGGACAGGGTGGACAGGCGGCCAAGATCGGCAATTTGTGCTGTCGCATCGCCGGTGACGGCAAGCCCGGTCGACAGCCCGGCAACTTGACCTTTCGCAGTGATACTGACCCCGCTGCCAGCAAGGTCTACCTTCGAAAGCTTCAGGTTGCCCGACCCTTCTTCCCAAAGCCCCGTTGCCGCGCCGGTGATGTCTGACCCAAGCGCTTGCGCCATTCCCTGGTTGCTTGGGGCAAGGCCAGATGCGCCAAACTTTGTATCAAAGTTGAAGACTGTGCCAGTCGCGCCCCGTTCTATCTTGCCCAACCCGTCCAGCGACAGGCGGGCGATTTTCAGATCGGGCCGCTCAAAGCCATCAATAACGCCGGTGACACCCCAATTTTCACTTTTTGACGCATCGAAAGAAAGATCAAGATTGGCCCGCAAGAGCCGGATTTCCTGATCAGTTGTCAGCGGCAACAGCACCGGGGTGCCATCTGGTGATGCAAGTGTCGCGCGCAGGGCAAATTTTTCCGGCACGCCATCCGCGGCAACTGCCAAGCTGCCCTTTAACGCCAAGCTGCGCGTTTGAACGAACAAATCAGAAAGCTGCATACGCCCATCAGCACTGCGCGCACCTTGTGCCTTCAGGGCGACATTGGTGCCAAAGAAAGCGGCGTAGTCAGGCAAGAACAACGGTGCCAGATCGCCGCCCAAATCGGCATTGAATTGCACCGTGCCGTCTTCGGTTCTGCCAATGATGACTTTGCCGCTTAGTCTGTCTATGCCGTCGGTCATCAAGCTGATGTCGGCTGCAAAATCGTCAGTCGGCCCGCTGCCCTTGATGATCAGGCTGGCGCTTGGTTCGCCGGGCAGGCCCAATACTTTTGCGGCAATGCCGCCTGCGGCTTCGGTTGCATTCAGGTCCACCACCAATTGGCCGGTAGTATTGGAGTAGCTTATATCAAGTTTGACCTTGCCATCAGGCCCATCATCGGTGCGATCAAGGATCAGGTTCGCGCGGCCCTCGCCCCCGGCCAAGGTCATCGATGCGTCAAAGGTGCCCTCTACCAAGCTGCCCATAACGCGCGGTTCCAGCACAATTTTGTTTGCTGCAATGCGCCCGATATCCACCGATACGGGAAGGTCCGGCAATGAAAATCCCGAGGCTTCAGGGGAGGGAAGGCTACTGGTGTCAGACACCGGCGGGCGGGCTACAATAATTTCTTCGGCAGTCAGCGCATTTACCGAAAGCTTGCCGCTAAACAGCGCTGCCCGGTTCCAATCCAACACCACGCCATTCAGCGTTAGCCAAACCCCGTCGGCATCGGCAATGGTCATGGATTGCAACGTTGCCTGCGATGTAAGCGCGCCGGTAAAACCGGTGATTGTGACAGTCCGCCCGATATCGGACAGGTTATCCTCCAGGAATGCGGTCAGATAGCTGCGGTCATCTGTTTGCGCAAAGGCCAAGCCGGGCCACAAAAGAACAAGGGTGAAAAGCCAGCGCCGCATCAGAATGATTGCCCGATGCCGACGTAAATTTGCACGCCTTGGCCAGTGTTGCCGCCAACGGGTGTCGCCACATCCAAGCGAACTGGGCCGAACCCGGTTGCATAGCGCAGCCCCAATCCGGCCCCTGCCTGCCAGTTTGCTGATGCATCATTGAACCCGCCCACCGACACTTGCCCCGCATCCACAAAACCAACGACACCGATCTTGTCGGTAACTTTTGCGCGCAGTTCTGCACTTGCTGCCAGAAAATAGGTGCCGCCGGTTTTGAACTCGGCCCCCGGTGGGCCCAGAACCGTGACGCCCAGCGATTGATAGGGTTGGCCCCGAACTGTGCCGCCGCCCCCCGTGTAGAACAAAAAGTCGCGCGGCGTGCCTGCAAGGCTTGATCCCAAAATTGCGCCGCCTTGAAAGCGCCCGGCCAGAACCACACCGTTTTTATCGCCAAAGCCACGATAGGCGCGGCCGTCAAAGGTTAATCTGGCCCCAGAATCGGTGGTGCCAAAACCAAGGAACGGCTTCACTTCGCCTTCCAGATAGAACCCCTTCGTTGCGTCGGTTTTGCTGTTGCGCTTGTCCCAGATCGCGCCGATGGGCACTGAAAGATTTCGATACAGAAAATCCCCCGCAACATCGGATCCTTCGGCATATTCGTAATCGACGCCAGCCCGGGCGCTAAGCTGTTCGTTGAAGATATGCGAAAAGCTGATACCCGTCGCCGCCGTATTGGCGTTGAAATCCTGTTCATCCAGATGGGCGATATCAAAATGAAACCGCGCATTGGTATCGGGTGACAGGGTGGCTGGCCTGTCAAGCGTCACACCAAGCGCGTAATCCATGCCGCTGGCCTGCGCGCCGATATTGGTGATTTTGCCGGTGACTTCCAGCCGTTCACCGCCACCCAGTAGATTGCGGTGCAGCCAGGACCCGGTCAGGTTCAAGCCGTCAAAACTGGCAATTTCCGCGCCAAAGCTGTAGCGGCGCAGTTTTTCCTCAACAACCGTTGCGGTGATACCCAAATAGTCCGGCGCAGTGATGCTGGCATCTTCGGCCAGGGTCACTGACCGGAAAATCCCGGTGCGTCGCAGACGACCCGTGGCGCGAGACAACTGAAGCGGGCTGAACACTTCGCCTTCGGGCAGGCCTGCGATTTTGCGAATGCGGCGTTCGCGCATCCGCTGTTGCCCGGTAATCGCAAGCTTGCCAAACCGCAGCTTTGGGCCGGGGTTCAGCTTTACCGATGCTGACAGGGTGCTGTCGCCATGATCAGCAGACAGGTCTTGCGCCAGGGTCGCGGCCTTCGCATGGCCCACGTCGCGCCACGCGTCAACGCCAGCTGTCACGGCCTCGCGGATCACGCCAGACGCGGCGATTGAGCCTTTGGTAAATTCGCTTGGCAACACAGTTTTTTGTGCAAGCGGGGCAATTTCCGCGCGCGAAAAGGTAAAGGCAGGGCCGGGATCTACAGTAACGTCGATCCGGCCGATTTGTGACGGCGCATCCAGCGGCGCAATATTTGCCGCCTCGCGCCCATCAATCAACACATGGATGACGCCCGAATAATGCCCCTTTGCATACAAAGCACCCAAAAGGCGGCTGTACTCGGCGCGTGCGGCAGCAAACAAATCTTGCGGATCGGTGACTTTGTCGCGACGCGCCGCTTGCAGCAGAGATGCACCCACAAGATCTTTCCGCAAATCTTCTGACGCGCCCGGCGTCTGAAACTGCAGCAAATCACGGGCAAAGGCCTGCGGCACCACAAGCAAAAGCCCAGCCGCAATGGCCATGACCAGCCCTGATTTTGCGCGCAGGCCCAACCGTGCCACGTTTACCCCCGATCCCTATGATCATGAAACTATTGCAGCTTGGCCCGGCAAGGGCAATGCAACCGAAAGTGAAACGGCGAAATCCGCGCTTTGGTTCCGCTACTGTGCTGCAATATCCCGGCTTGGTGCAATTAAGCCATCGCTGACCACCGAAAGCGCCAGCGCTGCCGCGCCGTGGGCCCACAGCAAATCACCCCAGGCATGAATTTCAATCGGCGGTCGGGGCCTGCCGGTCACAATGGCCAGATTGTCCATCTCTGCCAGCGTTTCGGCGGCATACAGGTAATCGTACCGCATGCGTTCGCCCGACAGGATGATCAGTGCCGGATCGAACAGGTTGATCACATTGGATAGGCCCACCGCCAGATACCGCCCGGCACGCCGGAAGATAGACCGTGCAGCACCATTGCCCGCCTTGGCATGGTCATACAGGCTTTCCAGCACCACCGACATGGATTGGCCTTCCTTGTGTTCCCAATTTAACGCGGTAATCGCCTCGCGCGCCAAGGCATAATCGGCAACATACGCCTCCAGACAGCCACGCTGCCCGCACCGACAAAGCGCACCATCCAGGTGCACCTTGGTGTGGCCCAATTCCATGCCCAGACGTTGTGCGCCGCGAAACATCCGGTGGTTCATGACATAGCCCATGCCAACGCCATGCTCGATAGTGACTACCGCAAAATCCGAAAGACCGCGCCCCGCGCCAAACCACAACTCGGCCAGCGTCACCAGATTTGCATCATTATCGATCGTCACCGGAAGCCCGAGCCGCGCCTGCGCGATGCTGGCCAGCGGCACTGTGCGGTCTGCCAAAACCGAGGACCAGTAAACCATGCCTTCAACGCAATCGACAAATCCCGGCACGCCCAGCCCCATGGCAGACAACGCCGTCTTTTGAATACCGGCCTTGTCGCAAATCCGGTTCAGCAAAAACTCGATCGCGTTCAGCAATTCTGCCAGCGTCATCGGGCCGGGCTTGCGCGCAATAACATCATCGGCAATCAGATTTCCCGCGAAATCCACGATGACAGCGGTATGTTCGCGGTCTGACAATTTCATGCCAGCCACAAAATGCGCCTCTGCCCGCACACCCAATGCCACGGCCGGCCTGCCGCGGCCGGCATCGCCGTCGCGCGGGGCGGCAACCTCTTCAATCAGCCCCGCCTCGATCAGTTCTTGCGTGATGGTGGTTACAGACGCGGGGCTGACCCCAAGATCCTTTGCCAACTGCACGCGGGGTATAAGCCCACTTGCCCTGACCCGTTCAAACACCTGCTGCCTTAGCGGGCGCAGCATGTCGGACAGCGGCGGAATTAGCGGACCGCAGCCCTTTCGACCGTCTGATGCCTCTTCCAAGGGCAAATGCGGCGGCATTTATTCGCTCTCCAAACAAAAACAGGTAAAATTCGATTATTTCCCGCCTGTTTATTGCCGCATTGCAGCAAAGCCTAGCAAGTATCTTACGCAACCATAGCTTCCACCATGTCTTTTAATTTGACAACTGAAATTATTAGCGCCATTTTCAATACGTGCCGACGAATCTGTCGGACCGGCCATTCGCTGGCCGCATCCATAGGGAGGATAATCATGCGTAAGGCAATTCTGCTGGCAGTGATCGCTGCTGCCGGGTTCTCGTCTGCAGCGCTGGCTGAAGGCAAAAAAATCGGCGTATCTTGGGCTTCATTCCAGGAAGAGCGTTGGAAAATTGACGAAGCTGCAATGAAAGCAGCAATCGAAGCAGCTGGCGACGAATACATTTCGGCTGATGCTGAATCGTCCTCGGCCAAGCAGCTGACCGATGTTGAAGCTCTGATCGCACAGGGTGCAAACGCCCTGATCATCAACGCCTGGGACAAAGACGCCATCGGTCCAGCGATTGAAGCAGCCGCTGCCGAAGGTATTCCGGTTGTTGGTTACGACCGTCTGATTGAAGATGCACGCACCTTCTATCTGACGTTCGACAACATCGGCGTTGGCCGCATCATCGCAGAATCCGTCGTGGCCGCAAAGCCAGATGGCAATTATGCGATCATCAAGGGCGATCCCGGTGATCCGAATGCTGGATTCCTGCTGCAAGGCATGATGGGCGTGATCCAGGGCGCTGTTGACGCTGGTACCATCAAGATCGTGGGCGAGTCGTTCTCCGATGGCTGGAAGCCAGAAAATGCTCAGAAGAACATGGAGCAGATCCTGACCGCCAACAACAACGCAGTTGACGCTGTTTTGGCACAGAATGACGGTATGGCCGGTGGCGTTATCGCGGCACTTGCGGCTCAGGGCCTGAACATCGCGGTCGGTGGCCAGGATGGCGATCTTGCTGCAATCAACCGCGTTGCGCGTGGCACCCAGACTGTTTCGGTTTGGAAAGACTCGCGTCAGCTGGGTAAAGCTGCCGGCGAAATCGCATCGGCGCTTGCCGGTGGTGCAGCGCTTGATTCTGTCGCCGGGGCTGTGAAGTTCTCGGGCGGGGAAAAAGGCGTTGAAATGAACGCGATCCTGCTTGATCCGACACCGATCACCAAAGACACGCTGAACCTTGCCATCGACGCAGGCCACATTTCGAAAGAAGCGGCTTGTGAAGGTGCCATGGAAGGCGTTGCTGCCTGCCAGTAATGGCAAACTGAAAGATCGGCGCTGGCCCATGGGTCAGCGCCGGTTTTTTCAAATAGATTGATGTGCTGCCAAGCCCAGTGTTGGCCTTGGGATGACGCGCTCACCTCGCGGTTACAATGTGCCGCCTCCCTTCCCTCCAGCAGCGATGGACACGGACATGACCCAAGCCCACCCCCCGACATCAACCGCTACACCCGGACCTGATCAACAGGCTGGTCCCATCGCCCGCTTCTTGCAGGCCACGGAAATCGACACCCGGCTTTTGGGGATGCTTGGTGCGCTGTTGCTGATCTGGGGTGGCTTTCACATCTACGGCGCTATTTTCAACGGGGCGGGCGCATTTCTGACGCCACGCAACCTTTGGAACCTGTCCGTTCAAACGTCGTCCATCGGCATCATGGCCACGGGCATGGTTCTGGTCATCGTGACGCGCAATATTGACCTGTCAGTGGGGTCGATCATCGGTGTCACCGGGATGGCGATGGGCATCTTGCAGGTCGAAATTCTGCCCGATTACCTTGGCCTTGGGCATTGGTCGATCTGGATCATCACGGCGATTGTAGGGCTGCTTGTTGGTGCCCTGATCGGGGCATTTCATGGCTGGCTGATCGCCTATCGCGGCATTCCGTCGTTCATTGTTACGCTGGGCGGGCTGATGGTCTGGCGCGGCATGGCCTTTATCTCGGCGGGCGGCAAAACCATCTCGCCGGTGGATCAAACCTTTGCTCTGCTGGGCGGCGGGCCCTACGGCGCTGTCGGGTCAATCGGCAGCTGGATTGTTGGTATCCTTGCCTGCTTAGGTGTCCTTTGGCTGCTGCAATCAGGCCGCGCGCAACGCCGCGTACATGACTTTCCTTTGCGCCCAATGTGGGCCGAAGGCTTTTTGGCGGTGGTCGGGTGCGGTGCCATCATCAGCGCGGTGCTGCTGGTAAACTCTTATCCCTGGCCGAAGGGTATCGTCGCTGATTATGCCAAAGCCACGGGGCAAACGCTACCCGAAGGCACCTTCATCAGCCACGGCTTTGCCATTCCCGTTCTGATCCTGATTGTGGTCGGCATTCTGATGACCATTCTGATGACGCGCACCCGTTTTGGTCGTTATGTCTTTGCCATCGGGGGCAACCCCGAGGCTGCAACCTTGGCCGGTATCAACACCCGCTGGATGACGGTGAAAATCTTCACGCTGATGGGCATGCTGGCGGGGCTTGCCGCCGTCATCGCGTCGGCGCGCCTGAATTCGGCCACCAATGCGCTTGGCACGTTGGACGAGCTTTACGTGATTGCCGCAGCCGTTATTGGCGGCACATCACTGGCGGGGGGGCTAGGGACCATCTATGGCGCAATCCTTGGCGCGCTGGTCATGCAAAGCCTGCAATCGGGTATGGTGCTGATCGGGTTTGACAGTGCCATTCAGCGCATCGTTGTAGGCCTTGTTCTGGTGCTGGCCGTCTATCTCGACATCCTTTACCGCAAAAACGTGAAGTGAGGGGCAAGCCATGACCAACACAGGAACACCTCTGGTCGAGATGCGCGACATCTCGATCTCGTTCGGCGGCATCAAGGCTGTCGATCACGTCACCGTCAATTTGTATCCGGGCGAGGTTGTGGGCCTTCTGGGCCACAACGGCGCGGGCAAATCGACGCTGATCAAATGCCTGTCAGGGGCCTACAAGGCCGATGCCGGGCAAATCCTGATCAACGGGCAGGAGGTGGAGATCAACAACCCGCGCGACGCCCGCGCCCAGAACATCGAGACGATCTACCAAACGCTGGCGCTGGCAGACAACCTTGATGCCGCCTCCAACCTGTTTCTGGGGCGCGAACTGGTCAACTCCATGGGGTTTGTCGACGATTCCGCGATGGAGGCGGAGACCCGCAAGATCCTGGGCCGCCTGAACCCCAACTTCAAAAAGTTCAACGTGCCGGTGTCCGCGCTTTCAGGCGGTCAGCGCCAGTCTGTCGCCATTGCCCGCGCGGTGTATTTCAACGCCAAGATCCTGATCATGGACGAACCCACCGCAGCCCTCGGCCCGCACGAGACGCAGATGGTGGCCGAACTCATCCAGGAACTGAAGGCGCAGGGTCTGGGCATTTTCCTGATTGAACATGATATTCACAACGTGATGAAGCTGTGCGACCGCGCATCGGTGATGAAAAACGGCCAGCTTGTCGGCACGGTCAACGTCAATGATGTCACCGATGAAGACATCCTTGGCATGATCATTCTGGGTAAGAAACCCGCCAAGGCCGCGTGATGTATATCGGGCTCGATCTTGGCACGTCGGGCCTGAAAGGGATTTTGATCGACGATAAACAGTGCGTGCTGGCCGAGGCGACTGCACCGCTGACCGTCAGCCGTCTGCATGATGGCTGGTCCGAACAGGCCCCAAGCGATTGGATAGCCGCCGCTGAAAGCGTGATGGATGCGCTGTCGGCGCATGGGTTAAGTCGCGTTCAGGGTATTGGCCTGTCCGGCCAACAGCATGGCGCCACACTGTTGGATGCGGCGGACGAAGTTTTGCGCCCCTGCATGCTGTGGAACGACACCCGAAGCGCGCAAGAGGCCGCCGATCTTGATGCCGATCCGATGTTCCGGCGCGTGACCGGCAACATCATTTTCCCCGGCTTCACTGCGCCAAAGGTGGATTGGGTCCGCAACAACGAACCCGCGATTTGGGAAAAAACTGCCAAAATTCTGCTGCCAAAGGATTATCTGCGCCTGTGGCTGACCGGCGATCATGTGGGTGAGATGTCGGATGCCGCTGGCACCGGGTGGTTTGATACCGGCGCGCGCGACTGGTCGGATGATCTGCTGACCGCGACAGGGCTGTCGCGTGCCCAGATGCCGCGCCTTGTCGAAGGGTCTGCCGTGTCTGGCACTTTGCGGGCTGCACTTGCGGGCCGCTGGGGCTTGCCATCTGGTGTCGTTGTGGCAGGCGGCGGTGGCGACAATGCCGCATCCGGCGTCGGCGTCGGCGTGGTGCGCGCGGGCGAGGCGTTCGTGTCGCTTGGCACATCAGGCGTGTTGTTTGCCGCCAATGATGGCTATAAGCCCGATCCGGCAACCGCCATTCACACCTTTTGCCACGCGCTGCCCGACACATGGCATCAGATGGGCGTGATCCTGTCGGCAACGGATTCGCTGAATTGGTATGCGGGTCTGGTGGGGGAAACTGCCGCCAACCTGACCAAGGGTTTGACCGCGCTGCAAGCGCCGGGCAAGACGCTGTTCCTGCCGTATCTTGGCGGCGAGCGTACCCCGGTCAATTCCGCAACCGTGCGCGGTGCTTTTGTCGGGCTGGAACATGCCACCGACCGCGCCGCAGGCACCCGCGCGGTGCTGGAAGGGGTCACCTTTGCCATCCGTGATTGCCGTGATGCCTTGGCGGCGACGGGCACCAGATTGACCAATCTGATTGCGGTCGGCGGTGGATCACGGTCTGATTATTGGCTGTCTGCCATTGCAACCGCGCTGAATTGCCCGGTCCTTGTGCCAGCGGCGGGTGATTTTGGCGGTGCTTTCGGTGCGGCACGCCTTGGCATGATGGCCGCCACTGGCGCAGGCGCTGAAATCGCCACACTTCCCGCCATCGCGCGCCAAATAGACCCTGAACCATCGCTTCTTGCGGCCTTCGATGCAGGCCATGCCCGTTTCCGCGCCGCCCAAACTGCCATCAAGGATCTGCTATGACTGATTTTTTCAAAGACATTCCCGCCATCAGATACGAAGGCCCGGCCTCCACCAACGAATTCGCCTTCCGGCATTACAACCCGGATGAGATGATCATGGGCAAGCGCATGGAAGATCACATGCGCTTTGCGGTTGCCTATTGGCATTCGTTCGCGTGGCCGGGGGGTGATCCGTTCGGCGGGCAGACCTTTGATCGGCCGTGGTTCGGCGACACGATGGACCTTGCTAAGCTGAAAGCAGATGTCGCGTTCGAGATGTTCGATATCCTCGGCGCGCCCTTTTATTGCTTTCACGATGCCGATGCGCGGCCCGAAGGGGCAACGTTTGCGGAAAGCAAACGCAACCTAGAGGAAATTGTTGATTACCTTGGGGAAAAGCAAACCAACCATAAAACCAAACTGCTGTGGGGCACCGCAAACCTGTTTTCGCACAAACGCTGGATGTCGGGTGCCGCCACCAACCCTGATCCCGAAGTGTTCGCCTATGCCGCTGCCACCGTGAAATCCTGCATGGATGCCACGATGAAACTGGGTGGTGCGAACTATGTGCTGTGGGGCGGGCGCGAAGGGTATGAGACGCTGCTGAACACCGATCTTTCGCGCGAGGCCGAACAGGCGGGCCGGTTCCTGTCGATGGTGGTCGAATACAAATACAAAATGGGCTTCAAAGGTGCGATCCTGATCGAGCCGAAACCGCAGGAACCCTCCAAACACCAATACGACTATGACGTGGCCACCGTGTTTGGTTTCCTGCAGCGCTTTGGTCTTGAAAAAGAGGTTCAGGTCAACATCGAACAAGGCCACGCCATTCTTGCGGGGCACAGTTTTGAACATGAAATCGCGCTGGCGTCATCTTTGGGGATCTTCGGGTCTATCGACATGAACCGCAATGATTACCAATCCGGCTGGGATACCGACCAGTTCCCGAACAACCACGCCGAAAAAGCCGTCGCTTTCTACGAGATTCTGCGCGCGGGCGGCTACACCACTGGCGGCACCAATTTTGATGCCAAAGTGCGGCGTCAAAGCCTTGATCCGGCTGATCTGATTCTGGCGCATGTTGGCGGCATGGATACCTGCGCGCGTGCGATGAAAGCCGCCGCCGCCCTGATGGCCGATGGCAGCATGGAGGCCGCGCGGGCCGCGCGTTACGCAGGCTGGGATACGCCCGCCATCAAGGCGATGCTGACCTCGTCGCTGGATGCCATCGCGTCCGATGTGCTGGCAAAAAACATCAACCCACACCCCCGCTCCGGTCGCCAGGAACGCCTCGAAAACCTGTGGAACCGCTTCGTCTGATCTTGCGGCTTCCTTTTCGTCCAAATACTCATACGACCGCAGGGCCAATCGCCCCACCGCCAAAAAGGGCACAAGCATGACCTACCACCCCGCCGAAAACCGCTATGACCGCATGACGTACCGCCGCACGGGCAAGTCCGGCCTGATGCTGCCCGCCATTTCACTGGGTCTGTGGCACAATTTTGGCTTTGATACCCCGCATGACACCAAACGCGCCATCTGCCACGCGGCGTTTGATCATGGCATCACGCATTTCGATCTGGCCAACAACTACGGCCCCCCGGCGGGCAGTGCGGAAACTGCCTTTGGCGAAATTCTGAAAACCGATTTCAAAGACCTGCGCGATGAATTGATCATTTCGTCAAAAGCCGGCTACCACATGTGGAACGGCCCCTACGGCGAATGGGGGTCGCGCAAATACCTGATCGCGTCCTGTGACCAGTCGCTCAAACGCATGGGCCTTGATTACGTCGATATCTTCTATTCGCACCGCTTTGATCCCGATACGCCGCTGGAAGAAACCATGGGTGCGTTGGATCACATCGTGCGGTCTGGCCGCGCGCAATACGTGGGCCTGTCCAGCTATAATTCCGAAAAAACCCGTGAGGCTGTGGCGATCCTGAAATCGCTTGGCACGCCCTGCCTGATCCATCAGCCCAGCTATAACATCCTGAACCGCTGGGTGGAAAAAGACGGGCTGCGTGAAACGCTTGCCGATCTTGGTGTTGGCTCCATTGCCTTTACGCCATTGGCGCAAGGCATCCTGACCCGCAAGTATCTGGGCGGCATTCCAGAGGGCAGCCGTGCGAGCCAAGGCAAAAGCCTTGATCCGGCGGTCATCACCCCGCGTGCTCTTGAATCGGTCCGCGCGCTGGATGCGATGGCACAGCAGCGTGGCCAAACCCTGGCACAGATGGCATTGGCTTGGGTGTTGCGCGGCGGCATGATCACGACGGCGCTGATCGGCGCCTCAAAACCCGAACAGGTGGTCGATTGCGCAGGTGCCATCGCAAACCTTGACTTTACCGCCGAAGAACTTTCGCAGATTGATCACATCTCGTCAGAAGAGGCGGTTAATCTTTGGGCGCGATCATCGCAGTCTGACTAGAATGACAGTTTTCGCCTATTTTTTGGGCGGAAACCTTTGCAAAATGCAAAGCAGCCCCTCGATATCTGTGGATATCGTTTCGCTGAAACATCTGGGATCTTGACGTTTGGGTCATTGCCTCCAATTGGATGAATGAATGTTCATTCTTGCCGCACTGCAGCTAACGACTGCAGGACGCTACCGGAGCCACGCCCTGATGACTGCCCCCATCGCCCCAGCCGATTTGCGCAGCGCCATGATTTTGGCGTCGGTACGGCGTGCCTTCATGGAAAAGGGTTTTGACGGCGCCTCGATGCAGGATCTGGCCCGCGAAGTCGGGATGAGCGTTGGTAATTTCTATCGCTACTTCCCCTCCAAAGCCGCCATCATCGAAGCGATTATCCTTGGCGATCTTGCTGATCTGGAGCGCGACTTTTTTGACATACTGGGGTCTGCTAACCCGATGCAACGCTTGCGCGAAACGATCAAAGGGCATGTCGAAAACAATCTGTGTGATGGTGAGGGCCGCCTTTGGGCAGAAATCACGGCTGTGGCGCTTCGCAAACCAGAAATCGCGGCCATTGTCCGCAAGATGGACATCGCGCTGAACCATCATCTGATGGCGGTATTTTCGATCACCAGCGGGTTGCCGTTGGCCGAAGTGACTCACCGCTTTTCGGCACATGGTTCACTTGTCAAAATGATGGTCATGGCAAGCGCCATGCAAGCCTGTGACGCGGGCGTTGTGCAGGTTGATCTGACGGCGCTTGTTTTACGCACCATAAACCAAACCCTGGACGAAATTCCCCAAATGCCGCTGAAGGGCTGATCCCATGTCAATCTATCGCAGTTTGCTTGTCACTGTTGTTGCGACCTTGTTTATTCCCGCACCGCTGGCTTTTGCTGAAACCGCCGCACCGGCAGCCGCATCATCCGCCGTTCCCGCGATCACAGTCTCGCCTGTTGCCTTGTTGATGTTGCGCGACGAAGTGCGCGTGTCAGGTCTGGTTGGTCCTTTGGAAGAGGTGCAGGTTCAACCCCTTATAGAGGGGCAACCCATCGAAGCGCTGGAAGCCGATGTTGGCGACCGGGTAATCGCGGGTCAGGTTTTGGCCATGCTGTCATCGACCACGTTGCAACTGCAAAAAAGCCAATTCACCGCGTCGCTTGCAGCAGCAGGTGCCACGATTGCGCAGGCGCAGGCACAGCTGATTGAAGCCCGGTCTTCTGCGGATGAAGCGCAGCGTGTCAATGACCGCACGATCAAGCTAAAGGCCCAGGGAACATCGTCGCAAGCAGCAGCTGATCAGTCAAATGCAGCTGCTGTTTCTGCCACGGCGCGGGTGACGGTTGCTGTGCAATCGCTTGAGGCCGCGCGCGCGCAACTGGCTTTGGCCGAGGCGCAGTTGGCAAATGTTGATTTACAGCTTACCCGGACAAGCGTCGTCGCGCCGGTGTCTGGCGAAGTGGTGGAACGAAACGCCCTGCTTGGCGGCATTGCATCCGCGGCGGGGCCCGCTTTGTTCAAGCTGATCCGCGATGGGGCTTTGGAATTGCGTGCCGATGTGGCCGAGGCTGACCTGGTGCGTCTGGCAGCGGGTCAAACGGCACAAATGGTTGCCGTTGGCACAGCAGAGCCATTGGTCGGGACCGTCCGACTTGTCGAACCTACGATAGATGCCACATCGCGGCTTGGTCGTGTGCGCATAACGCTGGACAGGCCAGACCTGGTCAGGTCGGGCATGTTTGTTGATGCAGTTGTTTTGATCGCCGCGCGCAAAACCATTGCGGTGCCTGTGACGGCAGTCGGCTCCAGCGCGGATGGCACAACAGTGATGCGGGTGCGCGACGGCCTTGTCGAACGGGTGCCTGTTGTGACCGGCATTCGGGATGGCGGCTTGGTTGAAATTACATCGGGCGTGGTTCCGGGTGATCTTATCGTAACCAAGGCTGCGGCCTTTGTGCGCGATGGCGATCACATCAATCCGGTTCTGGCGCAGGTTGAAACAAACTAGAGGCATTTGCAGATGAACTTTTCAGCCTGGTCAATCCGCAATCCGATAGCGCCCATATTGGCATTCATCATTTTGATGGTGATTGGATGGCAATCGTTCAATGGCATGCCGATCACGCGGTTTCCCAATATTGATGTGCCGTTGGTTGCTGTTACGGTCGCTCAATCTGGTGCGGCCCCGGCAGAGCTTGAAGCGCAGGTTACCAAAAAGATTGAAGACGCGCTGGCCGGATTGACCGGGGTCAAAAATGTAACGTCTACCGTGACAGATGGCGTTTCAACCACTGCGGCCGAATTCAACATGACGGTGCCAACCGACAAGGCCGTGCAAGACGCCAAGGATGCGATTGACCAGATCCGCGGCAACCTGCCTGGCGGAGTGGAGACGCCGATCGTCACACGGATTGACGTTGAGGGTCAGGCGATCCTTAGCTATGCCGTATCATCACCCAATATGTCGATTGAAGAACTGTCCTGGTTTGTTGACGACAAGATCACACGCAGCCTTCAGGGCCGCCCCGGTGTGGGCCGGGTAGACCGCTATGGCGGTGCAGACCGTGAAATTCGGGTCGAACTTGATCCGGTGCGGCTGGACAGTTTCGGGATAACCGCGCAATCGGTCAGCAGCCAGTTAAGCGCCACCAACACCAACCAAGGCGCCGGTCGCAGCGAAATTGGCACTGGTGAACAGGCGATCCGCACTTTGGGTGATGCATCCACGGTGCGTGGTTTGGCCAGCACCACCATTGCCTTGCCATCGGGCCGCCATGTGCGGCTGTCTGACCTTGGTCGCGTGCTGGATACCTACGAAGAGCTGCGGTCGTTTTCGCGCTTTAATGGCGAACAGGTTGTGACAATGGCTGTGTTTCGCGCCAAAGGATCGTCGGAAGTGTCGGTTGCCGAAGTAGTGACCGAGGGCCTGACGACCATCCGCAAGCGGTATCCCGATGTCTTGATCACGCCGGTTGATGACACCGTGTTCTTTACTTATGGAAACTACGAAGCTGCCCTGACCACCCTTGTCGAAGGTGCCATTCTTGCGATTCTTGTGGTATTTGCCTTTCTGAAAAACTGGCGTGCCACGTTGATATCAGCGTTGGCTTTGCCGCTGTCAGCGGTTCCTACCTTTTGGGTGATGGACCTGCTTGGTTTTTCGCTAAACCTGATCAGCTTTTTGGCGATCACGCTGGCGACGGGCATCTTGGTCGATGATGCGATTGTCGAGATCGAAAATATCGCGCGCCATATCCGAATGGGGAAAACGCCTTACCGTGCCGCGATAGAGGCGGCTGATGAAATTGGTTTGGCGGTAATTGCCACCACGTTCACCATCGTCGCGGTTTTCGTGCCGGTGTCGTTCATGCCTGGCATACCTGGTCAGTATTTCCGACAATTTGGCCTGACCGTGGCCATTGCCGTGCTGTTCAGTCTTTTGGTGGCCCGCCTGATCACCCCCATGATGGCAGCCTATTTAATGCGCAGCAAAGATGCCCATGAAGAAGACCAGAAAGATGGTTGGATCATGCGCAGCTATTTGCGATTTGTGAAATCCAGCACCAAAACCATCAGGCTGCCGTTCGGCATGAAGCTTGGCAAATATTACATGACGCTGGTCGCGGCTCTTGGTGTGCTTGCTGTGTCAATTTATTTCATGCTGCAGATACCCGGCAGTTTCATTCCGCCGGATGATGTCAGCCGGATTGCCATCAGCGTGGAATTGCCACCCGGATCGACCCTAGCCGATACTGACACCAGCACGAAAGCCATTGTTGCCAAGATCAAAGACCTTGAAGGGGTTGAAAATGTCTTTGTGCTTGGCGGGGCATCCCCCACGGGTGAGCGTGACATTCGCCGCGCCAGCATAACCGTTTTGTTGGCCAAACTTGACCATTCGCTGATCCATAAATTCAGCAATCTTGGCCAGTCGATTCCGTGGATCGGTCCGTACCTGCCCAAGGTTCCGACTGAAGGCCGAGTGATACCGCAGAACCAGATCGAGGCGACGATTTTTGCTCTATTGGCGGATGTGCCCGATGTGCGTGCATTCAAGCTGAATGACCGGGGTGAACGGGACATTTCCTTTTCTATCCTGTCGTCGAACGAGGCGGATCTGAATACTGCAGTTGGGCGTCTGGAATCGGCGCTGCGTGGCGATCCGTTGCTGGCAGGGGTTGCTGCGTCAGGTGCGTTGCCCCGCCCCGAAGTGCAGATCAAACCCCGCCCGGAAGAGGCCGCTCGTCTTGGCATCACGGCGCAACAGATTGCCTCTGTTGTGCGGGTCGCTACCATCGGCGATATTGATGCGGCCCTTGCGAAAGTGTCGCTTGATGGTCGCCAGATACCGGTGCGCGTGCGACTGAATGATGATGCGCGGGCTGATCTGGGGCGTTTGGCAGCCCTGAAAATCACCACCGCCACGGGGGCCACGGTTCCGCTAAGCGCGGTGGCCGAAATCACCATCGGCGAGGGTCCAAGCACGGTAGACCGGTTGAACCGCGAACGCCGTGCCACGATAGGGGCCAATTTGCCGGTTGGGGTGGCGCTTGGCACGGCCACTGCGCGGTTCAAGGAAATTACCGACTCGGTTGAATTGCCCGCATCGGTGCGGGTGGCAGAGGCTGGCGATGCTGAAATTCAGGCAGAGCTGAACGTCAGTTTTGGCAATGCCATGATCATGGGCCTGATGTTGGTGCTGACTGTGCTGATTTTGCTGTTCAAGTCGGTAATCCAGCCTTTCACCATTCTCTTTTCACTGCCGCTGGCGATTGGCGGTGTGGCGGCGGCGCTGATTATCACCGGCAATGCGGTATCCATGCCGGTTTTGATTGGCATCTTGATGCTGATGGGGATCGTCACCAAAAACGCCATTCTGTTGGTCGATTTCGCGATCGAGATGATGCATCAAGGCATGGGCAGGTTGGAGGCGATCGTTGAGGCTGGCCACAAACGCGCACGTCCCATCGTGATGACCTCGATTGCGATGTCTGCGGGCATGTTGCCGTCGGCGATGGGCGCTGGTGAAGGCGGGTCGTTCCGCGCGCCAATGGCCATCGCGGTGATTGGCGGCATCATCGTGTCGACCGTGCTGAGCCTTGTGATTGTACCGTCGTTCTTCTTGATCATGGACGATATATCGCACGTTCTTGGCTGGATTTTTGGTCGCTTTATCGGCAAGAAAGAGGCTGAACCAGAGGCACCCGATGCGTCAATACTGGCCGAACGCATCGCCACGGGCCGGGCCGAGTTGAACGCACTGGAAGCGCGGATCGGTGGGCTAGAGGCGCAGGTTGGGCCAAAACGACCTAAAGCCAGCACGCTGCTTGTGGCAGAATAAAACGATCTTGCATCTGGCCCGCCAAAGCCGGATGCATGCTGCCAGAACGGTGCCGTTGAAAACGTAAAGGCACCCCACGGGGAAAGCCATGTCAACCGATCCGCTTTTGCAGCCTTTTCAGCTAAAACACCTGACGCTGAAAAACCGGATCATGACCACCAGCCATGAACCCGCCTATCCCGAAGATGGCATGCCGAAGGATCGCTACCGGCTTTACCATCTGGAACGCGCCAAGGCCGGTGTGGCGCTAACGATGACCGCCGGGTCAGCCGCCGTTTCGCGCGATAGTCCGCCCGTGTTCAACAACATTCTCGCCTACAAGGATGAGGTGGTTGGCTGGATGAAACGCCTTGCCGATGATTGCCACGAACACGGCGCTGCGGTGATGATTCAGCTTACCCATCTTGGCCGTCGCACCCGGTGGGACAAGGGCGATTGGCTGCCTGTGGTGGCCGCTGGCCCTGCGCGCGAACCGGCCCACCGCGCCTTTCCAAAAGTGATCGAGGATTGGGATATCGCCCGCATCATCGAAGATTACGCAGATGCCACCGAGCGGATGCAGGCCGCCGGATTAGATGGCGTTGAATTTGAATGTTATGGCCATTTGATGGATCAGTTCATGTCACCGCTGACCAATGCGCTTGCAGCCCCCTATGGTGGCAGTTTCGAGAACCGCGCTCGCTTTGCCATGGATGTGCTGGCCGCCTGCCGCAAACGGGTGGGTGAGAAGTTTTTGCTGGGCGTGCGCTACACCGCTGATGAGGCGGCAAAAGGCGGTATCAGTGTCGATGAAGGGATCGAGATTGGCAAACTGTTCCGCGATTCAGGTCTTGTCGATTTCCTGAACATCATCAAGGGCCGCATCTTCACAGATCCTGCCATGACGGATGTGATCCCGATCCAAGGCATGAAATCCGCACCGCATCTTGATTTTGCAAGCCGTATCCGGGCCGAGGTTGGCCTGCCCACCTTTCATGCCGCTAGGATTGCAGACGTTGCAACCGCGCGTCATGCCATCGCCACGGGGCAGCTGGATATGGTGGGCATGACCCGCGCGCATATGGCGGACCCCCATATTGTCCGCAAAATCATCGAGGGCCGCGAAAAGGATATTCGTCCCTGCGTAGGGGCCACCTATTGCCTTGATCGCATCTATCAAGGCGGCATGGCCTTGTGCATTCACAACCCGGCGACGGGGCGCGAAGAAACCATGCCACATGACATTTCCGCTGCTTTAGTGTCTAAAAAAGTGGTCATCATCGGTGCAGGTCCGGCGGGGCTGGAGGCTGCGCGCGTCGCTGCTTTGCGCGGGCATTCGGTTACAGTGTTAGAGGCTGCCCCAAATCCCGGCGGGCAAATTCGCCTGACCGCGCAAAGTCCGCGCCGCCGCGAGATGATTGGCATTGTTGACTGGCGCATGGCACAATGTGCAGCGCAAGGGGTGGAGTTTCGTTTCAACACCTATGCAGACGTGGCTGATGTCATCGCGCTTTCCCCGGATGTGGTGATCATTGCCACAGGTGGTATGCCAGATTCCGCCATGTTAGAGACTGGAAATGATCTTGTTGTCACGGCATGGGACATTCTGTCAGGCGATGTAAAACCCGGATCAAACGTGTTGCTATATGATGATGCTGGCGATCACGCGGCCTTACAAGCGGCGCAGCTTTTGGCCGAAGCGGGCGCGCAGGTGGAAATCATGACCCCGGATCGCAGCTTTGCCCCGGATGTGATGGCGATGAATCTGGTGCCCTATATGCGCGCCTTGCAGGATAAAAACGTGACCTTCACTGTCACCTACCGCCTGCGCGGCGTTGCGCGTGATGGCAACCAATTGCGGGCCACGATTGGCAGCGATTATATGGACCTGACAAAGGAGCGGCACTTTGATCAGATCGTCGTCAATCACGGCACTCAGCCGCTGGCGGGCATCTATTTCGACCTGAAGCCCCTGTCGTCAAACCTTGGTGCGGTGGATTACGAGGCGCTGATTGACGGCCGCCCGCAAACCCTGAATGGCGGGCCGGCGGGGTTTCAACTGTTCCGCATCGGTGATGCGGTCGAGGCGCGCAATACCCATGCTGCGATTTATGACGCGCTGCGGTTGATGAAGGATATCTGATCAGCGTTTCACACTTGTGGTCACATAATTGACCGACAAATCGCGCGCAGACAGGCTCCATGACCAAGCAATCGGATTGAACACCATTCCCTTGCGGTCCACAGGGTCAAGCCCCGCTTTGGTGATAAAATCTGCCAATTCATCCGGCGTAATAAATTTGCGCCAATCATGGGTGCCCTTGGGCAGCCAGCGCATCACCCATTCCGCGCCGACAATGGCCATGCCAAAGCTTTTGGCATTTCGGTTCAGGGTGGAACAAATCATCAAGCCCCCCGGTTTCAATAACATCTGACAGGCGGTCAGAAATGATTGCGGGTCCGGCACGTGTTCGACCACTTCCATATTCAAAACCACATCAAACCGCTCGCCCGCGGCGGCCAGGTCTTCGGCGGTGGTCAGGCGGTAGTCAATCGTGAGCCCGGATTGTTCGGCATGCAGTTGCGCCACGGGGATGTTGCGCGTGGCCGGATCGGCGCCGACCACGCTGGCCCCTAGCCGCGCCATCGGTTCGGACAGCAAACCGCCGCCGCAGCCGATATCCAGGATACGCAGGCCCGTGAACGGCAACCTGGCAGATAGATCGCGGTCAAATTCAGACGCAATCTGCGATGTGATGTAATCCAACCGGCAGGGGTTCAACATGTGCAGCGGCTTGAATTTGCCGTTCGGATCCCACCATTCTGCGGCCATAGCCTCGAACTTGGCAACCTCGGCAGGATCGACGGTTGACGCGGCATTCATGGTGGTGTCCTCTCGTTTCGGCCATAGCCGGACGCCCGTTGTAAGTCTATATAGGAAAATATGGATCATAGATCAGGCCAAAAGCGCGCAGTTGAATTTTTGTATCCGCCGATCGAACCGTTCGATCAGCGTGTGATGGAGGTTGGCGGCGGGCACCGGATTTATGTCGAACAATGCGGCAATCCGATGGGCATCCCGGTGATCGTGCTGCACGGCGGGCCGGGCGGCGGGTGCAGCCCCGCGATGCGGCGATATTTCGATCCCGAGGTGTTTAGAATCGTGCTGTTTGATCAGCGCGGTTGCGGGCGGTCGCGACCACATGCCAGCATCGAAGAAAACACGACCTGGCATCTGGTGCAGGATATAGAGGCGATCCGGGTGGTGCTGGGCATTGACCGGCTCATCGTTTTTGGGGGCAGCTGGGGGGCGACGCTGGCGTTGGTTTATGCCATTTCGCATCCGTCGCGCGTGCTGCATCTGGTGTTGCGCGGCGTGTTTTTGATGACAAAAGCGGAACTCGATTGGTTTTATGGCGGCGGGGCGGGGGCGTTCTTTCCGGAATTGTGGTCGCGGTTTGTGAACCCGATCCCGCAGGCGGAGCGGAGCAATCTGATCGCGGCTTACAATCGGCGGCTGTTTTCCGGCAATCTGATGGAAGAAACCCGGTTCGGGCGCACTTGGGCAAACTGGGAAAATGCGCTGGCTTCGGTTTCCAATGAGGGGCCGATTGGCGAAAGCCCGGCAGAATATGCGCGGGCGTTTTCGCGGCTGGAAAACCATTATTTTCAGAACGGCGGATTTCTGCAAACAGATGGTTGGATTTTGCGGGAAAGAAGCCGGATCGAGCATATTCCGGCAGCGATTATTCAGGGTAGGTATGATATGATTTGTCCGCCGGTTTCGGCATGGAAATTGGCGGATGGATGGGAAAAATCTGTGCTTCGGATGGTTCCTATGGCGGGACATGCTTTGTCTGAGCCGGGGATTTCAGCGGAGCTGGTGCGGGTCATGGATGACTTGCGAGGTTAGCTGTAACACCTGTGTTACACTGTTTAAGATATTGATTTCTAATTGCTTCATAAGTCTTGTTTACCAGATTTGAACGGATTTTTCAACCTGACACGGCGGCCAATTTTGCGCTGCCGCGCCCTGTATCCCGAAGGCGTGCAAAGAACACGCGAGCGGCGATGACGCCGCTGTGATCATCATGATGTCAGAAAAACCTTTACTTTTGCGACACAATGCCGCGCCTATACTGAATTGATTTTACAGCAGGAGAGCCAGCATGAAATTTTTGACCAAAGCCCTTGTCGCCGGATTTGTCTTGAGTGCGGGTGTTGTGTTTGCCGGAAAGTCCACCGACCCCGATGCCGTAGCACGGCAAACCTTGATGGGGACGAACGGGATGAATATGAAAGTTCTGGGTGACATGGCGGGCGGCAAGACCGCGTTTGACGCTGCAGCAGCTGAAGCGGCAAAAGCCGCGATTGTTGCCGCGGCGGGCAAGATACCAGCAACCTTTGAGCCGCAGGGCACCGACGCCGAATCAAAGGCAAAGCCGGATATCTGGACCAATTGGGACGATTTCCTGACCAAGGCTGATGGCTTGGCCAAGGCTGCCGGGGCGCTGGATGCAACGACACTTGAGGCTTTACAGGCGGGTATCGCCGCGGTTGGCGGCGCCTGCAAAGATTGCCATTCGAAGTATCAGCTCTGAAATCAAACGTCGTAAAACCAATGATCAGCCGCAATAAACGCGGCTGATCTTTTCGTTTGCGTCAACCTCGATGTTCAGCCGTTGTTCGCTGTAATCTTCAGTGACCATATCGCCGGGGCGGATGATGCGAACCTGAACCGCGAACGTCATAGCGCGCAGAACGGCGGCGTCTTGCCCGACAAGGCCTTGCAGAGCAGGCGCACCGCAGGCGGTTGGCGCGGCGGTCGGCGGAGGCTCGGGGAGCGCGAGATTACAGGCGGCGAGGCCCAGCAGCAGGGCTGCAGCAGCGTATCGGGGGAGTTGGGCGATTGTGGACATAATGAATCGTTTCCCGCGTTGCAATTTCCTTCAGTATCGCACAGTTTTGAGAAAATTCATAGGGGAGGAACCATATCATGCGCACACGCGCCGCCGTTGCCATTGCCGCCGGAAAGCCGCTTGAAATTATGGAAGTAAATTTGGCTGACCCAAAGTTTGGGGAGGTTCTGGTAGAAATCAAAGCAACCGGCATTTGTCATACCGATGAATTTACGCTGTCCGGGGCCGACCCCGAAGGGCTGTTTCCCGCAATTTTGGGGCATGAAGGTGCGGGTGTGGTGATTGCCTGCGGGCCGGGGGTAACCAGCCTGAAAGTGGGGGATCATGTGATCCCGCTTTATACGCCGGAATGCCGGACTTGCCCAAGTTGCCTTAGCCAAAAAACCAACTTGTGCACGGCAATACGCGCGACACAGGGCCAAGGATTGATGCCCGACGGCACAAGCCGGTTTTCCATGCTGGATGGCACGCCGATCTATCATTATATGGGCTGCTCGACCTTTGCGAACCACACGGTGGTGCCGGAAATTGCGCTGGCCAAGGTGCGGACCGACGCGCCATTTGACAAGATCTGCTACATCGGCTGCGGGGTGACCACGGGTATTGGCGCGGTGATCAACACAGCGAAGGTGGAAATTGGTGCCAAGGCGGTGGTGTTTGGTCTTGGCGGCATCGGGTTGAATGTGATCCAGGGCCTGCGGTTGGCAGGGGCCGATATGATCATCGGGGTTGATCTGAACAACGATAAAAAGGGGTGGGGGACGCGGTTTGGCATGACCCATTTCGTGAACCCGAAGGAAATTTCCGGATCGGTCGTGCAGGCGATTGTGGATCTGACGAAAACGCCGTTCGACCAGATCGGCGGCGCAGATTATTCGTTTGATTGCACCGGCAATGTGAAGGTGATGCGCGATGCGCTGGAATGTACGCACCGGGGGTGGGGGGTGTCTGTGGTGATTGGCGTCGCTCCGGCAGGCGCGGTGATAGAAACCCGACCGTTCCAGTTGGTCACGGGGCGGGTTTGGAAAGGCACCGCTTTTGGCGGCGCGCGCGGTCGTACCGATGTGCCACGGATTGTGGATTGGTATATGGATGGCAAGATCGAGATTGATCCGATGATCACCCACACCCTGAAGCTGGAAGACATCAACAAGGGCTTTGATCTGATGCATTCGGGTGAAAGCATCCGGTCGGTGGTGGTGTACTGACCAACCGGGTGAAACCGCCCCGCATAGTGACGGGGCGGTTTGATATTTTGTTAGCAGGAGGCGTAGTATCTGGTGCCATCCGGGCGTTGATACAGGCAGCGACCTTGGGTATCACGGCCACCGATCAGGGTGCCCGCTGCAAGGCCAGCCAGACCGCCGATGATGACGCCCTTTGCTTTGTCATCCCTGTTGGAGACAGAAGCGCCGATAGCGGCACCGGCCAAAGTGCCGGTCAGCTGGCGCTGTTCCAGGGTTTCGCAGGCGGCAAGGCTTGCGACCATTGGCAGGATCAAAAGAAATTTATTCATGTGTTACCTCGTTCATTTCCGGCAAAGTTCTGCCCTCATCGTATTGTTAAACGCAGCAAACAGGATTTGGTTGCATAGGTCCACAGAAACGGCGGGCAACCGCGCATGCGGGCGGTATTTTCCGCCGGGTGGTTTTGGGAATGCAGGGCGGCAGGCGCTGCGAAAGTGGGGGTGACTGTGTGAAAATGCGCGACTGATGCGGGTTACATCGGTGCAGGTGCCGCCTATATTCAGCGGTGTAGTTTGGGCAAAAGGTGCATCATGATTTCTGACGTTTCACTTGGAATAGACACGTTTGGCGATGTCACGCTGGGTGTGGACGGCACACTTCTTGCGCATGATCAGGTGTTGCGCGATGTGGTAGACCAAGGCGTTTTGGCAGATAGTGTGGGCATTGATTTCATTGGCCTGGGTGAACATCACCGGGTCGATTTCGCGATATCATCGCCAGAGGTGGTGCTGGCGGCGATTGGCGCGCGGACCAGTCGCATCAAGGTAGGGTCGGCAGTGACCGTTTTAAGCTCGGATGATCCGGTTCGGGTGTTTCAGCGGTTCTCAACGCTGAACGCCATCACCAACGGGCGGGCAGAGGTGGTTCTGGGGCGCGGGTCATTTACAGAAAGCTTCCCGCTTTTTGGGCAAAAACTGGAAGACTATGATCTGTTGTTTGAAGAAAAGCTGGATCTGTTCGTGCAGCTTTTGCAGAAAGATGAAATCACATGGTCGGGTAAGACGCGCGCAGGGCTGACGCGGCAGAAGGTCTATCCGACATTGGGGGTGGGCGGCCTTGAGGCATGGGTTGGTGTTGGCGGCAGTCCGGAATCGGTTGTGCGCGCCGTGCGGCATGATCTGCCGATGATGTTTGCGATTATTGGTGGCGATCCGGCGCGGTTTAAGCCTTATGTTGATCTTTATCACCGGGCGACGGCGCAGATGAGCCGCCCTGTCCGGCCAATCGGCGTGCATTCGCCGGGCCATATTGCGGATACAGATGAAGCGGCGATGGATCAAAACTGGCCGCATTACAAAGTGTTACACGATAAAATTGGCGGTGAACGTGGCTGGCCGCCAGTCACGCGGGAGCGCTTTATGAATGAGATTGCGCAGGGATCGCTTTATGTCGGAGCGCCTGAAACTGTGGCGCGCAAGATTGCGGCGACGGTGCGCACGCTGGGACTTGCCCGGTTTGACATGAAATATTCCAGCGGGCCGATGCCGCATGGGGCTATGATGAAAAGCATCCGGCTGTACGGCGAGCGGGTTATTCCGATGGTGCGCGATATGTTGGCGGATGCACAGTTTGCGCGTGCCTGATCAGGCCAGATTGCCGCGAAAAGTGGCAACGACGGTTTCATACACCGCGCGTTTGAAAGGCACGATGCTGGCGATCATGTCAGCCGCGCCGATCCAGCGCCATGTCGAAAATTCCGGGTGATCGGTGGCGATTTGCACCTGATCATCGCGGCCAAGATAGCGATACAAAAACCACTTTTGCCGTTGCCCGCGGTATTTGCCGCCCCAGACCTTGCCCAACAAATCTGGCGGCAGGTCATAGGTGACCCAGCCTTCGGTTTTTGCAAGAAAGCTGACCTGGTCTGCGCGGATACCGGTTTCTTCCCTAAGTTCACGCAGCGCGGCGTCGCGGGGCTTTTCGCCCGCGTCGATGCCACCTTGCGGCATTTGCCAGGCGGGGGATGTGCTGTCGATACGCTGCGCCGCAAAGATAAGGCCATCGGCGTTGATCAGCATGACACCCACACAAGGCCGGTAGGGCAGGGTTTCAGGATCTGGTGACATCGCGGTTTCCAGTTGGCGGGACTACACTATTGGCGTAGCCCCCACCTGTTGATCAAGGCTTTGGTTCAATCGCGGACAGACCTTTCAAGATATCAACCGCGTAGGCCAGTTGATAATCTTCGTCGCGCAGCTTGGCGGTTTCTTCGGCCTTGGCGCGTTCTTCCTCCAGCAGTTTGCGTTCTTCCTCGGTCATCGAATCATTGCTGATGATGCCTCGAAGATCGGCTTCTGACCGCTGCTTTGGTTCCACGACCACGGGGGCATTGGGATCAACCGGTGCGACAATCGGCTGATTGACCACAATATCCGGCGCCACACCCAGCGCTTGAATAGACCGACCTGACGGGGTGTAGTATCGCGCTGTCGTCAGGCGCATGGCCCCGTCGCCCTTAAGCGGCACCAAAGTCTGCACCGAGCCCTTGCCAAAGCTTTTTGTTCCCACAACGATCGCGCGACGCTGGTCTTGCAGTGCGCCCGCCACAATTTCAGAGGCCGAGGCAGAGCCGCCATTGATCAGCACCACCATCGGTTTGCCGCCGGTCAGATCACCTTTTTTGGCGTTAAACCGTTCGCTCTTGCTGGAATCGCGGCCACGGGTGGAAACGATTTCACCCTTATCAAGGAAAGCGTCTGAAACCATGATCGCCTGATTCAACAACCCGCCGGGGTTGTTGCGCAAATCCAGAACATAGCCGTCAACCTTGTCCGGGCCGCCCAACGCCTCGACCTGTTTCTTTATCTCGGATTCAAGCCCGATATAGGTCTGATCGTTGAAGGTGCTCATCCGCAGAACAACGGTGTTGCCAACTGTTTTGCCTTTGACGGCCACAAGTTTGATGGTGTCGCGGATCATTGACACGTCAAACGGGTCTGGCGTGCCTTCGCGCACCACAGTGACAATGATTTCAGATCCAATCGGGCCGCGCATCAATTCCACCGCAGCGTCCAGCATCAGGCCCTGCACGGATTCGCCATTTACATGCGTGATGAAATCGCCGGCCTGAATACCCGCTTTATCGGCCGGGGTGCCATCCATGGGTGAGACGACTTTGATAAAGCCTTCTTCCTGGGTCACCTCGATGCCAAGCCCGCCAAATTCGCCATGGGTTTGCACCTGCATGTCATCAAAATCTTTGACGTTCAGATAGCTTGAATGTGGGTCCAGCGAGGTCAGCATGCCATTGATTGCGGCCTCGATCAGCTTTTCGCTATCGACAGGTTCGACATATTGCGCGCGGATGCGTTCAAAAATATCACCAAAAAGATCAAGCTGTTCATAGACAGACGAGCTTTTGGTTGCCTCTTGGGCGATCAGCGGGCCGGCCACTTGTGTGGCGATCAACGCGCCTGCAAGCGTGCCGCCCAAACCAACCAATGCATACTTTTTCATCAACGCGTTTTCCCTGCTGAATAACTAGTTTTGTGCTGTGGCGAACCATGTCTCCGGATCGACCGGCGTGGCACCTTGTCTAAGCTCTATGTAGAGCGTTTCTGTGGCTTGGGCACCACCGCCTTCTTGGGTCGAGATTAGAAAGTCCTTCACGCCAGCCTCTTGTCCGCCCATTAGCCCCAAAGGTGCGCCTGCTGCAACAACTTCGCCAAGTTCGCCGTAAATCGTCTGCATCCCGGCTAATATCAGAAGATAGCCGTTGCCGGGTTCAAGTATCATCACATTTCCGTAGTCCAACAAAAGGCCGTGAAAACGGATGGTCGCGGGCCACGGCGCCGTGACAAGCGCCAAAGGCCGAGTGGCAAGCGATATGCCGGGTCGGACCGTGCCGGTTGCATCAGGCTCGTCTCCCCGGCGCAGAACTGTGCCCAGCACCGGCAACGGAAGCGTGCCCTTGGCAGAGGCAAACGTGCGGATACTGCCGGTATCGTCAGCTTTCATCGTCAGGCCGGAGGCAAAGGCGTCAAGGGTGTCAGAGCTTTCGAGCAGGCCCAGCAGGGTGTTTTGGTCTTCGGTAAAGCGTTTGGGCAAATCGGTGCGGTCTGAAATGGCCTTGGAAAGGGCGGTGCGGGCGGATTGCGCCGCTGATAACCCAGCCGTCAGCTTTTCACCGGCACCCAACTGCAAGCTGCGCAGTTGGTTCAGTTCGGTCAGGTCCTGGCGCAAGGTTTCTGCCTGCTCCTGAAGGGCGGGGGTGACATCGGCCAGCAACATGGCAGACCGCGCGGTGCCCAACGCGCCCGCCGGGTGCAGCAACAACAACGGGCCGGGATTGGCTTCGATCTGCATCAGCGCAGATATCAGCTTGGCCACGCGGTCGCGTTTTGCGGCGTATTCAAGGGTCAGGGCGGCTTCGCGGATGCTGGCCTGTCGCAAGGCTTCGCGCAGGGCATCAAGCCCCAACTCGTAGGCGTGGATGGTTTGGCTAAGGGCGGATACCTGATCTTTGGCGGATGTGGCATCGTTTAACGCCGTGACGGCTGTGGACAGATTGGCAGAGGCGCGGGCGGCTTGTTCGGCCACGGTCTCAGACGCGCCGGGGCTGGCGCATGTGGCAACAACAAGCACAATGGCGGCAAACCGTATCAAACGATCAGGCTTTCGCCGGTCATCTCGGGTGGTTTGGGCAGCCCCATCAAGTGCAGCAAGGATGGGGCCAGGTCGGCCAGACGGCCTGATTTTAGCTGGGCATTTGGCGGACCACCCACCAAAACCACCGGGACCGGATTGGTGGTGTGCGCCGTATGCGGACCGCCGGTGACAGGGTCAATCATGGTTTCACAGTTGCCATGATCCGCGGTGACAATCATCGCGCCGCCGGCTTTTTGCAGCGCTATCAAGACCCTGCCAAGGCCCAAATCGACAGCTTCGCAAGCGGCAATGGCAGCGGCAAGATCGCCAGTGTGGCCGACCATATCGGGGTTGGCATAGTTGACGACGATCAGATCATAACCATGTTCGATAGCCCCGACAAAATGATCGGTCACTTCGGGGGCGGACATTTCGGGTTGCAAATCATAAGTCGCCACCTTGGGTGACTGCGCCATGTAGCGGCTTTCGCCAGATTCAGGCAACTCGCGCCCGCCGTTCAGAAAGAACGTGACATGCGGGTATTTTTCGGTTTCCGCCAGCCGGAATTGGCTTTTGCCGTGTTTGGCCACCCATTCGCCGATGGTATTTTCCAAGATCGGCTTCGGGTAGGCGGCCGTCATGTAGGCGTTATGTGCGGCGGAATAATCGACCATGCCGAGGCAAGCGGCTAATTGCGGGCGGCGGGCAGTTGTGAAGGCGGAAAAGCCGGGATCGGCCAGGGCGGACAGAATTTCCCGCGCACGATCGGCGCGAAAATTAAGGCAAAACAGGCCGTCGCCATCCTTGATGCCTTCATAGGTGCCAATCACCGTTGCTGCAATAAACTCATCGGTTTCGCCGCGCGCTGTGGCGGCCGCGATGGCATCTGCCACCGTCGCCGCGCGATATCCTTTGCCGTCAGCCATGGCAAGATAAGCCAATTCGACCCTGTCCCAGCGATTATCACGGTCCATGGCCCAGTATCTGCCGATAACAGACGCGACGCGCGCGCCGTCCGGCATGCCTTCGGCGAGCCAGGTTGCGTATTTTGCCACTGAGGTTGGGGCCACATCACGGCCATCGGTGATGGCGTGCAGGGCAACGGGAACGCCTGCTGCCGTCACGGCGCGCATGGCGGCGATGACGTGGCTGATATGGCCGTGCACGCCGCCATCAGAGATAACGCCGATCAAATGTGCAGTGCCACCCGTGGCTTTCATAGTGTCTATAAAGGCCAAAAGCGCCGGATTTTTTGCGAAATTGCCGGTTTCAATCGCCAGATCAATCGCGCCCAGATCCATCGCCACCACACGGCCAGCGCCTATATTCGTGTGCCCCACCTCGGAATTGCCCATTTGCCCGGTTGGCAGGCCGACATCAGGGCCATGGGTGATCAGTTGCGCGTTCGGGCAAGTCGCCATGATGCGATCAAAATTTGGGGTATGGGCCAGTGCGGGGGCATTGGCAAAGGTATCTTCCCGCAGGCCCCAGCCATCAAGAATACACAGGACTACGGGTTTTGGTATGGTCATGGCGTGGCCCTTCATGGCGTTGACTGCGTTTTACGCTGTGGGGGCGGTTGGGGCAATCCTTGCTATCACGCGCGGTGATACGGCCCGCCGCCCAGAATCGTCGCCGCGCGGTACAGCTGTTCGGCCAGCATCACCCGCACCAGCATATGCGGCCAAACCATGCGGCCAAATGACAGGCTGGCGTCGGCGCGTGCACGCAAGCTGGGCGCGATGCCGTCTGCGCCGCCGATCACAAAGGCCAAATCCTGCCGGCCATCGTTCCGCCATTTCACAAGCTGTGTTGCAAATTCCGGGCTGGACAACACGGCACCGCGTTCATCCATCGAGACCATCCATGCACCGGCGGGCAGGGCACGGGCCAGAAGATCGGCCTCGGTGGCCATGCCGCCACCTTTACGATCTTCAACCTCGTGCTCCGTCAGTGGCCCCAGCCCCAGAGGGCGGGCGGTGCGGTTGAAACGCATCACATAGTCATCAAAAATCCTGCGCTCGGGATCAATGGCGCGCATCCGGCCTACGGCACAGATGTGCAGCCTCATTCTTCTTCGCGCACGCCCATATGGCCGCCGGGCAGCCACATCTTTTCCAGCTGATAGAAATCACGCACTTCGGGGCGAAACACATGCACGATAACATCGCCCGCATCTATCAGCACCCAATCGGCGGTCTCTTTGCCTTCGATTTTGCACAGGCGGCCATCTTCGTCCTTCAGCCGGTCAACCAGCTTTTCGGAAATCGACGCCACTTGCCGCGTGGAACGGCCAGAACATATGACCATGTAATCGGCCATTTCAGACCGACCGCGCAGGTCAATCTGCACCACCTCTTCGGCCTTGTCATCGTCTAATGAGGCCAGGATATGGGCAAGCAATTGCTCGCTGGTCAGCACCTCGGCACCACCAGCGGCAGCAATGGCTGCGGCAGTAACACGTGAGGGGCGCGCACCGACGGGAAGCCCGGTTGCAGGATCAGAATGAGACAGGACAGTGTCCTCCGGTAAAACGCGCCGATGTGGCCTCGGTGCCTGGCTATAGCGACAGTGGTATCACTGCGGATGCGAAACCTCAATGACGGGGCCGCGTCACCGGGACGCCGTGCCAAAGAGCTTTGGATTTGTTTGGTGAGCCGGTCGGGATCCGAACCCGAGACCTACTGATTAAAAGT